>NZ_SMKO01000094.1 GCF_004348685.1 Nonomuraea deserti | reverse complement strand
GGCCTCAGCCGGTCCCGTGCCCGGGGCCGGGCGGGTGGCCGTCAGCCGGCGCCGGGTAGTCCGGGGCGGCCACCGCCAGCTTCGCCAGCACGGCCTGCTCCAGCACGGAGGTGAGCGCCTCACCGTCCTCGACGCGGCCCTCGCGGATGGCGGCGGCCAGCTCGGCGTCGTCGGCCACGCCGAGGGCGGCCAGCCGGGCCGCGTGCTCGCCGGCCTGGCCGGGGCCGAGCTCGATCTCCCTCTCCACCATGCCGAGCACGTTGATCGCGACGCGGGTGTGGTAGCGCGTCCTGCCGTCCACGGCAGGCAGCACGTCGGTCTGGAGGAAGTCGCGGACTGCGGCGACGAGCTGCGCCGCCGTGGGCACGTCGTGCGGGCCGGAAGGGGTCACCCGTCCAGAGTAGATTCGGCGGGACGCCGGCGGAGGCGCCGGGACGCGGCCCAAGGTAGGAAGCCGTCCTTCGGGGAAGGTACGGGGCCTTTATTCGGGTCCGATCATGTAGAGGCTAATCTGCGGCCATGACCACACAGTCTCCGCTCGCGCCCACCCCGGTGCTCGGGCCCCGCCTCATCCGGGCCGAGGTCATCGTCGTGCTGTCGGTCTCGCTCGGCGCCAGCGCCCTGGTGGCGTTCGTCCGGCTGATCGGGGCGCTCACGGCGCCGAAGGAGCTGAAGGGCCAGCAGGCCGTGCTCGTCGGGTCGATGGCGCCGGATCGGCCCTGGCTGGACCTGGCGTTGCAACTCGTCCAGATCGCGATCGCGGTGGCGCCGGTCGGGCTGGTGGCGTACCTGCTGGTGCGGTCGGGCGAGTCGCTGCGCACGATCGGCGCCGACTTCCGCCGGCCCGGGGGCGACCTGCTGCGCGGGGCGGCGCTGGCGGCCGTGATCGGCGGCTCGGGGCTGGCGTTCTACCTCGCGGTGTGGGCGGCCGGGGTGAACCTGACCGTCGTGCCCGGCGCGCTGCCCGAGGTGTGGTGGCAGGTGCCGGTGCTGCTGCTCGCCGCCGCGCAGAACGGCGTGCTGGAGGAGGTGCTGGTCGCCGGATATCTGCTGCACCGGCTGGGGCAGGCCGGCTGGACGCCGTGGAAGGCCGTCGCGGTCTCGTCGGTGTTGCGGGGGTCGTACCACCTGTATCAGGGGTTCGGGGGGTTCGTCGGGAACGTGGTCATGGGCGTGGTGTTCGGGCGGCTGTACCAGCGCTGGGGGCGGGCGATGCCGCTGGTCGTGGCTCACACGCTGATCGACGCCGTGGCCTTCGTCGGGTACGCCTTCCTGCGCGGCAAGGTGAGCTGGCTGCCCTGACGGCCAGGTCGGTTGACTGGGCAACGATTTGGCGTTGAGATCCTTCCATGAGCTTCGCCGTACCGGACCATGTCCGCCCTGTTCGCGACGCCGTCCACGCCTTCATGACCGAGCGGGTGGAGCCGGCGGAGCCGGTGCTGCACGCGGGCGGGCCGGCGGCCGCGCAGGCCCTGGACACCCTGCGGGCCGAGGCGAAGAAGGAGGGCCTGTGGGCGCTCGGCCATCCGCGCGAGCTGGGCGGCGGCGGGCTGCCGTTCCTCGACTACGTCTACGTCAACGAGGTGCAGGGGCGCAGCGAGTACGGCCAGCTCGCGCTCGGCACATTCACCCTGCAGGACTCGCTGATGCTGCACGAGCACGCCTCGCCGGAGCAGCGGGAACGTTATCTCGAGCCGCTGGTGCGCGGCGACATCTGGCCCAGCTTCGCGATGACCGAGCCGGCGGTGTCGAGCAGCGATCCCACGCAGCTCGTGACGTCCGCCGTGCTGGACGGCGACGAATGGGTGATCAACGGGCACAAGTGGTTCACCACGGGAGCGTCGCGGGCGGCGTACACGACCGTGATGTGCAGGACCGAGCAGGACGCTCCGCCGCACCTGGCGTTCTCCATGATCCTGGTGCCGACCGACACGCCCGGCTACACGATCGTGCGGGAGACGCCCGTGCTCGGGCTCGACGGGGCGCACTGCGAGGTGCGCTACGACGACGTCCGCGTGCCCGCGGGCAACCTGCTCGGGCCGCGCGGGCAGGGGTTCGTCATCGCGCAGAAGCGGCTCGGGCCGGGCCGGATCTTCCACTGCATGCGCTGGCTGGGGCAGGCGCAGCGGGCGTTCGACCTGATGTGCCGCAGGATGCACGAGCGGACCGCGTTCGGCGAGCCGCTGGCCGCCAAACAGCTCATGCGGCAGCACGTGTTCGACTCCTACGCCGAGATCCAGGCCGCCAGGCTGCTCACGCTCGACGCCGCCGAGGCCATCGACGCGGGTTCGCAGGCGCGGGTCGAGATCGGGGCGATCAAGGTGGTGGGGGCGCGCATGCTGCACAACGTGATCGACCGGGCCATCCAGGTGTACGGCGCCGCCGGGCTGACGCCCGACACGCCGCTGGATCGTATGTACCGGCACGCGCGTGCCGGGCGGATCTACGACGGGCCGGACGAGGTGCACATCGACGCGGTGGGGCGGCGCGTCCTGGGCGCGTACGCGGCGGGCGGCACCTGGACGTTCGGCCTGCGGTGAACGAGTCGCACGCCATCGCCGCCGAGGCGTTCGGCCCGGGCACGCGCGTCACGTCGAGCGTCAGGCTCCCGGGCGGAGCGTCACGGGAGACCTGGGCCCTGGACGTCGCCGCCCCGGACGGTAACCGGCACGAGCTGGTCCTGCGGCTCGACTCTCCCGGCGCGGCCCCGCAGGCCGAGATCGGCGGGGGCCTGGCGGCCGAGGCGAGGCTGATGCGGGCCGCGGCGGACGCGGGTGTGCCGGTGCCGGGCATCGTCGCCTCCGGCGCGTCGTACCTCCTCATGACCCGGGTCCCCGGCGAGACGATCCCGCGCAGGATCCTGCGCGACGACGCCTACGCCGCGGCCAGGCCCATGCTGGCCGCCCAGTGCGGGCGGGCGCTGGCGGCCATCCACCGGATGCCGCTGTCCTGCGCGCCGCGGGAGGAGCAGGAGGATCCCCTGGCGCGCTGGCGCGACCTGCTCGACCAGCTCGGCGAGCCGCATCCGGTGTTCGAGCTGGCCCTGCGCCGGCTCGCGGCCGACCGGCCGCCCGGCTCGCGGATGACCGTCGTGCACGGCGACTTCCGCAACGGCAACCTGATCGTCGGCCCGGAAGGGATCAGAGCGGTGCTCGACTGGGAGCTCGCCCACGCTGGCGACCCGCTGGAGGACCTCGGGTGGTTGTGCGTGAAGTCGTGGCGGTTCGGCTCGCCGCTGCCGGTGGGCGGGTTCGGGCACTACGACGACCTGATCGACGCGTACGAGCGGGCGGGCGGCGCTCCGGTGGACCGGGAGGCGCTGCGCTGGTGGGAGACGTTCGGCGTGCTCAAGTGGGGCGTCATCTGCGTCATGCAGACCATGCGGCACCTGCGCGGCGGCGCGCGGTCGGTCGAGCTGGCCGCGATCGGGCGGCGGGTGTGCGAGAACGAGTGGGACCTGCTCCAGATGTTGCGCTAGCGCACGGCCCGCGGTTGGCGGGCCTCGCTCAGCCCTGTCCCGCGGCGTGCGGTGCCCGGGCGCCGGACACCGCGGCGGCGATCACGTCCACCAGCCCCTCCACCACCTGCGTACGGTCCACCTGCGGATGCTCCAGCCACCAGTCGCCGGTCGTCTGCACCATGCCGACGAAGGCGTGCCCGAGCACCTGCGCCCGCACCGGATCGGCCACCGCGCCCTCGGCGGCCAGCACCGCGCCCAGCTCCTCCCCCAGGCCGCGCACCAGGGAGGTCATGCGGGAACGAATCGCGGTGTCCTCGGCCCCGGCCCGGTGGAACAGGAACCGGTACAGGTTGAGGTTCGCGGAGATCAGGTCGAGGTAGACGCTGATGGCGGCTCTCGCCCGGCCGCGCGGATCCATGCCCGGCGCGGCGAGCCAGGGCCGCAGCCGGCCGATGACCGTGCGCACGTGCCGGTCGGCCAGCGCCTGGTAGAGGCCGCTCTTGTCGCCGAAGTGGCGGTAGAGGACAGGTTTGGTGACGCCCGCCGCGGCGGCGATGGCCGCCATCGACACCTCGGGGCCGTCCTCGGTGATGACCCGGTCGGCCGCGTCGAGCAGCGCCCTGCGCCGATCCGGATCACGCCCGCTCACTTTCCCAGGATAGATCGCAACCGGGCGGGCAGCAGCGCCGAGAGCACCAGCAGCGCTCCGATGAGCAGGTAGAGGCCCGTCATCCCGGCCAGCGTGCCGGGCGGCTCGCCCGGCTGCGCCCACGGCACGCCGTCCGGCGGCGACCACGGCAGCCCGCCCGCTCGGGCCCAGGGCAGGCGGCCGGCGGCGCCGAGCGCGGCGTCCAGGTCGAGGGCGAACAGGAGACCGGCCGACGCCAGCGGCACGCCGCAGAACAGCGCCGCCGCGGGCCAGGCGGTGAGGACGGTGACGATGACGGCCACCGCCCCCAGGTAGGCCAGGCCGTACGGCGCGGGGCCGAACGTGGCGACACCCGTGCGCAGGGCCCTGGCGGCCGCCTCGGTCAGGTAGTAGACGGGGACGAACGCGGCCAGTCCGGCGACGGCTCCCATCACCTGTCGGGTCCCGTGGTTCACGTGCCGCCCCGCCCTCCCGCCGTCAGCCGCCGCTGGGTCCGCCGGAAACCTTATCGGGCCAGCTCAGCGGCGTGCGGGGATTCGCGGAAGGCGGGCTCAGGTGAAGGTCAGCGCCGGGTGACCGAGGAGCATCACCGCGCCGAAGCCGAGCTTCAGCAGCGCGTCGATCACGCCGAACACCGGCAGCGGGGCGTTGCTCCGCAGCCCGGCCGCCGCGTTGGCCATGGTGAGCACGCCGAGGAGGGTGATCAGCGGACCGTGGGCCAGGCCCATCGGGAGGAAGTGCACGCCCACCACGAACAGGATCCACAGCAGGACCGTACGGTCATCGGCGCCTTTGGTCCTGGAGAGCACGAGGTAGATCAGCCCGGCTTCGAGCACGAACGACCCCACGAGCCCGGCGATGTGGGCGAACGACGGCGAGCCGAGGCTGGGCAGCAGCGCGCTCAGGCCGCTGCCGACGAACCCGGCGGCGAAGCCGCCGATCAGGAACTGCAGCCAGTACGTACGGAAGATCCAGCTCAGGAGGAAGCCGGTGCCCACACCGATCAGGAACAGCCCGCCCCCGCGGATCAGCGGATAGGGGTGATCTCCCACAGCGGACAAAACCATATGAACATGCGACATGCCGACTTCTTTCACAAAAGGGGGAAGTCACCTTAGCGGATCGTCGGCACGTCCCGGATCACCACCCGGCCCAGGCGGGACGGGGGCCGAGCGGGCGGTGCGGGATCCGGATCGGAAGGTAATGACTGTCGATCACGTGCCTCGCCCTCCGCGGGATAGTTTCGAGGCATGCGCAACTCTGGCACGGGCCCCGGCCCCATCACCCCGGACGGATCCCCTGTCGACTTCTACAGCCTGCTGGAGCCGGGCGGCGAGCCGGAGATCGTCGCCCAGGTCACCCCGCCCGGCGGCACCGTCCTGGAACTGGGGGCGGGTGTCGGCCGCGTCACGCACCCGCTGGTCGAGCGAGGCTTCGAGGTGGTGGCCGTCGACGAGTCCGCCGAGATGCTGGCCCGCGTGCGCGGCGCGCACACGGTGCTGGGCCGGGTGGAGGACCTCCGGCTCGACCGCCGCTTCGACACGGTCATGCTGGCCTCCCAGCTGGTGAACACCGTGGACGACGCGGTCAGGCACGCTTTCCTGGCCACCTGCGCGCGGCACGTCAAGCCGGGGGGCGCGGTGCTCCTCCAGTGGATGCCGGCCGACGCGCACGACCGGTGGCACGTGGGCCAGAACCGCCGGGACGGCGGCATCACGATCACCTTGGCGGCCGTCGAGCAGGTGTCCCCCGGCATCTTCCAGGCGACCATGCGCTACACCCACGGCGAGGACAAGGTGTGGACGCAGTCGTTCTCGTCCAGGCGGCTCACCGACGAGGACCTGTCGGCCGAGCTGGCCGCCGAGGGACTGCGGCTCGACCGTTTCCTCACCGACGACCGTACCTGGGTCGCGGCGTCCCCGACCTCCTGATCGCGGTCGTTCCGAGCGGGCGCCTTTACAATGTAGATCACGCCCGCCTCCCAGTCATCCGTCCGGCCGGTTGATGCGGCGCCCGGGCCCCGTCAGCGCGTCCGGGCCACCAGCAGGGCGATGTCGTCCTCGGCGGGGGTTTCGCCCACGATCGAGCCGATCACCGAGGCGCACAGGTCGTCCAGCGGCAGCGAGGCCCGGGCCAGGGCGGCCCCGAGCCGCCGCATGCCCGCCTCCAGGTCGCTCCCGCGGGTTTCGATCAGGCCGTCGGTGTAGAGCGCGAGCACGGTGCCCCGGTCCAGCTTCAGCTCCAGGGACTCGAAGGAGCCCAGCCCGACGCCGATCGGGGTGCCGCTGGGCAGGCTGGGAAACTCCACCTCGCCTGACGGGTGCAGGAGCGCGGGCGGCGGGTGCCCGGCACCGGTCATGACGCAGCGGCGGGTGGCCGGGTCGTAGAGCGCGTACAGGCAGGTGGCGCCCGTGGGGTCGGTCGGCGGGCCGCAGCCGCGATGCCGTGCCCGGTCACGTCGCCCACGACCAGCACGATCCGGCCGTCAGGCAGCGGGATCGTGTCGAACCAGTCGCCGCCGACCCCCTCGTGCAGGTCGGAGGGCAGGTAGCGGGAGGCCACGTCGACCGCGCCGCCCCCGTCCAGCCGGCGCGGCAGCAGGTTGCGCTGCAGGGCGAGCGCGGCGTTGCGCTCGCGGGTGTACTGGCGGGCGTTGTCCAGGCTCAGCGCCGCCCTGGCGACCAGCTCCTCGGCGAGCACCAGGTCGTCCCTGCGGCCATGCCTCCACCCGTCGTGTTGCGAATGGCCCCCATTTCCGCCAGCATAGCCACGCTGACCTGCGATGACGCACTCTGGTCCGAGCCTTCGCGCCCAGGCCGCCCAGCCCGGGCGCGTGGTCGAGGCCGAAGGCGGCGCTGATGCGGGCCGGGTGGGTGGTGGCCTGCGGGAAGGTGCCGCGCCGGCCGTTGTGATCGATCTCCTCCGCGTACGGGTCCGCTTTACGTTGTAGATCTCATCATGGCGTCGTTCTTTGCGTTTTTACTGGAAAATGCTGGGACGGTTGATACAGTCGCGCCATGAGTGACCGGCTGGACGATCTGGAAAGGCGGATCGACGAGCTGCGGGCGGGCGTACGCACGGCGATGCGGGCCAGGGACGGCGCCCGGGCCCGCGTCCTGCGGGCCGAGCTGCGCGGCGCCGAGCGCGCCTGGGACGCCCTGGTGAGCGGCGAGCGGCCCGTCAAGGAGGAGCCGCCACGCCTGGTCACCGTGCGGGAGCAGGTGCACCAGGGGCTGCGGCTCCTGGGCGCGGCCGCGCAGCCGAGACTGATCGTGGCCGTCAGCGCCGCGTTCTTCGGCGGCACCATCAGCAGCAGCCGGCTCACCAGCCTGCGCAGGGACGAGGAGCGCTCGTTCAGGTCGTCGCCGTTCGGGCGGCCGTACTACCTGTGCGCCGCGCTCACCGACCGCCTCTCCCCCGCCCGCGGGCTCCTCACGCTCAGCGCCTGGCCGCTGGAACGGCGTGTGGTCGGCCCGCTCAGTCCCCGTGTCGACTTCCTGACCTGCGCCATCGCGGTGGCCGAGCAGGAAACCGGCGACGAGCGGGCGGACAGGTTACTCGTCAGGATGGCCAGGAACATCCCCGGCGCGGCCGACGGCACGCTGGGCCCGCCCCACCGCGGGCGGGTGATCGAGGCGGCCAGGGCCGAGCTGCGCGTGCACGCCGACCGCGACACGCGGGACCGCGCCGAGCTGGCGCAACGCGCCGTGGCACAGCTCGATGACGCGGCCCGCCTGTTCGGCGCCGCTACGCTGGGCACGATCAAGAAGGAGTACGCGACGTGAGCGGCTTGAAGCGCGACACCCGGGCCCCCGGCCTGCCGGAGCGGAGCGAGGCCATGGACCCGGCGACCACAGCGGGGGAAGGCGGCGGCACAAGGCGGCCGAGCGTGCCGAGCGGAGTGCGGCCATGAACCCCCAGCACCGGCTCGACGTCCTGCGGGGCGTCACGCCGCCGCGCCCTCACGACGCCCGCGCGATCGCCGCCCTGGCCGCCAACCCCGGCTGCGCCCGCCGCGCCCTCATGGACGGCGCCGGCGTCGACAAGGACGCCGCCGCCCGGCACCTGGGTTTCCCCGCGCCGTTCGGCCAGTCGCCGTTCGCGATCACGCGCGGCAACGTGTTCGAGGCGCTGGTCAAGGCCGACGGGTGCGCGGAGCTGCTGCGGATGCTGCGCGAGCTGCTCGGCCTGCCCGTCGCCGAGGTCGCCTACCACGACGTGGAGAACGTCGGCGCCCACCTGCGCCACGCCCACACCAGGACGCTGATCGACCGGGCCGCCCGCGACGAGCACGACGCGGGCACGCTGTACGACCACCCGCTGCTCAGCCTGGAGATCGCCGGTCACACCGCCTACCTGGAGCCCGACGTGGTGGCGTTCCAGCTCGGCGGCCGCTTCCACATCGTGGAGATCAAGTCGTTCGCGGTGATCGACGGGCAGGCCGACCCCTCGGCGGTGGCGGCGGCCGCCCGCCAGGCCGCCGTCTACGTGCTGGCGCTGCGCACGCTGCTGGAGGAGCTGGGCCACGATCCGCTGAAGGTCTCGCACGACGTGGTGCTGGTCTGCCCGGAGAACTTCGCCAACCGCCCTGTCGCCTCGCTGGTCGACGTGCGCAGGCAGCTCGCCGTGCTGCGCCGCCAGCTCACCAGGATGTCCGCCCTCGACCGGCTGCTCGAAGGGCTGCCCGACGATCTGACGTTCGACCTGCGGCCGGACGACGACGGCCGGCCTACCAGGCCGGTCGCCGAGCTGGCCGACGCGCTGCGCAGGACGACCGCCCGCTACGCCCCCGACTGCCTGTCCACGTGCGACATGTGCTTCTTCTGCCGCGACGAGGCCCGGCAGGAGGGCGCCTCCGACCTGCTCGGCCGGCAGGTGCGCGACGAGCTGGGCGGGGTGGCCTCGGTGGCGGAGGCGCTCGGCCTGGCCGACGGCACCCGCGACCCCGCCGCGGGCCAGGAGGAGATCGCGCGGCTGCTCCGCAACGCCGAACGCCTGCGCAAGGAGTGCCTGACGTGAGCCCGCGAGGGAGACCCACGTGAGCCTGCTGACCTCGCTCGCCCGGCTGCGGGCCCTGGACGAGGGCATCGCGCAGCCCATCGCGACCGTCCGGCACTGCCATCTGGCCGACCGGCCGATGGTGTTCATCCCGCTCAAGCTGTCGGGCGAGGCCGCCGCGCCGCTCGCGGCCATGCTCGGCGCCGACCGCGACCGGCCGCGCCTGCTGGTGGTGGCCCAGCCGCGCAACCGCGACCTGCGCTTCGCGTGGGCGGCCGAGCTGGCGGGGGTGCTGCTGCCGTACGTCGAGGGGTTCCTGCGCGACACCGAGACGGTGGAGCGCAGGAACGCCGACCCGTACGAGCGGGCGATCGACGCGCCGCAGATTCTCGTCCCCAACCGGGCGGGCGTGGCCTTCGTCCGGCTGCTGGGCCGCTCGATGCGTTTCCGCCGGGCCGACGGGCCCTACCCGGTGCCGGAGTCGGTGCCGCTGCTGGGGCGGTGGCTGACGTATTTCGCGGAGCGGGCGGCGTACCCGGGCTCGTCGCTGATGCCGGCCATGACGGAGGAGCTGGGCCGTCACTGGGCCAGCGGGCAGAGCGGCCTGGAGGACGCCAACCTGGCCGCGCTGCTGGCCTGGATCACCACCGGGCCGAGCGACGACGCCGAGGACCCGCTGATCTGGCCGCCCGCCGGACCGGCGACCGACCCGGGGTTCGACGCGGAGGTGCTCGCGCCGGCGATGGAGAGCGGCTCGGCCGAACGCGTCACGGAAGCGCTGCGCACGCAGCTGGAGCCCTCGTGGCGGCTCATGTGGCAGGCGATCGACCTGCTCGCCGGGCTGGAGGAGGGCGCCGGAGTGGCGTCGCGGTGGGAGCAGGACCGCGGCTCGTTCAGCGGCATGGCCGCGCACGTCGCCGAGGGCGCGCCGCCGCAGCCCCGGCGCGACGGCGCGGTCGCCGCCGCCGCCAGGCTGGCCCGCATGGAACGCGCCCAGGCCGCCTACGACGCGCAGCGCGCCTACGACGACCCGCTCGTGATGGCCGAACACCGGCTGACCGGGGAGGCGTTCGCGGGCGAGGTCGTCGACACCGACCCCGGCAACACCGAGGGCGAGGGCCGCTCCCGGAAGCTCCGGCCGCTCGTGGTGATCAAAACCGACGATCCCGTACGCCTCTCGCCCGGCACGTCCCTCGGCACCCCGCAGCGGCGCGCGCAGGGCGCGGAGCTGGTGTCGGCCGGTGAGGGCCTGGTCACCGTGAAGATCACCAAGGGCATGGGCCGCGGCAGGACGGCGGCGCCCGGCGCCGTGCCCGAGATCGGCGAGCGCGTCTGCTACACCTCGCTGACGGACGACTTCCAGGGCTCGCCCGCGCTGCCGGACGCCGAGGCCACCCCGTGGACGCACGGCGGGCCGCCGCGGGAATACGTGCCCGACGACGAGGACGCCCAGGAGGAGTGGTCGTGACCGCCGGCCCGGAGCAGGTCATCAGGAACGTCCTCGCCGACCTGCCCCGCCACCGGGGCGTGGTGGTCGACTCCCCGCCGGGTGCGGGCAAGTCCACGCTGGTCGTGCGCGCCGCCGCGCACATCGCCGCCACCGGCGAGCCCTTGATGATCGTCGCCCAGACGAACGAGCAGGTCGACGATCTGGTGACGCGGATCTCCGGCAAACATGCACACCTGACGGTGGGCAGGCTGTCGGCCGGCGGGTACGTGCCGCCGCTGCGGATGCTGGAGCTGCCCGGCGTGCGGGTCGGCACGAGGATCCAGGATCTGGGCGACCCCGACATCGTCATCGCCACGGCCGACAAGTGGGCGTGGATCGGCGGCCGGGTGTGGCCGTGGGCGATCGTGGACGAGGCGTACCAGATGCGCTCGGACAAGCTGCTGCGGATCGCGGGGCTGTTCGAGCGGGCGCTGTTCGTGGGCGATCCCGGGCAGCTCGACCCGTTCTCGATCGTCGACGGTGACCGCTGGTCGGGGCTGTCGTGGGATCCGCTGCAGAGCGCGGTGTCGGTGCTGCTGCGGCACAACCCCGATCTGCCCGTGCACCGGCTGCCGGTGTCGTGGCGGCTGCCCGCGTCGGCCGCGCCGGTGGTGTCGCGGGCGTTCTACCCGTTCACCGGGTTCCGGTCGGGCACGTCCGACGGGGATCGGCGGCTGGAGCTGGCCACCGGCGGCATGGGCACGCCGCACGACCGGGCACTGGAGGAGGCGGCCAGGTCGGGGTGGGCGCTGCTGGAGCTGCCCAACCGGCACACCGTGCGCACCGACGCGGAGGCCGTGCAGGCGGTGGCGCTGCTGGCCGGGCGGCTGCTGCAGCGGGGCGCGGTGGCGAGCTCCGAGCAGGGCGAGCGACCGGTGACGGCGGACCGCGTCGCGGTCGGCGCGGCGCACCGCGACCAGGTGGCCGCCATCCGCGCCGCCGGCGTGCCGCCGCAGATCACCGTGGACACCGCCAACCGGCTGCAGGGCCGCGAGTACGACGTGACGATCGTGCTGCACCCGCTGTCGGGGCGCAGGGACGCGACGGCCTTCCACCTGGAGTCGGGCCGGCTGTGCGTGCTCGCGTCACGGCACCGGCACGCGTGCGTGGTGGTGGCCAGGGCGGGCATCGCCGAGCTCCTCGACGCGCACCCGTCGGCGGAGCCGGTGCAGCTGGGGGTGCCGGTGAAGTTTCCCGACGGGTGGGAGGCGAACCAGTCAGTGCTGGAGCACCTCTCCCGCCACCGCGTCTGACCCGCCCGCCCGCCGGAGGCGGCGGCGCCACACGTCGATGACCATGATCTGGCGCATGCCCGCGGATTCGTACAGCCCCAGCGCGGGCGTGGTGTTGTTGCTGTCGACGTGCAGGATCGTGCCCTGGCGTCCGCGGGCGGCGTCGGCGGCGAACGCGTGGCGCAGCAGGAAGCGGCCGAGGCCCCTCCCCCGGTGTCCGGGCAGCACCGCCAGCGTGGCCACGTAGCCGCAGTTCTCGTCGGACACGAACTGGTCGTTGCCCATCACCATCCCGGCCGGACGCCCGTCGAGGCGGGCGAGCGTGAGCTGGCTCCAGTCGTTGACGCTCTGCGCCTGCTTGCGTTCGTGCCACAGGTCGTAGCCGGTCGGGACGAAGCCGAAGTGCTCGGCGAACGCCTCCTGCTGCACCTCGTGCGCCACCCGCCGTACCTGCTCGCTCTCCCCCGTGTGCAGGGTGAGCCCGGCCAGGGCGGCGGGCACCCCGGCGGGCGGCTCGATCGGGCCGTCGTGGTCGATGCGCATGCGGTGGAAGCTGGTGCCCGGCTCGAAGCCGAGGGCCTCGACCGTGGCCCGCTTGCCGTGGTCGGCGCGGTAGACCCCGACGTGCAGGGTGACGCCGTCGTGGCCGCGCTCGTCCCCCATCTCGCGCGCCCGGTCGCGGACGAGCGGCCACAACCGGCCGGCCAGCGGCTCGGCGCCGGGACGGACGATCACGTCGACGTCCACCAGGTCGCCGTCGCCGCTCGGGCACGCCCAGGCCCAGCCGTCGAGCCGGCCGCCCTCGTCGTAGGCCAGCCAGCCGTCCCTGTCGCGGTCGAAGCCGGGCTCCACCAGCTCGTCGGCCACGTCGTCGAGGGTCATGTCGGGTGCGCCGAGCACGGCGACGTCGCGGGCCTTGATGAGCTCGTGAACGGCCGCCGCGTCGTCGACACGGGGACGCCTGATGCGATGCATAGGGGGATTGTCCATGCCCGCACCGCCCGCGCGCCTTCCCTTTTCCTGGCGGCGCACGGTTCCCTCATCCCGCCGCGGGGGTGACCGCCTTCTCGTCCGACGCGTCCACCGGGGTGGCCCCGCGCAGCGGGATCTCCTGGATGAACGCCGCCAGCACCGGCACGGCCACCGCGAACGCGATGGCCCACCAGAAGACGCCGGAGATCGACGCCGCCAGCGACTCCAGCAGACCGGTGCGGACCTGGGCGGGCATGGCGGCGACCGCGCCCGGGTCCATCCTGGCGCCCGTCCTGGCCATGCGCTCGGCGGTCTGCGCGCCGAACCTGCCGGTCAGCTCGGACAGCAGCGCGCTGTTGAAGATCGCCCCGAACATCGAGACGCCGAACGAACCGCCGATCGACCGGAAGAACGTGGTCGCGCTGCTGGAGACGCCCAGGTCCTTCTGCTCGACGCTGTTCTGGGCGATGAGCATCGTGGTCTGCATGAGGAAGCCCATGCCGAGGCCGAGCACCGCGATGTAGACGCCGGTCAGCCAGGCGGGCGTGGTGACGTCCATGGTGGACAGCAGCCACATGCCGACGGCCATGCCGGCGCCGCCGACCACCGGGTAGACCTTGTACTTGCCCGTGGCGGTGATGGCCTTGCCCACGAACAGCGACACCACCATGGAGGCGCCCATCATCGGCAGCAGCAGCAGTCCGGAGTTGGTGGCGGTGGCGCCCTGCACCATCTGCTGGAAGAGCGGCAGGAAGTTGATCGCGCCGAACATGGCGAAGCCGAGCAGGAAGCCGATGGCCGAGATCAGGGTGAAGTTGCGGATCCGGAAGAGCTGCAGCGGCATGATCGGCTCGGCCGCCCGCCGCTCGACCAGGACGAACACGGCCAGCGTGACCACGGCGAGCGCCGCCAGGGTGAGGATCTGCCAGGAGCCCCACGCGTACTCGTTGCCGCCCCAGGTGGTGATGAGCACCATCGCGGTGATGCTGACCGACAGCAGGATCGCGCCCGCCCAGTCGATGCGCACCTGCGTCTTCTCCACCTTGGGCAGGTGCAGCCTGAGCACCAGCAGGACCAGCGCGATCGCGCCGATCGGCAGGTTCACGTAGAAGGCCCAGCGCCAGTCGAGATTGTCGGTGATGAAGCCGCCGACCAGCGGGCCCGCGATCATCGCCAGCGACATGACGCCGGCCATGATGCCCTGGTACTGGCCGCGTTCGCGGGGCGGCACGAGGTCGCCGATGATCGCCATGACGTTCACGATCAGGCCGCCCGCGCCCAGCCCCTGCACCGCGCGGAACGCGATCAGCTCGGCCATGCCGTCGTCCGGCCCGCCGAGCATCTCGGAACCGGCCATTCCGCAGAGCGCCGAACCGATCATGAAGATGACGATCGAGATGATGAAGATGGCCTTGCGGCCGTACAGGTCGCCGATCTTGCCCCAGATCGGCGTCGAGACGGTCGTGCCCAGCACGTACGCCGTGACCACCCAGGACAGGTGTGCCAGGCCGCCGAGCTCCCCCACGATGCGCGGCATGGCCGTGCCCACGATCATGTTGTCGAGCATCGCCAGCATCATCGCCAGCATCAGCCCCGGCAGGACGACCATGACCTCACGGCGTCGTCCGACTGCCTCCGCCACCACTTACCCCCCAGTGTGCACACTCCTTACTTGCCGACCGGCAAGCGTAGAATAAGCTAGATACTTACTTGTCGGCCGTCAAGTCGAAATAGGTGCGAAGTGCGGGAAGACACGCGAACCCGGATCCAGGAGATCGCGCTCAGGCTCTTCACCGAGCAGGGCTACGAGGCGACCTCCCTGCGGGAGATCGCCGAGGAGCTCGGGGTGACGAAGGCCGCGCTCTACTACCACTTCAAGACCAAGGACGACATCGTGGCGAGCCTGGTCGATCTCCGGCTGGCCGACATCGAGGAGCTCCTCGGGTGGGCGCGCAGCCGTCCCAAGACCCCGGAGATGCGCCGGGAGCTGGTCGAGCGTTACGCCGAGTACCTGCGGCGCACCCGGCACCAAGGTGTGGCGAGGTTTCTCGAGCGCAACCAGACGGCGCTGCGCGACCACCCGACGCTCATCAAGATCCGCGAGCGGATGATGGAGCTGACGCGCGAGATGAGCGGGCCCGAGGCGACGCCCGTCGAGCGCATCAGCCACTCGCTGGCGCTGTTCGGACTGCACGCGGGCAAGTGGCTGGCCCTGGAGAGCGAGCTGTCGGAGGAGGAGATCCACAAGGCCACCGTCGAGGTGGCCATGCGGCTCATCGAGCCGTGATCGTTCCGGCCTGTCCGCCCTGGAGGGACGATTGGGGCGCGAGATCCGGGGCAGATGGACCACACGCATCGATCCGGGAGGAGGCCCGGTGGAGACCACGATAGCGCTTCGACTGCCCCGCGATGCGGCGAGCGTCCCGCTGATCAGGGAGATGCTGGACGGCACGCTGCGCTCGCTAGGCGTCGATCCGCCGGTCCGCGACGACATCGAGCTCATGCTCACCGAGGCGTGTTCCAACGTGATTAACCACGCGGCGCCCAGCGACGACTACCGCGTCTACGCCATCGTCGACGACGAGCGGTGCGTCATCCAGGTGGTCGACCACGGAGGCGGTTTCGACCCGCGCGAGATCGTCGACCACGGGCCCGGGTCCGAGCACGGACGCGGGCTGCAGATCATGCGGGCCCTCGCCGACGACATCCGCTTCACCAACAAGCACGAGGACGGGGCCATGGTGTGCCTGGAGAAGCGCCTGCGCTACGCGCCCGGCGCGGCCGGCACCCATCTCATGACCACCTAGATCTTGCTGGGCCGCTCCGCCGGCCTGTGGTCGCGCAACCGTACACGGTGCGGGTGGCCGCCGGCGGACCCGCGCTCCGCGGGACGCCCACCGAGGTGCAACCGCCGGCGCACGCGGGGCGTGCTCCCGCTCAGCTCGGCCCGCCGCCGCGCCGGCACGGCGCGGCCGCTCAGCTTCAGCTCCAGCCGTCTCTCCCTGCGGCTCAGCCGTCTCCACGCCACGCGCCAGTTGATCATCACGGCGGCGATCGCCACGAAGGTGACCATAGCGACCACCGCGATGAGCAGCACGGCCATGACGATGAGGAGGACGACGACCGTCAGGGCACCGATCGCGCCGAGCACTTCCACCATTCGGCAGAAGATGCCCGGCCGCCACCGGTCTATGCCAGATCTTGGGGATATAACGGGCTTACTTGGCCACGCCGTTCGCCTGGTCGAGGCGGCCGGGCAGGAGGTCGAGGCGGCGCAGGATGACGCCCTCGCGCAGCGCCCACGGGCACACGTCGAGCCGCTCCACCTCGAACAGGTCCATGGCCGCGTCGGCGACCAGCGCGCCCGCCGCCAGCTGCGCCGCCCGGCCCTCGGACACGCCGGACAGCTGGGCCCGCTCGGCGGCCTCCATGGTGGTCAGCTTGGCCGCCCAGTCGGCCATGTCCGCCCGCGACAGCGAGCGCGCGACGTAGGGGCCCTCGCTGGAAGGCGCCGCGCCGGCGATCCTGGCGAGCTGCTTGAAGGTCTTGGACGTGGCCACCGCGCGGTCGGCGCCGCCGTATCTCACGACGTCGCCGACGGTGCGGGCGATCTCGGCGCGTACGTGCTTGCGCAGCTTGCGCACCTCGTCGGCGGACGGCGGGTCGCCGGTGAACCAGTCGCGCGTCAGCCGCCCGGCGCCCAGCGGCAGCGACACGGCCACGTCGGGCTCCTCGTCGACCCCGGCGGCGATCTCCAGCGAACCGCCCCCTATGTCGAAGGCCAGCAGCCGCCCCGACGACCACCCGAACCACCGCCGTACGGCCAGGAACGTCAGCCTGGCCTCGTCGCGCCCGGACAGGACGGTGATGTCCACCCCGCAGCGCTGGTCGATCTCGGCGAGCACCTGCTCGCCGTTGGAGGCCTCGCGCACGGCGGAGGTGGCGAAGGCCACGAGGTCCTCCACCCCCTTGTCCTCGGCGAGGGCGACGGCCTCCTCCACGAAGGCGCCCAGCCGCTCGATGCCCTTGCCGGCCAGCCGGTTGTCGTCGCCGAGATGCTCGGACAGGCGCAGCTCGACCTTGTGGGAGTAGGCCGGCATGGGCCGGGCGCCGCGATGGGCGTCGACGACCAGTAAGTGGACGGTGTTCGAGCCGATGTCCAGCACGCCGAGTCGCATGGTGAAACGCTACAGTCCTGCGGCTTCGACGACGACAGGCGGCCCGGCGCGGCCGGGCGCGGCGGGAGGAGGGCGGCCGGCTCCCGAGGCGGCCGCGGGGTGGGGCGACCGCGTCGTGAAGGGCGTGCCGCAGGCACTACCCTTCCTTGGTGTCACGACACGTTGGGGGGATCTGTGAACGCTTGCTGCGGCCCGAGCAGAAACGCCACCTCTGAGCCCGTTCAGGAGGCCGTGAAGATCACTGTACGCCGGACGGCGCCGCGCGGCATGGTGCGCATCCCCGGCGGGACGTTCCTGATGGGCGGGGACGACCCCGACGGACGGCCGGACGACGGTGAGGGGCCGGTCCGCGAAGTGCGGCTCGACCCGTTCCTGATCGATCCGGCGTGCGTGACGAACGCGCAGTTCGCCACGTTCGTCAAGGAGACCGGCTACGTCACCGAGGCCGAGCGGATCGGCTGGTCGTTCGTGTTCCATCAGTTCGCCACGGGTGGGGTGATGGACGCCTCCGTACCGGGCGCGCCCTGGTGGGCCGGGGTCGAGGGGGCCACGTGGCGCTCGCCGGAGGGCCCCGGCTCCTCGATCGGCGACCGGCAGAACCATCCCGTGGTGCACGTGTCGTGGAACGACGCCACCGCGTACGCCACGTGGGCGGGCAAGCGGCTGCCGACCGAGGCGGAGTGGGAGATGGCGGCCAGGGGCGGGCTGGAGCGCAAGAAGTACCCGTGGGGCGACGAGCTGACCCCCAAGGGCCGGCAGCGCTGCAACATCTGGCAGGGCCGGTTCCCGACCGCGCCGAGCAAGGGGACGGTGCCCGTCAAGTCGTTCCAGCCCAACGGCTACGGCCTCTACAACGTCTCGGGCAACGTGTGGGAGTGGACGACCGACTGGTGGGGCACGACGTGGGAGGCCTTCGCCGACAACCCCACGGGGCCGGCCGAGGGCGGCGCCAAGGTGATCCGCGGCGGGTCGTACATGTGCCACGACTCCTACTGCAACCGCTATCGTGTCGCCGCCCGCACCTCCAACACTCCTGACTCCTCTTCAGGACACACGGGTTTCCGCTGTGCGGCTCTAGTCTGATCGCATGTCACGAACCCTGCGACTGTTGATCACCGGCGGCGGCACCGGTGGTCACACCTATCCGGCCCTGACGACCCTGTCGGCCGTTCAGCGACGTCAGGTGCCGCACGACGTGCTCTGGGTGGGCACGGCCAACGGTCTCGAGGCCAGGATCACCGCCGAGCACGGCATCCCGTTCAAGGCGATCACGACGGGCAAGCTTCGCCGCCGCCCCAACCTCAAAGAGCTGGGCACGAACATCGCCGACGTGTTCCGCATCCCGGTCGGGGTGTTCCAGGCGGTGGGGCACGCGGCCCGCTACCTGCCCGACGTGGTGCTGTCGACCGGGGGTTACGTGGCGGTCCCCATCGGCGTGGCGGCCAAGCTGATCCGCCGCCCGCTGGTGATGCACGAGCAGACGACCGTGGTAGGGCTGGCGAACCGGATCCTGTCCAGGCTGGCGACCAGGATCGCGCTGTCGCACGAGTCGTCGCTGGAATACCTGCCGGCGGCGGCCAGGAAGAAGGCCGTGGTGACGGGCAACCCGATCCGGCCGGAGCTGCTGCAGGGCAACAGGGCCGCGGCCTACGACCTGTTCGGGCTGACGTTCGAGGTGCCGCTGATCTACGTGACGGGCGGGGCGCAGGGCAGCAAGCAGATCAACACGCTCATCGCCGAGGTGCTGCCGCGGCTGCTGCCGCACGCGCAGATCGTGCACCAGTGCGGGCCCGCCTGGATCGACCAGATGCGGGCCGTCGCGCTGCCCGGCGAGCTGGCCGAGCGCTACCACCCGGTGCCCTACGTGGGAGCGGAGCTGGCCGACCTGTTCGCCGCGGCCGACGTGGTGATCTCGCGCAGCGGCGCGGGCACGGTCTCGGAGCTGACGGCCATCGGCAAGCCGTCCGTGCTGATCCCGCTGATCCCGACCGGCGGTGACGAGCAGCGCAAGAACGCGGGCTACCTGTCCTCGGCCGGCGCGGCCAGGGCGCTGCTGGAGCCGCACCCGTCGGCCGACCAGCTGCTGGCCGAGCTGATGCCGCTGCTGGCCGACCCCGAGCTGCGGCAGGCGATGGGGCAGGCGGCGGCCGGGATCGGCCGCGTGGACGCGGCCGAAGCCCTGTGCGACGTGCTGCTGGAGACCGCGGGTCAGGGTTCGAGGTAGCGGAAGGCCTCGTGGGCGGAGCTCACGCTCCGCCTGAGCGCCTGCTCCAGCCGGTCGGCGTCGCGCGCCAGCCGTTCGAGCTCGGGAACGGCGAACCCGTCGGCCCCGGTCTCGGCAACGAGCTCCTCGTACTGATGCATCCGGCCGCGCAGCTCCTCGATCTGCTCGTGGGCCACGTACGCGCGCTCGGCCTCGGTGACGTTGGCGGCGTACCGCTCCAGCGCCTCCACGCGGGCCAGCACCGCCGCCTCGCTGCTGTCGAGCGCCCCGGCCAGCGGCCTGGCCACGGCCTCCACCTCGGGCGTGAGCCCCTGCGAGACGGTCTCCCTGTGCTTGGTGCGCAGCGCGGACAGCTTGGCCAGCAGCCGGGCGATCTCCCACTCCTGCGCGGGCAGCATCACGGCGTTGCGCACGTCGTCGAGCATGCCCTCGGCGTTGACCCGGGAGCCGGTCACGGTGCCGATGGCCCGCTGGGCGCGGGCGAGCAGCCGCCTGGACGACTCGTCGAGGTCGCCGGTCAGCACGTAGCGGCCTTCGTACCAGCGCAGCTGCTCGTAGATCTGCCGCTCGTACGCGTCGTCGTCCTCTTCGGCCAGATCGTTCCTGACGAAGAGGACGACCATGACGGGGATGAGCATCAGCAGGAGCATGAGGATGCCGAGTCCCCTGCCCAGGCCGCCCACGCCCAGGACCAGTCCGAAGAACGCCACCGTGCCGAAGCCGGCGGCCATGCGATATCGCGCGCTCGACGCGGCCCGCCGCGATTCGGGCGCCCAGCCCTGGCGCATCTTCATCAGCACCAGCCGGCCCTGCCTGAGCAGCTGAGCGTCATCGGGCGGCACCCCGGGGTCTACCACCACATCCGCCACAAAACCGGATCCTAAGGGAAATCAACCCTTGAGGTGGCGAAATGCCTCGTACGCGGAGCTGACGCTGTTGCGTAACGCCTGCTCAAGGCGGTCGGCGTCGTCCGACAATCGGCTCAGCTCCGGCACGGCCGACCCGTCGGCGCCCGACTCGGCGAGCAGTTCCTCGTAGCGGGGCAGCCGGGCGCTCAACCGCTCGATCTGGTGCCTGGCACGGTAGGCGCGCTCGGCGTCGGCCACGTGTCCGGCGTACCGCTCCAGGGCCTCGACGCGGGCCAGCACCGCCCGCTGGCTGCTGTCGAGAGCCTCGGCGAGGGGACCCGCCACGGCGGCCACCTCGGGGGTGACGCCCTCCGCGACGACCTCCTGGTGCTCGGCGCGCAGCGCCGAGAGCTTGGCCAGCAGCCGGGCGATCTCCCACTCCTGCGCGGGCAGCATCACGGCGTTGCGGACGTCGTCGAGCAGCCCCTCGGCGTTCACGCTGGAGTTCATGACCTGGTCGATCGCCGCCTGAGCGCGGCTCAGGAGCGGCCTCGCGGCATCGTCGAGGTGCTCGCGGAGCACGAAGCGGCCCTCGTATCCGCTGGCGTGGTCGTAGACGTCGCGCTCCAGAGCGTGCCGGCGCTCCACCTCGGCGTCGGGCCTGGGCCTGAGCAGGACGCTGACGATCAGCAGCGCCGCCCCTGTCATGATCACCACGAAGGCCGTGTACTGCTCGGCGACGAACAACGTCAGCCCGTACACGGCGGCCGCCACGGCCGTCACGCTGGCCGCCAGCCTGGCCACGGTGCCCGCCATGGGCCGATGGCCCCTGTGCGCGGGCACCCAGCCCCCGTGGACGCGGACGAGAAGCTTGCGGTTGTCGCGTAAGAGGGCCGCGACGTCGTCAGGCACCGCCGGATCGACTATCACCTTCGCATGACGTCCGGCCACGTTACTGATCCTATGTCCCGGTCTGTCCGACTGTCAGCTTTCCAGGTAACGGAAGGCCTCGTGCGCCGAGCGCACGCTGCGCCGGAGCGTGCGCTCCAGAACGTCGGCGTCCTCGGCCAGCCGCTCGATCTCGGGTACGGCCAGCGCGTCGGCGCCCGACTCCGCCAGCAGCTCCTCGTACTTCGGCAGCCGGGCGCGCAGCTCCTCGATCTGGCCGCGGGCGTGATAGGCGCGCTCGGCGTCGGCGACGTGGGCGGCGTACCGCTCCAGCGCCTCCACGCGGGCGACCACCGCCGCCTCGCTGCCGGCCAGCGCCCGTTCCAGCGGCTCGATCACCGCGGCGACCTCGGGCGCGATGCCCCTGGACAGCAACTCCCTGTGCTCCAGGCGCAACGCCGACAGCTTGGCCAGCAACCGCGCGATCTCCCACTCCTGCGCGGGCAGCATCAAGGCGTTGCGGGCGTCGTCGAGGAGACCTTCGGCGTTGACGTGGGAGCGCAGCACGGACCCGATGGCCCGCTGCGCCCTGGCCAGCACCTGCCCGGCCTCCTCGTCGAAGTCCTCGGGCAGCAGGTAACGGCCGTCGTACCAGCGGGCCTGCTCGTACACGCCGCGCTCGTGCGGCCGGTCGTCCTCCACCGCCTCGCCCATCGAGGCGATCTTGATGAGCACGATGAAGACGTACGTGCCCAGCAGCATGAACCCGGCGGGCGCGAGCGGCGAGGCCAGCAGGACGGCCATGCACGCGATCACGGCAGGGGTGGCGGCCAGCAGCAGCGCGCTGGAGGCGCTCCGGTGGCGCGGCGCCGCCGGGGCGGCGGGGGGCACCCAGCCCGCCCTGATCCTGGACAGCAGGGGGGCGTTCGCGCGCAACAATCCGGCGACCTCCGGGGATACGCCCGGATCGACGACCACACCCACGTTCTGTCCTGGCACCCTGGCGCCCCCAACGCTCGTGATATGTGGATATTACGTAACGTTTCCCTTAGATGTCAGCCTCCGAAAGGTCAGGATAGGCAACCTCCCGTTACGCGCGCCCCTGTCACTCAGGACGTGCTCTGCTGGATCTCCCAGAGGGCCATCTCGGGGACGCCGGCCTTGACCAGCGCGTTCCAGGCCCCCATCCGGTCCACCGGGTCGGCGAGCACGGCACGCAGCAGCGGGCGCAACTCGGCGTGGCCGTCGCCGTCCTCGGCCCACATCGCCCCCAGCGCCTGGTGCAGCGCCGGCGACCTGACCGCCACCGTACGGACCAGCTCGTCGAGAATGCGGACCCGCTCCCGGTAGGGCAGGCCGCGCCCCTCCCCCAGGGCGCGCAGCAGCAGGTCGAGCAGGCGCCGGTGCCGGGGCGTGTGGCCGGTGGCGACCGCGACGACGACGTCGCCCATGCCGTCGCCCATACTGTCGCCCATCCCGGCCCCCGTCCTGGCGCCCTCCTCGCCCCCGAGCACGACGTCCTCCGTGCCCCCGTCGATCACCCGGTGCGCCGACAGCGCGGTGAGCAGGCCGTTCCAGCCCTCGTGCCCGAGGTTGCCCTTCCACAGGTGGGTGAGCGCGGACCAGCGTTCCAGCGGGTCGGGTCCCCCCAGGATCGAGGAGACGCTGACGGGCTGGTCGGAGGCGGCGACGACGAGCAGGGTGAGGTTCGCGGAGTAGGCGGCCAGGCGGCGGGGCACCGTGTGGCGTACCGGAACGAAACGGGTGAAGTGGCGGCGGGGGCGCTCGTGCAGCGAGCGCCGCAGCACCCCGGCCAGGAGCGTGACGCACCGCTCCCGCACCTCGGCGGGCACCTCGGCCAGCAGCTCCAGGACGAAACCGACGGTGGGCCCGCGCTCGGCCAGGCACGAGTGGGACGTGACGGCGTACAGCAGGTCGTCGTCCACGGCCTGGACGAGCGCGAGGGGCTCGTCGCCGGCCAGGCGGCGCCTGCGGTCGAGGTCGCGCAGCGCGTAGACGGTCAGCCAGGCCACCAGGAACTCGCCGAACGTGGAGTGCAGGAACGCGTGGCCGTTCCTGCGGACGAAGAAGAAGCGCTCCGTGGCCTTGCGCACCCAGTCGATCCGCTCGCCCTCGTCGTCGGGGTCCTCCTCGCCGCCGTGGCACAGGGCGGGCAGGTCGCGTTCGAGCGCCTCGTCGGTGAGGACCTGGCGGCCCCTGGCCAGCATGGACAGCGCCGCCGTGCCGAGCAGCACCAGCTCCTGGTCGATCGCCACCCGCCGGGCCCCGCCGGTCTCCCGTTCGGTGTAGTCCCTGAGCAGCACCTCGTACAGGCGGGCGCGCCCGAGCGGGCCGTGGTCGCGCTGCAGCGCGTTGCCGCCCGCGTCGTAGAGCGCCAGCAGCAGCAGGAGCAGCGGCTGCCTGGCCATGTCGCCGTGCACCAGCGCCGCCTCGGCGGGCAGCGGCTTCAGGTCACGCCTGGCCAGCAGGGACCGGTTGGCCAGGTCCCAGATGTCCAGCCACTGCCGCACCTGATCGTCGTCGAACGGCTGCAGCTGCAACGCCAGCAGCCCCTCCGGATACCTGATCCGGTCCGCCACCACCGTACGGCTGGTGACCAGCACCACGACCGGCCGCCCGAGACCGGCCTCCCTGGCCTGGAACTCCTGCACGTGTTCGAGATAGTCGAAGCGGTTGACGCCGCCCTGCAGCAGCTCGTCCAGCCCGTCGAGCAGGATCACCGGCATCGCCCCGTCGCCGGCCGCCACCAGCTCGGCGTAGCCCACCTGCTCCTCCAGCACCCCCTTGAGGGCCTGCTCGATCTGCTCGGTGACGCTCGCGCGCGCGGCCACCCCGCCCAGCTCCACCCTCATCGGCAGGAACTCCGACCTGGCCAGCCGGGCCGCGAGCACCTCGGTCAGCTTCGTCTTGCCCGCGCCCGGCTCGCCCAGCACCAGCAGGGGCGCCCGGGTGGCCCGAAGCGAGGTGAGGTGACCCACGAGGAACGCCTCGGGGTCGGGCAACAGGCGCCGGTCGTCCCACCAGGCCCGCTCGGCGGGCGCGGCGTCGCTGGTCAGCTCCGCGACCCGGCAGCGGGGGGTGAGGTAGCCCTCGCCGAGCAGCGGGAGCCTGACGTCCTCGGGATGTTTGCCGGCGACCAGGAGCGGCTGGTCGAGCGCGTTGGCGGCCATCCTGGCCAGGTGGATCACGGGGCGGTCGCCGACCCTGGGCGGGGCCAGCTCGGCCAGCAGCCACGCCACCCGCGACAGCGCCGTGCCGGGCGGCGGCCGCTCCGTGACGAGGCTGCGCACCCCGAACTCGTGGCTGTCGAGCGCCAGCGACCGGTAGTCCTCGTCGTAGATGCGCAGCGCGTGCGCGGGCGGGCCTTCGGCGAGCATGCGGGGCAGCAGGAGCTGGTCGTCGACGCTCAGCTCGTCCCAGACCGACAGGCCGCCCACGTATCCGGCCAGGGCCTCGGACATGTGCAGGTAGGCACGTTCCACGGCGCGCCGCGTCTCGGCGTACGGCAGGTGCGGCTCCGGCGTGGGCAGCCGCTCCAGCAGCAGCTCCGCCACCAGCCTGGCGAACCGCTCGGGCGTCGGCACGCCTTGGGAGATCTTCTCGCCGCGGTCGAGCCGGTCCAGCGTGAACGGCAGCTTCGCCTCGCCGAGCGCCTCGAAGTACGCCGACACGACGATCACGGCGTGCGCCGCGGCCAGCCGCTGGGTGCGGGTGTGCCGGTCGACGCCGCTCCTGAACTCGGGCATGCGGCGCACGATGTCCTTGCCGTAGCGGACGATGCCGTCGCGCATGTCGCTCAGGCCGGCCGCCAGCCGCCCGCCGCCGGCCAGCGCCCAGCCGGTGCGCTCGGCGGCCGAGGCGAACCCGACGACCTTGACCAGCCTGCCGTCCTTGCATCCGAGGATCCTCAGGGCGTCGGCGTAGCTCGGGGTATCGATCATTGCCTTCTCCCGGGGACAGGGGGTGTCCCATCATGCGCTGTGCGCCCGCGATCGCGCAGGCTTCCACACCGTGCCGGTCTCCTGCCGGCCTGCTGCCGGTCTGAACGTTATGTACCCTTCAGGGCTTGCGCGATCTCCGGCAGCGCCGCCGGATCCTCGATCGTGGACGGCGTGGTGTACGGGCGGCCGTCGGCGATGTCGCGCATCGTGGCGCGCAGGATCTTGCCCGAGCGGGTCTTCGGCAGCCGGCCGACCACCAGGGCGCGGCGGAAGGCGGCGACGGGCCCGACGCGCTCGCGCACCAGGGCGGCCAGCTCGCGCTCCACCTCGGCGGGGTCGCGCTCCGCACCGGCCTTCAGCACCACGAACCCCATCGGCAGCTGCCCCTTCAGCTCGTCGGCCACGCCGATCACGGCGCACTCGGCCACGTCGGGGTGGGCGGCGATGACCTCCTCCATCGAGCCGGTGGAGAGCCGGTGCCCGGCGACGTTGATCACGTCGTCGATGCGGCCCATGACGTAGAGGTAGCCGTCTGCGTCGAGGTGGCCGCCGTCGCCGGACAGGTAGTGGCCGGGGTAGCGCTCCAGGTAGGAGCGGGCGAAGCGGGCGTCGTCGCGGTAGAGGGTGGGCAGCGCGCCGGGCGGGAGCGGCAGCTTGACGGTGACCGCGCCGTCGACCCCCGGCGGGCAGTCGTTGCCGTCGGCGTCGAGGACGTGCACGTCCCAGCCGGGCACCGGCTTGGTGGGCGAGCCGGGTTTGATCGGCAGCAGCTCGATGCCGGCGCAGTTGGCGGCCACCGGCCAGCCGGTCTCGGTCTGCCACCAGTGGTCGATGACGGGGATGCCGAGCAGGCCCGACGCCCAGTGGTAGGTGTCGGGGTCGAGTCGCTCGCCGGCCAGGAAGAGGTACCGCAGCCCCGACAGGTCCCACTTTTTCGCGAAATTTCCGGATGGGTCCTCTTTCTTGATGGCCCTGATCGCGGTCGGCGCGGTGAACAGCGTACGCACCCCGTGCGTGGCCACCACCCGCCAGAACGCTCCCGGGTCCGGGGTGCCGACCGGTTTGCCTTCGTACAGCACGGTCGTGCAGCCCGCCAGCAGCGGCGCGTACACGATGTAGGAGTGGCCGACCACCCAGCCCACGTCGGAGGCCGCCCAGTAGACCTCGCCGGGAGCGGCGCCGAACACGTGACCCATGCTCCAGTGCAGCGCCACCGCGTGCCCGCCGTTGTCGCGCACGACGCCCTTGGGCGAGCCGGTCGTGCCGGACGTGTAGAGGATGTAGAGGGGGTCGGTGGCGGCCACGCTCACGCAACCGGCCGGCTCGGCCTCCCGCACGGCCCGCTCCCAGTCGAGGTCGCGGCCCTGCGTGAGCTCGGCCACCGACTGCGGCCGCTGCAGGATCACGCAGCGGTCCGGCCGGTGCGCGGCCTGCTCCAGCGCCGCGTCCAGCAGCGGCTTGTAGGCCACCACCCGCGCCGGCTCGACGCCGCACGACGCCGAGAGCACCACCTTGGGCCTGGCATGGTCGATCCGCATCGCCAGCTCCCTGGCCGCGAACCCGCCGAACACCACCGAGTGCACCGCGCCCAGCCGCGCGCAGGCCAGCATCGCGACGACCGCCTCCGGCACCATCGGCATGTAGACGACCACGGTGTCGCCGGCCCGCACGCCCAGATCGCGCAGCATGCCCGCGGTCCTGGCCACCTGGTCGAGCAGGTCGGCGTAGGTGAGGACGCGGGCCGTGCCGGTGACCGGGCTGTCGTGGATCAGCGCCGCCTGCTCGCCGCGCCCGGCCGCGACATGCCGGTCGACCGCGTTGTGGCAGGTGTTGAGCCGCCCGTCGGGGAACCAGCGGCCGTCGTCGCCGAGCGCCGTGGCCGGCGCCACGTCCCAGTCGATGCCGCGCGCCGCCTCGGCCCAGAACGCGCCAGGCCGCTCGATGCTCTGCCGGTAAGCCTCGTCGTAACCGCCCACTGATCGATCAGACCAGCCCGTGCCCCCATGACGCAAGATACATGGGTGACCGATGACTTGATCCTTTCCGTCGTGATGGGGTCGCGGGCGTACGGACTCGAGACCGAGGACTCCGACACCGACCGGCGGGGCGTGTTCGTGGCGCCGACGGCGGCGTTCTGGCGGCTGGAGAAACCGTCCACGCACCGCGACGGGCCGCTGCCCGAGCAGTTCTCGTGGGAGGTGGAGCGCTTCTGCGGCCTGGCCCTCGACGCCAACCCGACCGTCCTCGAGTGCCTGTGGTCGCCCATCGTGGAGGTGATCACCCCCGCCGGCCGGCGGCTGCGCGAGCTGCGGACGGCGTTCCTGTCGCAGCGGGCGCAGCGGTCGTTCGCCGGTTACGCCGAGGACCAGTTCCGCCGCATCGACCCGGTCGCGCCCAAGTGGAAGCAGGCCGTGCACATGGTGCGGCTGCTGCTCAGCGGCCTGCACCTGGTCCGGCACGGCGAGCCGCTGGTCCGGGTGGGGCCGCACCGCGAGCGGCTGCTCGCGATCCGGCGCGGAGCGCTGCCGTGGGCGGAGGTGGACGCCTGGCGCGCCGCCCTGGCCGCCGAGCTGGCCGCGACGCCGAGCGTGCTGCCCGCCCGGCCGGACCGGGACCGGGTGGAGGACTTCCTGATCGGCGTGCGGAAGGAGAACCTGTGAACGGCCTGCCCGTATGGCTGGCGGAGATCCCCGGCGAGCAGCCGTACCCGCCGGTGTTCGCGACGGTGAGCGGGGCGCACCTGTACGGGTTCCCCTCGGCCGACTCCGACGTGGACCTGCGGGGCACCCACCTGCTGCCGGTGGAGGAGGTGGCCGGGCTGCGGCACGGCCCGGAGACGCTGGAGCGGACGTGGACGCGCGACGGCGTCGAGGTGGACCTCGTGACGCACGACCTGGCCAAGTTCGGGCGGCTGCTGCTCGGCCGCAACGGCTACGTGCTGGAACAGCTGCTCTCGCCGCTGGTCGTGGCGTCCTCGGCGGCGCACGAGGAGCTGGTGGCGCTCGCCCCCGGCTGCCTGACACGCCACCACGCGCACCACTATCTGGGATTCGCGCGCACGCAGTGGCGGTTGTTCGGCAAGAGCGGCGAGCTGAAGCCGCTGCTCTACACCTTCCGTGTGCTGGCGACGGGGACGCATCTCATGCGCACCGGCGAGCTGGAGGCCGACCTGACGCGCCTGTACGCGTACGGGCCCGCGTACCTGCCCGAGCTCGTCGCCGCGAAGCGGGAGGCCGAGCACGGGCCGGCGCCGTCCGTGCCGGGAGTCCAGGAGGACGTGGCGCGGATGACGGCGGCGCTGGAGGAGGCCCGTGAGTCGTCGGCGCTCCCCGAGCGGGCGTCCGCCGGGGAGGCGCTGCACGACGTGGTGGTCCGGGCCCGGCTGCGCGGGGCCTCGTCAGGCGTTGCGGAGCCGCCGGATCGGCGACCCGGCCGGCCTGACGGCGAAGCTGCCGTTACGAAGCCGCTGGATCGGCCGACAGGACGAGCCTGATGGCGAAGTTGCGGTAGCCGCCCCGCTCGAACGCCCTGGCCATCGGCACGTTGCCGGAGTCGGTGTCGGCCACGATCCGCTGGACGCCCCGCTCCGCGTGGAAGCGGGTGATCTCGGCGAGGAGGTCGTCGACGTACCCGTGGCCGCGGTGCTCGGGCACCACGCCGAGATAACCGACCACGGGCCCGGCGTCGTTGGCCGACGGCAGGGCGACCCCGACGAGGTCGCCGCCCTTGTCGTAGGCCAGCCGCCACCAGGACCGTTCGCCCCGCATGGACGCGTAGTCGCGGACGTCCTCGCGGGCCTGCTCCACCGGGTCCATGGTGCGCAGGGCCTGGCGCGTGGCGAAGTCGAGCGTTCCGTCGGCCACCCGCCGGAACGCCTCCACGAAGACCTCGTCGTCCTCCTCGCCGCGGAAGACGAGCCGGTCCGACGGCTCGGGCACGGGCGCGTCGTCCGCCGTCCACGCGTAGCGCAGGCGTTCGAGCTCCTCGGTCAGCCCGGCGCGGCCGGCGGCCTCCCAGCGCCAGCCGATGGCCGCCGTGACCGTGGGGTCGCCGCGCCAGCCGTTGGGGACGAAGACGTGGTACTCGGGCGCCCGCCCGAAGGCGGCATGGGCGTGGCGCAGCAGCTCGGCGGCCACGCTCACGCGGTCGCCGGCCGACGGGTGCACATAGAGACAGTCCAGCGCGAGCGGCCTGGCACCGTCGGGGAAACCCCACCAGACGGCGCGGGCGAGGATGTCGCCGGTGTCGTCGTCGGTGGCCAGCCAGATGCGGTCGTAGCCGTAGTTGCGGCTCTCCATGTACGACAGCAGCCGCTCGGGGTGGGCCCAGCTGATGGACTCGTCGACGACGCAGCCGAGCAGGCGGTCTAGGTCGTCCTCGACCGCGGGACGGAAACGCATGATTCCTCCGAGAAGTGGAAGCGGGCGCGATGAGCGCCCGGGGTAATGCCGAACATCTCAGCGCCTCCTTTCTTCCGACTTTTCGGTGCCAGCTGGCACTTTAACAGCAATATCGCGACAGGATGGGCTGGTGAGCTCCTACCACGACGACACGCTGCCCCTGCAACCACCGATCCGGCTGCCCGGCGAGGCCACGCTCGCGGCGGCGGTGCGCGCCGCCCCGCTGGCCGAGGAACTGGAGCCGGAGGGCGACGACTCGGAGGTGCTGGCCGCCTGGGCGGGACACTGCCGCGACCGGCTGGCCGCCGACGGCACCCTGCTGCTCGAGCTGATCAGGATGTTCCTGACGCGCGAGCCGCACCAGGGCGAGGTGCCGGAGACGCTGACGGCGCTCGGGCTGGTACGCCAGGAGGAGCCGTACACGCTGAGCTGGCTCGGCCTGTGGGTGGCGCGGCTGATGGTCGCGGCGACCACCGGGCAGGAGGTCCCGGTCATGGGCTCGTTCGCGGACGGCGACGCCGCGGCGCTGCTGCACGGCCTGCGTTCCTACCCGGAGGCAGAGCGCGACGAGGAGCTGGCGGGATGGCTGAAGGGCAGGGACCCCGAGGAGGCGGTGGCCGAGATCGCCGCGGCGCTGGCCACGGTCAGCCCGCTGAGCCGGGCGATCGGGGTGGAGCTGTTGTCGACGCAGTTCGGCGACGGGGGCCGGCTGGCGCTCTCCCGGCACCTGGAGAAGCGCAAGCTCGGCGCGGTGATCGCGGCCAGGACCGGCCGCACCGAGCGGCAGCCCGCGCCGGACGAGATCGCGTGGGTGCTGGTGGACATGGCGGCGGCGCTGCTGGAGTTCGGGGACGAGCCGGGCCAGGTGATCGAGTCGATCGCCCTGGGCATGGACGCGGAGGAGCAGGCGGGCACCATCCCGATCCTGGCGTTCGGCGACCATCCGTGGACGGGTCAGGTGCTGCGGCTGTTCATCGACCACCACCCGGACGAGCGGGTCTCGGCCGCCGCCCGCAAGGCGCTGCGCCGGCTGCGCGGGCTGGCCGACGTCCGCGGTTGACACGCTCCTGCGTGAGCCGGAGCGGCGCTCACGGCGCGCCGGCGACCCGCCGCTGGTGTTCCAGGCGCACCTTCTTCGGTACGCACATCCGCCATGCCTCCAGCACCAGCTCGCGCATCTCGGCGGCGTCGATGGCGGCGAGCCGCACGACGACCCAGTTGAAGCGCAGGTCCGACTCCCTCGGCATGAGGAACTTGTCCGGTTCGGCCGCCACGAGCGCCGCCCGCTCCTCCTTCGGGAACCCGAAGCCCATCAGCGTCTCGTCGCGCGAGAACGCCACGTAGACGATCTGCCCCACCCGGAACTTGATGCGGTCCCGGATGAGGTGCTCAGTGGAGCGCGGGAGCGTGCGCGTGAACTGCCGTACGTCGTCGACTGTGACCACGCGGGCTACGTTACCGATTTCCCTCGGCGGCCGAGATGTCGGCGAGCGCCGACTCCGGGTCGCGCTCGACGGCCAGGTCCCCCAGGCTGACGATGCCGACGGCGCGGCCGTCCTCGACCACCGGGAGGCGGCGGACGGCGTGCGAGCGCATCATCCGCACGGCCTGCTCGATGCCGGTGTCGGGATCGACGGCCTCGACGGCCGGGCTGCACGCCTCGCGTACCGGCGTGTCCGGGCCGCGCTCGGCGGCGACCACCCGGACGGCGATGTCACGGTCGGTGACGATGCCCTGCATGCGGCCGTTGTCGTTGACGATGATCGCCCCGGTGTCGCGCTCGCGCATGAGCGCCGCGGCGGCGGACACCGGCTGGTCGCCCTCGATGGTCGCCGGGTGGGCTGTCATGACGTCTGCCACGGTCTTCGCCATGGGGTCCTCCTGTGGGTCGGTGCCCGCCCTCCTACCCGGGCGCTCACCCGATTCACCAGGTGGGCGGGGCCGCGCCGCCGGGGCCGCGCTCGACCTCCTCCGTCTCGAACAGCGAGACGCTTTCTCTTGAATGGTGAGATGCGCGTTAGGGTCGTCGGCAGCGGTCCGGCGAAGACGAAGGAGTTCGGCGATGGAAGCCGTCTACACGCATGGCCACCACGAGTCGGTGCTGCGCTCGCACCGCTGGCGCACCGCCGAGAACTCGGCCGCGTACCTGCTGCCCCATCTCAAGCCCCACATGAAGGTGCTCGACGTGGGCAGCGGCCCCGGCACCATCACCGCGGACCTCGCGACCAGGGTGGGGCACGTGACGGCGTCCGAGGTGAGCGCGGAGGCGCTCGACCTGGCCAGGGCCGAGGTGAGCGCCCGCGGCCTGGGCAACGTGGACTTCGCCGTCGCCGACGTGCACGCGCTCGGCTTCGACGACGACACGTTCTGCGTGACCCACGCCCACCAGGTGCTGCAGCACGTGGGCGACCCGGTGCGCGCGCTGCGGGAGATGCGCAGGGTCACCAGACCGGGCGGGTACGTGGCGGCCCGCGACAGCGACTACACGGCGTTCGCCTGGCACCCGCGGTTGCCGGTGCTGGACGAGTGGATGGAGCTGTACCAGAAGATCGCGCGAGGCAACGGCGGCGAGCCGGACGCGGGGCGGCGGCTGCTGTCGTGGGCGCGGGCCGCGGGGTTCGAGGACGTCACCGCCACGTCGTCGACCTGGTGCTTCGCCACGCCCGGCGACCGGGCCTGGTGGGGCGGGATGTGGTCCGAGCGGATCCTGCGCTCGGCGATGGCCCGGCAGGCCCTGGCCACGGGCGCCGCCACGGAGGCGGACCTGCGGCGGATCTCGGAGGGGTGGCTGGCGTGGGCGGCCGACGGTGACGGCTGGATGTCGATCCTGCACGGCGAGATCCTCTGCCGCGCCTGAGCCCGGCCCGCGAACGCGCCACCCGGAGGCACCCCTCCCCTGCCGACCGGAGATGCGGCCTTCGCGCGCCGTCCCGAGGTACGGTCCCCGCGCGCCATCCTGAGGGGCGCTCCGGGCGCGCCGGCCGGAAGTGCGGGCCCCACACGCCGTCCGGAGGGGCAGGCCCACGTACCATCCTGAAGGGCGATCCGCGCGCCGTCCGGAGGTCCGGCGACATGACCGGCCCGGGCCTGGGCGCGCGGTCAGATGCCGAGGGTCCTGGCGCGCTGCCACTGGGGGTCGCGGTAGAGGACCATGTCGGTGCCGATGAGCTCGTCGGGCGCCGACAGCATGGTGATCTCGCCCGCGGCCTGCAGTTGCAGCAGCAGGTCGCGCACCCGCGGCCCGACGGGCATCCGCCCGGCGGGCAGCCCGAGACCGGTCCTGACCGTGTCGGCGATCTCCGACAGGCGGAACGGCCCTTCGAAGCCCGCCACGATCCCGCGCACGATGGTCATCGTGATCAGGTGCTCGGCCTCGGCGTGCGCCAGCTGCCAGGTGACCTGCTCCTTGCGGCGACCGGTGCCCGCGCACGACGGGCACCCGCGCGTCATCCCGGCCGTCACCTCTTCGTCCGCCGAGCCGAGGCACGCCGAGCACAGGCCGTTCTCGGCGGCGTGGAGCTCGGCCGGCATCCGGCCGGCCAGGGCCACGCCGCAGGCGCAGCCGAACGTGTCACCGAGAATGCCGGCCTGCGGGGTGATCGCATGCTTCGTCATCGGGCCGACTCTACCGGCCCGCCCGCCCCCGGGGGCAACACCCGCGTACGGACCGGTGACGCCCCGGCCGGGCGGCTGCCCGCCTCAGGTCTCAGCCGGCGACGCTGCGGTAGAGGTCGCGGGTCAGCTTGGTGATGCGCTTGACCGAGCCGCTCCACGTGCCGCCCACCGGGTGCGCGGTGAGCACCGCCATGACGTACCGGTCGCCCTGGCCGGCCAGGCCGGTCGTGTGCAGCACCGGGCGCCCGTAGTCGGGCACGCCCGAGCCGGTGGCCCGCCGCGCCACCCACGAGATGGGCGCGCCGACGGCCTTGGCGTCCTGGCAGGAGCTCGGCGGCGTCATGCCGAAACCGGACCAGCCCTGCTTGACCGCCCACGGCCGGGGGATCGCGTCGGGGATGCCGAAGGTCTGGTCGAAGCCGTCGGCCCCGCACGGCGTGGACTTGCGCAGGTGGCCCAGAATCAGGTTTCTGACCTTGGCGTCGGCCCGGTCGAACAGGTAGCGGTAGGTCCGCACGATGTCGTACGCGCTGAGCGAGGTGTAGCCCCAGAAGCCCGGTTTGGAGGCGGGCGGCGGTGTGGTGTCGGCCAGGCCGAGCTTGCGGGCCATCCTCACGATGATCTTCCCCTGGCCCTCGCGCTCCCAGAACGTCGAGGCCGCGTCGTCGTCGCTGGCCCTGAGCATGCTCCTGAGCAGCTTGGCGTCGGAGGCGGGGACGCTCTTGCGCCGCTCCAGGTAGTCGATCGCGATCAGGATCTTGACGATGGAGGCCGAGCGGTACTTCCTGTGCGCGTTGCGCGTGGCCACGAACTTGCCCGCCTGCCGGTCGAAGACCAGCCACGCGGCCGTGGTGCCGGCGGGGACGGAGGGCGGCCTGGCCGCCTCGGCGTGAGCGGGTACGGCGGCCAGCGCGGCGGCGAGGACGACGGGCACGGCGGCAAGGGGCTTGATTCGCACGTGCCTACAACTACCAGATTTCGCCCGTATGCCCTTGACCGCACAACTAAGCGGGTATAAACACAGATGAAACCAACCCGAAACGGCGGTGAACCAACATCATGTACGCCGAGGAGCGGCAGCAGGAAATCCTGCGGAGAGCGCGGTCCGCGGGCCGCGTCGACGTGGTGACGCTGGCCGCCGAGCTCGACGTGACCACCGAGACGATCCGCCGCGACCTGACGTCGCTGGAGCGGGCGGGTGTGCTGCGCCGGGTCCACGGGGGCGCGATCCCCGTGGAGCGGCTGGGGTTCGAACCCGCGCTGGCCACCCGTGACGAGGTGATGACGGGCGAGAAGGAGCGCATCGCCAAGGCGGCGCTGGCCGAGCTCCCCGACGACGGTTCCGTGATCATCGACGCGGGCACCACCACGGGACGGCTGGTCCAGGTGCTGCCCGCCGACCGGGAGCTCACCGTGGTGGTGAACTCGCCACCGCTGGCCACCGCCCTGGCGGCCCGCGCCAACCTGCACGTGATCATGCTGGGCGGCCGGCTGCGCGGCAAGACGCTGGCCACCGTCGACGACTGGGCGCTGCGCCCGCTGGCCCACCTCAACGTCGACGTGGCGTTCATGGCCACCAACGGCTGCTCGCTCAGCAGGGGCCTGACCACGCCCGACCCGGCGGAGGCGGCGATCAAGCGGGCCATGGTCAAGGCCGCGCAGCGCAGCGTGCTGCTGGCCGATCACACGAAGTTCACCAACACGTATCTGGCCACGTTCGCCGAGCTCGCCGAGATCGACGTGCTGATCACCGACACCGGCCTGGACGTCGCGCTGGCCGCCGACCTGGCGGCGGCGGGCCCGGAGGTGATCCGGGCGTGATCCTCACCCTGACGCTCAACCCCAGCCTCGACCGCACGATCGAGATCGCCGCCCTGGACAGGGGCGCGGTCATCCGCGCCGCCGCCGCCCACCTCGACCCGGGCGGCAAGGGAGTGAACGTCTCGCGCGCCCTGCTGGCCAACGCGGTCGCCTCGCGCGCGGTGGTGCCGTTCGGCGGCGACGAGGGCAGGCAGCTCGTACGGCTGCTCGCCGCGGAGGGGCTCGACATGATCACCGTCCCCGTCGCGGGACCGACCAGGTCGAACGTCACCCTCGCCGAGCCCGACGGCACCGTCACGAAGATCAACGAACCCGGCACGGCCCTCGCGCAGGACGAGCTCGACACGATCGCCGACGCCGTGCTGGAGGCCGCGCACTCCGGCGACCAGGGAGCCGACTGGGTGGTCGCCTCGGGCAGCCTTCCGCCCGAGGTCCCCGCCGACGTCTACGCGTCGTTGTGCCGCAGGTTCGCCGGAGCGGGCATCCACGTGGCGGTCGACACCAGCGGCCCGGCGCTGTCCTGCGCGCTCGGCGCCGCGCCCGCCCTGGTGAAGCCGAACGCCGAGGAGCTCTCCGCAGCCACCGGCATGCCCATCCGCTGCGTGGGCGACGTCGTGGAGGCGGCGGCCAAGTTGCGTGCCGCGGGCGCGCGGGCGGTGCTGGCCAGCCTGGGCGGCGACGGCGCCGTCCTCGTCGAGCCGGACGGCATCTGGTACGGCGAGGCCCCCGTCACCGAACCGCGCAGTTCCGTCGGCGCGGGCGATGCCATGCTGGCCGGTTTCCTCGCCGGAGGCGGGCGCGGCCCCGGCGCGCTGGCCCAGGCGCTGGCCTGGGGCGCCGCGGCGGTGCGCCTGCCCGGCAGCCGGATGCCCGGCCCCGCCGACATGGCAGGCCTGGACCCTGGCGCCGTCACCGTCGGCTCCCCCGACCCGGCCCGTCCCCTCGCCTCTCC
>NZ_SMKO01000093.1 GCF_004348685.1 Nonomuraea deserti | reverse complement strand
CCCCTGCCGCCCGCGCCCTCACGCACCCTGCCGCCCGCGCCCTCACGCACTCTGCCGCCCGTCCCCTCGCGCACCCCGGCTCCCCTGCCGCCCCGCACCGTCACGCGCTCCGGCAGCCTCCCTGGTCCGCCTCCCCGCGCCGTGCCGGACCCGCGGCGCGCCCGCGCGCCTCAGAGCGTTCCTGGCGGCACGACGACGGCCGCGGGGCCCCCTCGCCCGCCGCGGCCGTACGCCCTCGCCAGGGCGTCCTCAAGGCCGCATCGGCGATGCCTCGCCGGGACGGCTCACGAGGCCCGGTGCGGAGCCCTCACTGGGGTGCTCACCAGGCCCGGTGCGGAGCTCTCGCCGGGGGCACCGGGGCCCGGTGGGGAGCCCCCACTGGCGTTGCTCGCAAGGCCCCGGTGGGAGCCCTCGCCGGGGTACGACGACGCCCCCGCCCGATGCCGGGCGAGGGCGTCACGAAAGGAGGGTGGGCTATCCCTTGGCCGCCGCGGCCTTCTTGGAGTTCTTCGCTCCCTTGGCGCCGCCGCCCGTCGAGGCCAGCCGCTTGGCGATGGCCTGGTATTTCGGCTCGCGTTCCTTCAGCGTCACCAGCAGCGGCGTGGCCACGCACAACGAGGAGTAGGTGCCGACGATCATGCCGACGAACAGCGACAGCGACAGGTCCTTCAGCGTGCCGGCGCCGAGCACCGTGGTGCCGATGAACAGGATCGCCGCCACCGGCAGGATCGCGACCAGCGAGGTGTTCAGCGATCGGATCAGCGTGTGGTTGAGCGCGTTGTTGGCGGCCATCGAGTACGTCTGCTTGGACGTGTGGCCCAGCTTGGCCGTGACCTCCTTGATCATGTCGAACACCACGACCGCGTCGTAGAGCGAGTAACCGAGGATGGTCAGGAAGCCCAGCAGCGTCGCCGGCGTGACCTCGAAGCCCGACCAGGCGTAGATGCCGGCCGTGATGACGAGGTCGTGGATGAGCGCGACGATCGCGGCCAGCGCCATCTTCGGCTCGAACGCCATCGACAGGTACAGGATGATCGCCAGCATGAACACGCCCAGGCCGATCCAGGCCTTCTCGGAGACCTCGCCGCCCCAGGACGGGCCGATGGCCTGGATGCTCACCTGGTCGAGCGGAACCCCGAAGTCCTTGGAGATCTCGCTCTGCACCTGGGCCCGGGTGTCCTCCGGCAGGCTCTCGGTGGTGGCCCGCCAGCCGCCGGTGCCCGCCTGCTGGACGATCACCTGGTGCACGCCCTGGTCGAGCACGGACTCACGCACCTGCTCGACCGAGGCTTGCGAGGACTTGAACGAGAAGATCGTGCCGCCCTTGAACTCCACGCCCAGGTTGAGCCCGTTGATCAGCAGCCCGGCCAGCGAGACGGCGAGCAGCAGGCCGGACAGGCTGTACCACAGCCGCCATTTGCCGACGAAGTCGACGTCGATCTCGCCGCGGTAGAGGCGACGCCCCAGTCCCATCTCAGGCCTCCTGCGGAGTGGTCGTGCGGCCGGTCGAGCCGACCTCGCTCATACGCTCGGCGTCGAGGCCGGACAGCGGGTGCCCCTTGGCGAAGAACTTCACCCTCGCGAGCAAGGCGATGAACGGCTTGGTGAACAGGAACACCACCACGATGTCGATCAGCGTGGTCAGGCCCATCGCGAACGCGAACCCGGCGACACCGCCCACCGCCAGGAAGTACAGCACGATGGCGGCGATGAACATGACGGCGTCGGCGATCAGGATCGTGCGCCTGGCCCGGACCCAGGCCACCTCGACGGCCGAGCGGAGCGACCGCCGTCCTTCCTTCATCTCGTCACGTATGCGTTCGAAGTACACGATGAAGGAGTCGGCGGTGATGCCGATCGACACCACCAGGCCGATGATGTGCGGCAGGGAGAGCCGGAAGCCGGCGTTGTGCCCGAGCACCACCACGGACGTGTACGTGATGACCGTGGCCACCACGAGGCTCAGCACCGCCACGATGCCCAGGCCGCGGTAGTAGAGCAGACAGTAGACGACCACCAGCGCCAGGCCGATCAGGCCGGCGATCAGGCCGCCCTGGAGCTGGTCCTGGCCCAGGGTCGAGGAGACGGTGTCGACGGAGCTGCGGTTGAACTTCAGCGGCAGCGCGCCGTACTTGAGCTGGTCGGCCAGCGTGGTGGCGCTGGCCTGGTCGAAGCCGCCGGTGATCTCCGCCCGGCCGCCCGGGATCGGGCCGATGATGTTGGGGGCGGTGATGACGACGCCGTCGAGCACGACGGCGACCTTGTTGCGCGGTTCCTGGGAGTTGTACGCGGCGGTGGTGAGCTTGCTCCACTCGCCGGCGCCCTTGCTCTTGAAGTCGAGCTGGACGACCCACTCGGTGGTGCCCTGGCGGACGCCGGCGGAGGCGGTGTCGATGTCGGTGCCGACGACCTTGGCGACGTCGAGGACGTACTTGAAGCTGCCGTCGCTCTCGCAGCCGGCGTACTGCTTGTTGGGGTCGTCCTGGACGCCCTGCCCGCGGTTGGCGGGGTCGGCGCAGTTGAGCTTCTTGAACTGGGCCAGCACCCCGGGGTCGATGCCCTCGGTGTTGATGCCCGTGGCGTTGGGGTCTTCGGCCGGGGGTTGGCTGGGTTCGTCGCTCGGCGCGGGCGTGGACTTGCCGTCCTTGGTGCCTCGCTTGTCCTGGCCCTTCGGGCTCTGCGTGGCGGAGGGCTCGGCCGACGTGCTGGGCGTCGGCGCGACCAGCGCCGACGACAACGCCTTGCCCGTGGGGGACGTGCTCGGCTGCGGCGCTCCGGCCGACGGGGACGCGGGCGGCCTGACCGGCTCGGAGGCCTTCGGCTTGGCCGGGTCGGAGGCCGAAGGCTCGTCCGACTTGCCGCCCGAGGGCGAGGCGCTCGGCGTGGGCGCGTTGGTGGCCAGGTCTGCCGGGGCCTGCGTGGCCTCCATGGCGAGCACCTGGCGGAAGCGCAGCTCTGCGGTGGTCGCGACCAGCTTGATGGCCTCGTTCTGCCCGACACCCGGAATGGAGATGATGATGTTGTCGCCGGACTTGGCGACCTCCGCGTCGGAGATGCCGGTGCCGTTGACCCGGTCGCGGATGATGTTGACCGCCCGGTCAAGGATCTCCTCTGGAGGAGCCGCGTTGTTCTGGGTCACGGGCGACAGAGTCACCGTCGTGCCGCCGGCGAGGTCGAGCCCCAGCTTGGGCGTGTACGCCTGCTGCAGGAACATCGTCCCGCCCAGGGCGAGGAAGAGCGCCAGAAGCACCAGGAGCGTACGCCCCGGTCGGCTGTGGCGGCTGGTCGGTCGGGCCACTGGTCGTCAGTTCTTTCAGATAGAGGTTTGTCGCAGAGCTTAGTCAGGACTGCTTGGTGCTGGAGTCCTGGTCTCCGTTGCGATCCACGGCGGCCTCGGACTCGTTCCTGCCCTCCTCGTCGGACGCGGTGCCGTCAGCGGCCTCGTCACCTGCGGGAGCGTCTCCGGGCGTGACGACGCGGCCGATGGCGGCCTTCACCCAGCGGGTCTCGACACCGGGGGCGACTTCGAGGACGACGTCCTCATTGTCCACCGCGACGACGGTGCCGAACAGGCCCGTCGTGGTCATGACGCGCGCACCCGGAGAGAGAGAGTTCTGCATCCGGACGGCCTCTTGCTGGCGCTTGCGCTGAGGGCGGATCAGCAGGAAGTAAAACACCACCACCAAGAGAATCAGCGGCAGGATGCTTCCGAGTTGTCCCATGTCCATAGGGGCGACCTTCCATTGTCGTACAAGGAGTTGACACCGGCCTCGCGCCGGAAATTCCGTGCGTCGCGTCGGGCCGCGCCCACTCGGGCCGTCAGCCTACACAGCCAGCCAAGCCACGGAGTGTAGGCGCTTGTTGCGAAACGCGGCAACGAAGCAGCGTTTCGGCGCGCGGGGAAGTTCCCATATTGAAACGGTTGCAACCGTTCTGTGATCAGTCGAAAAGCGGGGCTCCGAATGCGTCCGGTGGTGGAGTCATGCCGAGATGGGTCCACGCGGCCGCGGTCGCCACCCGGCCGCGCGGAGTCCTGGCCAGCAGACCTTGGCGTACGAGGAACGGTTCGGCCACCACTTCGACCGTCTCCGGTTCCTCGCCCACGGCGACCGCGAGGGTCGACAACCCCACGGGACCGCCGCCGAACTTCTTCAGCAGCGCGCCCAGCACCGCTCTGTCGAGCCGGTCGAGCCCTTCTGCGTCAACTTCATAAAGGTTGAGCGCCGCCGCCGCGACCTCGCGGTCGACCACGCCGCCGGCGCGCACGTCGGCGAAGTCGCGCACCCGCCGCAGCAGCCGGTTGGCGATGCGGGGCGTGCCCCTCGACCGCCTGGCGATCTCGTGGGCGCCGTCGTCCGGCAGGCCGACGCCGAGCAGCCTCGCCGACCGGTAGAGCACCTGCTCCAGCTCGCCGACCTCGTAGAAGTCCATGTGGGCGGTGAACCCGAACCTGTCGCGCAGCGGCGCCGGCAGCAGCCCGGCCCTGGTCGTGGCGCCGACCAGGGTGAACGGCGCGATGTCGAGCGGGATGGCGGTGGCCCCTGGGCCCTTGCCGACGACGATGTCGACCCGGAAGTCCTCCATCGCGAGGTAGAGCATCTCCTCGGCGGGCCTGGCCATCCGGTGGATCTCGTCGATGAACAGCACCTCGCCCTCGGCCAGCGTCGACAGGATGGCCGCGAGGTCGCCCGCGCGTTCGAGAGCCGGGCCCGAGGTGATCCGGAGCGGCGCGTTCAGCTCGGCCGCGATGATCATCGCCAGGGTCGTCTTGCCGAGCCCCGGAGACCCGCTCATCAGCACGTGGTCGGGTGGCCGCTGCCGCCGCAGAGCGCTTTCGAGCACCAGCGAGAGCTGCTCGCGCACCCGGCCCTGGCCGATGAACTCGCCGAGCCGCTTGGGCCTGAGCGCCGCCTCGATCTGCAGCTCCTCGCCCTCGGCGTCGGGCGAGACGAGCTCCCGATCAGAGCTCACCGCGGCACCTCCTCCCGACGACGACCCCACGCACCGCACCGAGCCGGCGGGACCCGCCACGGCACCGCCCGTCGCGACCCGGCCGGGCCAACCTATCGAATCCCGGCGCCCCGCCGGTCACTCCGCTCACCGCGGAACCACGGAACCCGGCCCGCGTTCCGCTCGTCACGGCGGGCGCCACGTGAGCCTTCACGACCGGCCATGACGGGCGGCAGGCCACGTCGGCGCGTGCGGTGACGCCGGCTCCGCCGTCATGACTCATCGCACGCTCAGCGATCGCAGCGCGGCCTTCAGCAGCGCGGCCACCCGCGGCTGGCGACCGGCGGCGAGGTCGGCGTCGGCGTCGGGCTCCACGGCGGCGATCGCCTCGTCGGCGTCCTTGCTGGAGTAGCCGAGCCCCACCAGCCCCGAGTGCACCTGCTCGCGCCAGGCCGCGACCTTCCGCTCGCCGTTGAGCACGGCGTCGACCGTCGTCTCCGGCGTGCCGAGCCGGTCCTTGAGCTCCAGCACGATGCGCTGCGCCCCCTTCTGCCCGATGCCCGGCACCTGCGTGAGCGCCTTCAGGTCGGCGCCGGCCACGGCCACCCGCAGCGCGTTGGGCGTGTGCACGGCCAGCATCGCCAGCGCCAGCTTGGGCCCGACGCCGCTGGCCGTCTGCAGCAGCTCGAACACCGCCCGCTCGTCGTCGGTGGCGAAGCCGAAGAGGGTGAGGGACTCCTCGCGCACGACGAGGGACGTGGCCAGGCGCGCCTCCTCGCCGACCCGCAGCGTGGCGAGTGTCCCGGGGGTGCAGTGGGTGAGGATGCCGACGCCGCCGACCTCGATCACGGCTCCGTCGGGCGCGATCGCCGTCACCTTCCCCGCCACCGACGCGATCATCGCACGCCTCCTGTCATCGATCCGATCACGACCCTGCCCGCCTCAGGATCCCGCCCTGCCGGTGCGCCCGCCCCGGGGCGAGAACGGCTCCTCCCCGCGCTCGGCCATCCGCCGCTGAGACGGCCGGGACAGCCGGACCCGCAGCGCTCGAACCCCGCGGGAACGTCCCGCCCCGCCGTTCGCGACCATCCGTCCAGGAGTTCGCGGGAACGGCGGCTCCGCGCCGTCACGGCCCGGAGCCCTTCCTGGTGGCCTTGGCGAGGGCCGCGGCAAGGCGGTGCTGGGCGCCGCCGCGCCAGACGTGGCAGATGGCCAGGGCGAGCGCGTCGGCGGCGTCGGCGGGCCTGGGCATCTCGGCGAGCCGCAGCAGCCGCGTGACCATGGCGCCGATCTGCTTCTTGTCGGCCGTGCCGCTGCCGGTGATGGCGGCCTTCACCTCGGACGGCGTGTGCAGCGCCACGGGCAGCCCGCGCCGGGCCGCGCACAGCACCGCGATCCCCGCGGCCTGCGCCGTGCCCATGACGGTGCGTACGTTGTGCTGGCTGAAGACCCGCTCGACCGCGACCGCGTCGGGACGCACGTCGTCGAGCCATTTCTCGATGCCGGCCTCGATGCCCACGAGCCGGGACCCGAGCTCCTCGTCTGCGCCGGTGCGCACCACCCCGACGGCCACAAGCGTCAGCGGCGCGCCAGGACGCCCTTCGACGGCGCCCAGACCGCACCGGGTCAGCCCCGGATCGACGCCCATCACCCGCACCGGCATGCCCTCCCGTGTACGCCGAACATCTGTTCGGCACGAGACTCTACTCCGCCGGCGGTGGCCGTGCACCGGGAAACGCCCGTCAGAAGTCCTCGAGCATGTAGGGCCTGGCGGCGAAGGCAGCGTCGAGTATCTCGTCGTATCGGTCATCTCCGGACATGAGCCCGCTGAGGCGCAGGGTGACCGCCGGGATCCCGGCGTACAGGGCGGAGAGGCCGTTCACGCTGAGCATCACCCCGGGCTGCTCGGCCGGGGTGACGGCCACGGAGCCGCCGGAGAACTCCAGCCGCCACGTGCCGCCACCTCCGAGGGGGTCGTCCACGGTGACGACGGCCCCGCCGGCAAGGTGCGCCGGGTAGCCCCTGCGCTCGGCCGCGGCGGCGACGTCGAGCACCCTGAACATCCACCGCCGCTGCGTGACCTGCTCTATCGTCCGCTCGCGCAGCAGCCACAGCACCGGGTCGTCGGGAGCCACGTGCGCGACGACCTCGCGCGCGATCGAGGACGCGCTGCCCACCAGGGACCACAGTGCCCTGAGCGTCTCCCCCGACCCGGCGACGAGGCTGTCGACCAGCATGTCATCGCCGTGCCACCGGTAGATCACGAACCCGTCGTCGGCGACGTAGAGGAAGTCGTCCTCGTTGCCGAGCCACAGGCTCCAGGTGTGCTCGTCCCACGAGATGGGCCCGCTGGCGCGGGTGGCGCCGTGGACGCGGTGCAGGATGGAGACGACCTCGCCGGCGTCGCCCGGACCCATCCTGCGCAACTTGACCTGTCCGGACGGCCGGATCTGGCGCAGCAGCTCGGCGGGGAGCCGCACGCTGTGCTGGGCTCCGGCGTGCTCGTAGCCGAGCGAGCGGTAGATGCCGGTGGTGGCCGGATAGAGCGCGGAGACCGCGTCGCCGAGCGCCCTGCCGCGTTCGACGACGGCCCGCATGATCGTGCTGCCGAGGCCGCGCCCGCGGTCTTCCGGCGCCACGGTGACCCCGGCGATCCCGGCCATCGGCTGCGGCCTGCCGTGCCACCACTGGGTGAACTGACGCAGCCGCGCCGTGGCGGCCAGCCTGGTGCCGTCGAAGGCTCCCATGTAGCGGCCCTCACCGATGGCAGGGAGCACCGCCCGGCGCCATCTGTCCCTGTCGGAGGCGGACAGCGGGCCGAAGGCGCGTCTGCGAAGGTCAAGGACGTCGTCGAGGTGATCAGGGGTGAGGTCGCGTATTTCCACAGTCAGCAAACTTATGCGGCGGGCGTACGCGCTCGCGAACCGTTTGCCGTGAGGGCGAGCCTGTCGAGATAGAGCAGCTGGGCGGCCACGGCGGCCGCCAGCGCGACGGCGACGACGACCAGCGGCGTGGCCGCGCCGACGTCCGGCGAGGCGGCGGTGAAGGCGCCGAGATGCGCCACCTGGGCGGCCGGGGCGGTCCACAGCTCCGGCTGCTGGGCGACGAGCCGCGGCCAGAGCAGGTCCTGGGCGTTGACCAGCGCGACGGCGCCCGCGAGGATCCCCGCCATGGGGAGCGAGGGCAGGAACACGCCGCTGAAGAAGTCGCCGCCGGCCCGCTCCGCCAGCCCCTTGCACAACAACGTCAGCACGAGCAGCGCGGGGACGCTCACGAGAAGCGGCGGGACCAGGGCGGCGAACGTGTCGATGAGGCCGAGGTTGCGGACGTTCTGCCAGTTGGCGATGGAGAGCACTCCCGGACCGGCGAACAACCAGGGCGCGAACGCGAGCAGCAGCCACTCGCTGCCGGGCCCCAGCGGGCGCAGGCCGCCGATGCCGAGCGCGGCCAGGTAGGCGACGCCCACGGAGACCAGGGCGCCGGCGACCGCGGGCACCCACGTGTTCACCTGCGCGCGCAGGCCGCCCGCCTCGGTGCCGGGCGCGGCGAGCAGGCCGTCGATCCACGGCCAGGCGCAGATGAGCGCGACGGCCACGACGACGACCAGCGCGGTCACCCCGACGGCCACGGCCGCCGGGCTCGGCGCCCTGCCGGCCTGCCCTGCTTGCGGGGGCACGAGCGGGTGAGACGCCTCACCCGGGTGCGTCCCCCGCGGGTTTCGGGAGGAGGGTGACGCGCAGGCGGCACGCCACGGCGATGACGGTCGCGACGATGCCGAGCACGCCCAGGAGCACCCCTGTGACGGTCGCGACGGCCGCTCCAGCGCCTGGCTCGGCCATCCTGAAGGCATAGTCGTACTGGAGGCTCGCGAGCGTCTCTGTGGAGCGCTCAGGGCCTCCGCGGGTGAGCACCATGCCGAACGAGAACGTCTGGATCCCGACGGCGACGGCGGCGATCGCGACGAGCGCTCCCGCGGCGAGCATCGCGGGTGCGACGCGTCCGCCGTCGGGCGGTCCCGCCGCGCGAGCGCGCAGGGCGGGCAGGAACGCCGTCACCGCGAGCGCGCAGACCACCCCGAACGTGGCGGCCGCGACGATCAGCCGGAGCGTTCCAGGGGCCGTGGCCGTCTCGCGCAGCCCTTCGGCCAGGCCCGCCACACCGGAGGCGTCGGCACGCAGCCCGCGCGTCCAGGCCACCGCGACCCCCACCGGGGAGAACGTGACGATGCCCAGAGAGAGCACGATGCGCCCCGCCCGCCGGGGCCAGGTGCCCGCGCGGTCCAGAGCCAGGGCGAGCAGCGGCGCCACCACCACGGCCACCAGCAGCGGCCCGATGGTCAGCGAGAGCGTGAAGCCCAGCGACCGCCAGAAGCCGCTGCGCCCCAGCAGCTCGGCGTAGTTGTCCATCCCGGCGTAGACGCTCTCACGCAGGAAGCCCCCGCGCTGGAGGCTGGTCACGACCGTCTGGACCGTGGGCAGGACCAGGGTGATGAGGGCGCCGAGGGCCGCGGGCGCGGCCAGCACCAAGCCGAGCGCCGGCGGGAACGACTGTGGAGGGGTGGGGGAGGTCACGTGGCCTGACCCTACGCCGCCCCGAGGTTGTCGCGCACGCGAAAGACGCGCCGCCGGGGCCTGCCCGACGGCGGCCGGGCGAGGAGCCCGGAAACGGCTGTGACGATCAGCCGCCGGGAACGGCGCGGCCGGCCTTCGCGGGGGCGGGACGCTAGTCCAGCGCCGCGAGCACGTCGTCGGAGACGTCGAAGTTGGCGTAGACGTTCTGGACGTCGTCGCTGTCCTCCAGCGCGTCGATGAGGCGGAAGACCTTCTTGGCCCCCTCCTCGTCGAGCGGCACGCTCATCGTGGGCAGGAAGCTCGACTCGGCCGAGTCGTAGTCGATGCCCGCGTCCTGGAGGGCCTTGCGCACCGGCACCAGGTCACCGGCCTCGGACACGACCTCGAACGAGTCACCCAGGTCGTTGACCTCCTCGGCGCCCGCGTCGAGCACGGCCATCAGCACGGTGTCCTCGTCGAGGCCGTTCTTCGGCACGATGACGACGCCTTTGCGGTTGAACATGTAGGAGACGGACCCGGGGTCGGCCAGCGAGCCGCCGTTGCGGGTCAGCGCCACGCGCACCTCGGAGGCGGCGCGGTTGCGGTTGTCGGTGAGGCACTCGATGAGCACCGCGACGCCGCCGGGCGCGTAGCCTTCGTAGGTGATGGTCTGCCAGTCGGCGCCGCCGGCCTCGAGGCCGCCGCCGCGCTTGCGGGCCCGCTCGATGTTGTCGTTGGGCACGGAGTTCTTCTTCGCCTTGAAGATGGCGTCGAAGAGGGTGGGATTGGCATCCGGGTCAGGGCCGCCTGTCCGGGCCGCCACCTCGATGTTCTTGATGAGCTTCGCGAACAGCTTGCCGCGCTTGGCGTCGAGCGCGGCCTTCTTGTGCTTCGTCGTCGCCCATTTGGAGTGGCCGGACATTACCTAGAGCTCCCTCAGCATGTCTACGAAGTAACGGTGCACGCGAGCGTCTCCGGTCAGCTCGGGATGGAACGACGTCGCGAGCAGCGGCCCTTGTCGGACCGCGACGATCCTATCCCCAGGCTCGCACTTGCCCAGCACGTCGACGTCCGCGCCGACGGATTCGACCCACGGCGCGCGGATGAAGACCGCGTGCACCCGCTGTCCGGCGAAGTCGATGTCCTCCTCGAACGAATCGATCTGGCGGCCGAACGCGTTGCGCCTGACGACCATGTCGATGCCGCCGGCGGTCTGCTGGCCGGGGACGCCGTCCTCGATCCGGTCGGCCAGCATGATCATGCCGGCGCAGGAACCGTAGGCGGGCATGCCCTCCTTGATCCGCATGCGCAGGGGCTCGAACATGTCGAAGGCCTCGGCGAGCTTCCACATCGTCGTCGACTCGCCGCCGGGGATGACCAGGCCGTCGACCGCCTCCAGCTCGGCGGGCCTGCGCACGGCCGTGGCCCGCGCGCCCGCCTCCTGGAGCATGCGCGCATGCTCGCGCACGTCGCCCTGCAGGGCGAGTACACCGATCGTGGGCACGGCAGATCCTTCCGTCCGGGTGCGGGTTCAGACAATTCAACACCACGACGGGCCGGGATCTTCCTCTAGGGGTCCGCGCCTCGCGCCCAGGGGCCGCGGACCGCGCCGGCCGGGACACGGCGGTGTGTCCCGGCCGGCGCGCGATGGGTCACGGGCGCTCGGTCTCCAGGCGAACCGTCTCCTCCACCGTCATCGGCTGGCTGCGCAGGGCCGGGTCGAGCGGGCGCAGGTACGTCTGCTGCACCCCGGGCACCCGGTCCTCGATCACGAACGTGGCCCGCGTGTACACCTCGCCGCCGGGTGTCTGCACCTGCGGAACCACCTTGAAGTCGGCCGTCATCTGATCGCGCTCGACCTTCGTCAGCACGTAGCCGCGCTGGTTGTTGTAGAACTTCAGATGCGGGTTGATCTTCAGGAACGGGTGCGTCGCCGGGTCGGAGTCGGTCCCGTCCCCGCCGGTCGAGATCGAGGTGGCCACCAGCTCCGAGCCGACGGACGGACCCGTCGGGTCGTCGTAGTCGAGCTTGAGGTCGCTGGCCCAGTGGGCGTGCACGTCGCCGGTCAGCACGACCGGGTTGCGCACCTTCGCGTCGAGCCAGCCCTGGGTGATGCGCTTGCGGGAGGCGACGTAGCCGTCCCACGCGTCCTGGCTGGTGATCTTGGCCGGGCCGTCGTTGTTGTCGCGCTGGGCGAAGAACACCTGCTGGCCGAGGATGTCCCACTGCGCCCGCGAGTGCCGGAATCCGTCCAGCAGCCACGCCTCCTGCTCGGCGCCCGTGATGGAGCGCGCCGGGTCGATCGAGGCGGGGCAGTCGCGGTAGCCGTCGCCGCAGCCCTGGTCGTCGCGGTACTGGCGGGTGTCGAGCATGTGGAAGGTGGCCATCCTGCCCCACCGGATGCGGCGGTAGAGCTGCATGTCGATGCCGCGCGGGATGGAGGAACGGCGCAGCGGCATGTTCTCGTAGTAGGCGCGGAAGGCGGCCTCGCGCCTGCTCAGGAAGTTCGGCTGGGGGTTCTCGGGCTTCTCGGGCACCTCGTCGGCCCAGTTGTTGTCCAGTTCGTGGTCGTCCCACACCACCAGCCACGGCGCGGCGGCGTGCGCGGCCTGCAGGTCGGGGTCGGTCTTGTACTGGGCGTGGCGCTGGCGGTAGTTGGCGAGGGTCTCGGTTTCGGGGCCCTCGTGGTCGCGGACGTTGCCGCCGGGGATGTTGTAGGTGTCCTTGGTGTACTCGTACTGGTAGTCGCCCAGGTGCAGGATCACGTCGGGGCGCTCCTCGGCCAGCCGGCGGTACGCCGTGAAGTAGCCGTGCTCGTACTGTGAGCAGGAGACGAACGCCATGGCCAGGGCGCCGCCGTACGACAGGGGGTGCGGGGCGGTGCGGGCGCGGCCGAGCGGCGAGACGTACGGGCCGACGCGGAAGCGGTACCAGTAGTCGCGGTCGGAGCCCAGGTTCCGCAGCTCGACGTGGACACTGTGCCCCCATTCAGGCGCGGCCACCGTCACGCCGCTGCGCACGACGCGGCGGGCGCGCTCGTCGGAGTACACCTGCCACAGCACGGGGAACGGCCGCTGCGGCATGCCTCCGAGCCCGTCCTCGGCCATCGGCTGCGGGGCGAGCCTGGTCCAGATGACGAAACCCTCGTGGTCGGGGTCGCCCGACGCGACGCCGAGGGTGAAGGGGTCGGTGCGCAGCCCGCGCGAGGCGAGGCTCTGGGCGGTCTCCGCGGCGGGGTCTGGGTCGGCGTGCGCGCCGGTCGCGGGGATCGCGGCGGCGGCGCCCGCCGCTAAACCGGTGACGAGGAAATGCCGGCGGTTCAGCTTGGACACGTGAGGCTCCCGGGACGATCAAGGGTGAGGGACGTCCGTAGCCTGACTCAGGATCATGACCGGAGGGTGAACAGCAGAACAGAAAAAGGCGACATCCTTCACGGATGCCGCCCTTTTCGGCGATATTTGCCGCCTCCGTACGGAGGGACTACCAGCCGCGCTCGGCCAGCCGGTGCGGCTGCGGGATGTCGTCGACGTTGATGCCGACCATGGCCTCCCCCAGGCCGCGCGAGACCTTGGCGATGACGTCAGGGTCGTCGTAGAAGGTGGTGGCCTTGACGATGGCCGCGGCGCGCTTGGCCGGATCGCCCGACTTGAAGATGCCGGAGCCCACGAACACGCCCTCGGCGCCCAGCTGCATCATCATCGCGGCGTCGGCCGGGGTGGCGATGCCGCCCGCGGTGAACAGCACGACCGGCAGCTTGCCGAGCTTCGCGACCTCGGCGACCAGCTCGTACGGCGCCTGCAGCTCCTTGGCGGCGACGTACAGCTCGTCCTCCGGCAGCGACGTGAGCCGCTTGAGCTCCGCGCGGATCGTGCGCATGTGGGTGACGGCGTTGGAGACGTCACCGGTGCCCGCCTCGCCCTTGGAGCGGATCATCGCCGCGCCCTCGGTGATGCGGCGCAGGGCCTCGCCCAGGTTGGTCGCCCCGCACACGAACGGCACGGTGAACTGCCACTTGTCGATGTGGTTGGCGTAGTCGGCCGGGGTGAGCACCTCGGACTCGTCGACGTAGTCGACGCCGAGCGCCTGCAGCACCTTCGCCTCGACGAAGTGGCCGATGCGGGCCTTGGCCATGACGGGGATCGACACGGCCTCGATGATGCCGTCGATCATGTCGGGGTCGCTCATCCTCGACACGCCGCCCTGGGCGCGGATGTCGGCGGGCACGCGCTCGAGGGCCATGACGGCGACCGCCCCGGCGTCCTCAGCGATCTTGGCCTGCTCGGGCGTGACGACGTCCATGATGACACCGCCCTTGAGCATCTCGGCCATGCCGCGCTTGACGCGGGCCGTTCCGGTGACAGGGCTGCTTTCTGGCGTGCTGCTGGACACGGTCTTCCTCACGGGCTCTCACGGCGAATCGGTATGTTCTCAAGCCCATCGTAGGTCCTGACGGACCCCTCCCCCGACATGCCAATATGTCAGGTTTTATGGCCTTACTTATACAGAAGGACTACGGGATGACGGGCTTGCGGCTGGCGAGGGCGACCCAGACCTGGCCGGGGGCGAAGTTCATCGGCTCGCCGCTCTCCGTGGTGAACGTCGTGCCGTCCTTCTCCGATTCCCGCTCCCAGTTCGCCTTGTACGCCTTGCCGTCGCGCAGCACGACCGCCTTGCCCTTGCCCGTGGTGTGCACGAGCGGCGTGTAGCTGTCGTTCTTGTCGTGGAACTGCGAGCGCTCGGTCTTGGTGTACTGGATGACGACCGTCGGCGCGCCGAGCTGCCCGCCCTCCGCGGCGATGTCCTTCTTGCCGTCCTGCCAGATCATCCACTTCTTCCTCGCCTCCGACCAGGCGAAGGTGAAGCGGGCGGCGGGCCACTTGACCGTGTACGACTTGCGCTCCACGCCGCCCTCGGCCGGGGCGTCGCCGAAGGTGAAGCCGATGTCCTTGGCCTTGCTCGCCTTCGGCGCCTTGGCCAGCAGCCGCTTGGTGTTGGCGAACAGGTTGTAGGGGGCGAAGCGGCCCGGCTGGCGGAAGTACGCGCCGGGGTTGCGCGTGTCGCCGACGTCGAACAGGGACGCCTCGGCGATGAACGGCAGCATCTTGCTCTGCGCCCCCGAGTAGGAGAAGGCGGGCTTGCCGAACTGCGGCGCGATGTGCAGGTCGGAGATGCGGGCGCTGCGCACCGGCCCCACCTTGGACGGCAGCTTGGACGAGAAGATCGCCATGATCCGGGTCAGACCGGCCTCGACCTGCTCGACGTAGACGATGTCGGCGCTCTTCAGGCCCTGCTGCGGCTTGCCCGCCGCGGTGTTCTCGATCTTCACCGCCAGCACGGGCTTGAGGCTGTCGTACGGCCTGCCGGTGAAGGGATGGGTCTTGACCTCGGTGGGCTCCTCGCTCGGCGCGACGGAGGCGGCCGCCTGCGGCACCTTGCCCGGCGCCGGCTCCTCGGAGGAACAGGCCGAGACGGGCAGGAGCACGGCCGCTCCAGCCAGCCAGATCGTGATCGTCCGGGGTAGCCGCACCAGTAACACTCCTCGCCTCAGCCCTGAAAACGGGATGAAGCTTACTGGTTTCCCCAAATCAGGTCATTCAGTTGCCATAGTCGCCGGCGGATTGTCATCAATCTCGAAGAACCGCGGGTACTCGGTGTGGCCGGCCAGGCGGAGGGTCCTGGCGAGCCAGCGGCGCTGCGCCGTACGCGTGACCGCGACCGCGTTGTTGTAGAAGCGGCGGGAGTAGACCACCTTGGCCACGGCGGCGTCGAGCTCTTCGAGCAGGTCACGCCCCCCGGGCGCCTCCGACAGCTTCTCCCTGAACCGCTCCTGGTCCACGGCCGCCCGCAGCGCCCGCGACAGGTCGCTCTCGGCGTGCTCGCGCTCGTCGGGACCCGCCGTCCGCGCCTCGTGGGCGGCGGCGGCCAGCACCAGGGACGTGGCGGGGTCGAGCAGGCGTGAGCCGGCCAGCTCCAGCACCACGGCCCTGCGCCGCATCAGCGCGGCGTCCAGCGACTCCTGAGCCAGCTCCAGCCGGATGTGCAGGCGGTCGAGCCGGCCCGCGCGCCAGGAGATGTAGACGGCCACGAGCACCACGACGATGCCCACGATCAGCACGATCATGGTGGATGTCACAGGTCTTCCTCCACACGCCCCGCGCCGCTCGTGGTGACCGTCTCGTAGACGCGCACGACGTCGCGCGCGACCGTGGACCAGTCGTACTTCCTGACCGCGACCAGCGCCTCGGCGGCCAGCTTGGCCCGGCGTTCCGGAGCGTCGAGCAGCGCGCCCGCCTCGCGCGCCAGCGCGTCGGGGTCGCCGTTGGAGAACAGCGCGCCCGCCTGCCCGTCGCCGAGCACCCTGCGGAAGGCGGGGATGTCGCTGGCCAGCACCGTGGCCCCGGACGCCATGGCCTCGGCCAGCACGATGCCGAAGCTCTCGCCGCGCGTGTTGGGCGCGCAGAACACGTCGACCGAGTGGTAGGCGCGGATCTTGTCGGTCTCGCTCACCATGCCGAGCACGGTCACCCGGTCGTGGAAGCGCTTGGGCACCCGCTCGTAGACGTCCTTCTCGTCGCCGGGGCCGGCGATGAGCAGCTTCACGTCCGCCCGCTCGGCCGCCAGCTTCGAGAACGCGTCGAGCAGGATCGGCAGGCCCTTGCGCTCTTCGTCCATCCGGCCGAGGAAGCCGAGCGTGGCGCCGTCGGGGCCCCAGCCGTCGAGCGGCTCAGCCTCGGTGTAGCGGGAGACGGTCACGCCGTTGGGGATCAGCACGGTGTCGCCGCCGAACTGCTCCACCAGGCTCTTACGGGCAGCGTCGGAGACCGCGATGCGCCCGCTGAGCTTCTCCAGCGCGCTCTGCAGCACCGGCTCGGCCACCGCGATCGCCCGCGAGCGCACCCACGAGGCGTGGAACGTCGCCACGATCGGGCCCTTGGCGGCCCAGCACGCCAGGATGCCCAGGCTCGGGATCAGCGGCTCGTGGATGTGCAGCACGTCGAACTCGCCCGTGCGCACCCACCGCCGCACCCGCGCGGCCGACAGGAAGCCGAACGACATCCTGGCCACCGACCCGTTGTACGGCACGGGAACGGCGCGGCCCGCGCCCGTCACGTAGGGGGGCAGCTCGTCGTCGTCGGCCGCCGGCGCGATCACCGACACCTCGTGGTCCTGCGCGATGAGCGCCTGGGCCAGGTCGTCGATGTGCTGCTTGACCCCGCCCGGCATGTCCCACGAGTAGGGGCAGACGATGCCGACCTTCATGACCGCAGGTCCTCCAGCCAGAGCCGCTGCAGCATGTGCCAGTCCTCCGGGTGCTCGGCGATCCCCTTCTCGAACACCTCGGCCATGCGCTGCGCCACCGCGGCGACCTTCTCCTGCCGGGTGCCCTCCTCCGGGACCGGGACCTCCTCGTGGATGTGGATGCCCCAGTCGTCGCCCACGAAGTAGACGGTCGCGGGCAGCAGCGCGGCCCCGGTCTGCACGGCCAGCAGCGGCGGCCCCGCGGGCACCTTGGTGGTCGCGCCGAAGAAGCGCACCTCGACGCCGCTCTTGGTCAGGTCGCGCTCGGCGGGCAGGCACACGACCCCGCCCTTGCGCACCCGCGTGGCCAGGGTGCCGAAGTTGTGCCCGTCGCCTCCGGTGAGCGGCAGCACCTCCATGCCGAGCCCTTCGCGGAAGGCGACGTAGCGGCGGAACAGCGACTCCGGCCTCAGCCGCTCGGCCACGGTGGTGAACGGATGCCCCACGCCCACCAGCCACGCGCCCGCCTGGTCCCAGTTGCCCATGTGGGGCAGGGCCAGCACCACGCCCCGCCCGGCCGCCACGGTGTCGTGGACGTGCTCGGCGCCGATGACGTGGGTGCGGCGCACGACCTCCTCGGTGCGCATCGACGGCAGCCGGAAGATCTCGTGGAAGTAGCGGAAGTAGGAGCGCATGCCGGCCCTGGTGAGCTCGCCCAGCTCACGGCTGCCCACCTCGAGGCCGGTCACCCTGGCCAGGTTGGACTCCAGCCGGCGGACGGACTTGCCGCCCCTGCGCCAGACGCGGTCGGCCATGAAGCGGAAGACCGCCGCCGTCGGGCCCTGGGGCAGCAGCGGAACGAGCTTCCAGCCGGCCGCGAAGCCCGCGGCCACGATGCGATCGCTGACGGACGCCTTCTCGCTCATCTCTCCCTCGTCTGATGGTAGACCGCCACCACACGCTGCCCCACGGTGATCAGGCTGGCCACCGCGAGCAGCCACATTCCCGCCGGCAGGACGTACGGCACGCCGAGGCCCGAGAAGAAGGCCGCGGCCAGCGCCACGACCAGCCGCTCCGGACGCTCGGCCAGCCCCACGTCGGCCGTGAGCCCGAGCCCTTCTGCCCTGGCCTTGGCGTAGGAGACCACCGCGCCCGCGATCAGGCACACCAACGTCACCGCGGCCATCAGCGTGTCGCCTCCGACGACGAAATACAAGATCAGGCCGGCGAAGATGGCGGCGTCGGCGACCCGGTCGAGCGTCGAGTCGAGGAAGGCCCCCCAGGTGCTGCCGCCCTTGCCGCCGAGCCTGGCCACCACGCCGTCGAGGAGGTCGAACAGCACGAAGACGGTGATGCCGAGGGCGCCCACGGTCAGGAGCCCCAGCGGAAAGAAGAGCAGGGCGGACACGACGGTGCCGAGGGTGCCGATCGCCGTGACGGCGTCGGGGCCGATCCCGCGGCCGACGAGAGCCCTGCCCAGCGGGGTGAGTATCCGGGTCATGGCCGGGCGCAGGAGTTTGAGCATCGCCGTCCGATCGTAGGCCATCGCGGACCTGACAACTTTCTTTGCCCTGCCCCTCTTGTGATATCCGCCACAGGGGTATTTGGTGAACACACCGCGTCCATGCGGTTTCTGTCACCTTCCGCGCGGGCGCGGCGTTGGGAAACATCCGACGACGCGGGAGGCGATGTGGCGGAAAGACACTCAGGCGGCGCCGTGGGAGCCGCGGGCAGGGCACCCGCGGCCGACAGGGCGGATGCGATACGCAATGTCGTGCTTGTCGGCCACTCGGGAGCGGGTAAGACGACCCTCGTCGAGCAGTTGCTGGCCGCCACGGGCACCGTCCAGCGCCCGGGCCGCGTGGAGGACGGCAACACGGTCAGCGACTTCGACGAGGTCGAGGTCCGGCAGCAGCGCTCCGTCAACCTCGCGTCGGCACCGCTCATGTTCAACGGAATTAAGATCAACCTTCTCGACACGCCCGGTTACGCCGACTTCGTGGGCGATCTGCGCGCGGGGCTGCGCGCGGCCGACGCCGCGCTGTTCGTGGTGTCGGCCTCCGAGGGGATCGACGGCCTCACCCGGATCCTCTGGGAGGAGTGCTCCCAGGTCGGCATGCCGCGCGCGGTCGTGATCACCAAGATCGACCACCAGCGGGCCGATTTCGACGAGGTGCTCACCACCTGCCAGGACGTGTTCGGCGACGGCGTCGCGCCCCTGTATCTCCCGGTGATCACCAACGGCCACGTCAACGGCCTGATCGGGCTGCTGTCGCAGAAGTTCTTCAACTACGCCACCGGCACGCGCACGGAGAAGGACCCCGGAGCCGAGTACGCGTCCCAGATCGAGGACCACCGCGGCGTCCTGATCGAGGGGATCATCCAGGAGAGCGAGGACGAGTCGCTCATGGAGCGCTACCTCGAAGGTGAGCCCATCGACGCCAAGGTCCTCATCGACGACCTGGAGAAGGCGGTCGCGCGCGGCAGTTTCTACCCGGTGCTCTGCAGCGGGCTCGGCGTCGGTGCGACGGAGGTGCTCGAGCTCATCACGCAGGGCTTCCCGTCTCCGCTCGAACATCCCATGCCGGAGATCACCGATCTGTCCGGCAAGCCGGTCAAGGACATCACCTGCGATCCGGACGGCCCGCTCGTGGCCGAGGTCGTCAAGACCACCAGCGACCCGTACGTGGGCCGCATCAGCCTCGTACGCGTCTTCTCCGGCACGCTGCGCCCCGACATGACCGTGCACGTGTCCGGGCACGGCCTGGCCGAGCGCGGCCACGAGGACCACGACGTCGACGAGCGCATCGGCACCCTGACCTGCCCGCTGGGCAAGCAGCAGCGCGCCACGGCCAAGGGCCTCGCCGGCGACATCGTGGCCGTGGCCAAGCTGTCGCGCGCCGAGACCGGCGACACGCTCTCGGACGTCGACCGGCCGCTGCTGATGACGGCCTGGCAGATGCCCGACCCGCTGCTCCCCGTGGCCATCAGGGCCAAGTCGAAGGCCGACGAGGACAAGCTGTCACAGGCCCTCGGCAGGCTGGTGGCCGAGGACCCGACGCTGCGCCTGGAGAACAACGCCGAGACCAGGCAGCTGGTCCTGTGGTGCATGGGCGAGGCGCACACCGACGTGCTGCTCGACCGCCTGTCCAAACGGCACGGCGTCGAGGTCGAGCGGGTGGACCTGCGGGTGCCGCTGCGCGAGACGTTCGGCGGCAGGTGCCAGGCGATGGGCCGCAACGTCAAGCAGACCGGCGGCCACGGCCAGTACGCCATCTGCCACCTGGAGGTCGAGCCGCTCCCGTCAGGAGGCGGCTTCGAGTTCGTCGACAAGATCGTGGGCGGCGTGGTGCCGCGCCAGTTCATCCCGTCGGTGGAGAAGGGCGTGCGGGCCCAGATGGAGCGGGGCGTCGTCGCCGGCTACCCGATGGTGGACGTCCGGGTCACCCTGTACGACGGCAAGGCCCACTCCGTCGACTCCTCCGACATGGCCTTCCAGATCGCGGGCCAGCTCGCGCTCAAGGAGGCCGCGTCTAAGGTGCCCACGCTGCTGCTGGAGCCGGTGGACGAGATCTCGGTGCTGGTGGCCGACGACTATGTGGGCTCGGTGATGTCCGACCTGTCGTCGCGGCGCGGGCGGGTGCTCGGCACCGAGCCCGTGGGCACGGGCCGCACTCTGGTGAAGGCGGAGGTGCCGGAGCTGGAGATAACGCGGTACGCCATCGACCTGAGATCCATGTCACACGGCACCGGCAGCTTCCAGCGCACGTTCCTGCGCTACGAGCCGCTGCCGTCCAACCTCGCGAGCAAGGTGGCGGCAACCGACTGAGGGACCGACGGGCCGGCCGGGAGGGATTCGTCCCTTCCGGCCCAGCCTGCCCTTTAATCACAGAAGCATCACGAGTACATTTCTTTTTTTGGTCCCGAGCATGTCAGGGCAACTGCCACACTGGGTGGCACTATGCGAACTGGACGCCCACTCCTAGCCGCTGCCACGCTCGCCGTCGCCACCACGGCCGCCGCCTACGTGTTCGGCCCCGGAGCCGGAGAGAGCCCCGCAGCGAGCAAGAAGAAGACGGCCATCGCCGCCCCCGCCGCGGCATGCAAGGCCGACGCCCGCTTTCCCAAGCGCGAGCTGCGCGGGGTGTGGATCGCCACGACCCAGAACATCGACTGGCCCTCCAAGACCGGGCTGAGCCCCGCCAAGCAGCGGGCCGAATACGTGAAGATCCTGGACAGCGCCGCCCAGCGCCACCTCAACGCCGTCTTCGTCCAGGTCAGGCCCGCCTCCGACGCGCTCTACAAGTCGTCGCTCGAGCCGTGGTCGCAATATCTCACCGGCACGGCGGGCAAGGACCCCGGCTGGGACCCGCTGCCCTTCCTCATCGACGAGGCGCACAAACGCGGCATGGAGTTCCACGCCTGGTTCAACCCCTACCGCGCCTCCTACGGCGACAGCACCGCCAAGCTGCCCGCCGGCCACCCCGCGCGCAAGCACCCGGGCTGGACCGTGAAATACGGCGGCCGCCTCTACTACAACCCCGGGATGCCCGCCGTGCGCCACCACGTGACCAAGGTCATCACCGACGTGGTCAACCGCTACGACGTCGACGGCGTGCACTTCGACGACTACTTCTACCCCTACCCGGTGGCGGGCGCGAAGTTCGACGACGGCGCGGCCTTCAAGAAGCACGGCAAGGGGAAGAAGCTGGCCGATTGGCGGCGCGACAACGTCAACACCCTGGTCGCCGAGGTCGACAAGGCCGTCCACGACGCGAAGAACCACGTGAAGTTCGGCATCAGCCCGTTCGGCATCTGGCGTAACACGTCCAACGACCCGAGCGGCTCCAAGACGTCGGGCATGTCGGCGTACGACTCGATCTACGCCGACGCGCGCGCCTGGATCAAGTCCGGCACGGTCGACTACGTGCTGCCGCAGCTCTACTGGCCCCGCGGGCACCGGCTGGCCGACTACAACACGCTCGCGCGCTGGTGGGCCCGCGAGGTCAAGGGCACCGACGTGCAGCTCTACATCGGTCACGGCCTCTACCGCGTCGGCGCCGCCGACGACAAGGCCTGGAGGAAGCCGGGCGAGCTGGCCGCGCAGGTGGGCGTCAACCGCAAGCTCAAGCAGGTCGACGGCTCGGTCTACTTCAGCGCCAAGCAGTTGCTGAGCGACCCGCTGGGCTCGGTCGACCGCCTGGCCAAGTCCCGCTATGGCCACCCGGCGCTGCCGCCCCTGATGAAGGAGCGCGGCGGCCAGGCTCCCGCGCCGCCCGCCGGCGCCCGCGCCTCCGGCGGCACGCTGTCATGGACGCCTTCCGAGGGCGCCCGCGCGTACGCCGTCTACCGGGTGCCGAAGTCGGGCAAGGACTGCCGCACCACCGACGCCCGCGACCTCGTCGCCGTCGTCTCGCAACCGTCGTACGCGGCGAAGGAGGGCACCTACCTGGTCACCTCGCTCGACCGGCTCTACCACGAGAGCGAGGCCGTCAAGGTGAAGGCCGGCTGACGCCCGTTCCCCGTACGCATCGCATGAGGACCCGCCGCACGGCACCGCGGCGGGTCCTCGCGCATGACGTGGGAGTTCGCGCCCGAACGGGGAAGGGGAAGGGGGAGCATCACACCCGGTGGCGGGAGGCCAGGGCGCGGGATGAGAGAAGGGGGCCGCGACGGCCGCGCGGGCGGCCGGGATCGCACCGAGCACACCCGCCGCGTGAGAGGGTAGTCGGGTCCGGTGGCGCCGGAACGTGAGCTGACTCCGCCGTGCCACGGAAATCGACCACGGGAGGTTCTCGGGTGAGGCGCGCGCTAGTGGTGCTGGCCGTGCTGGCCGTTCAGGTGCTGGCCGGGCTGGGTCTGTTCACCGGGGCGGCGCGGGCCGACGACGGCACCGGCCGGGTGGCCCTCATCGGCGTGTCCGGCCTGCACTGGAACGACCTCACCCAGGCCGACACCCCCAACCTGTGGGAGCTGGCCGGGGCTAGCGCGATCGGGTCCATGTCGATCCGCACGGTCGGCACCGTGACCTGCCCCTACGACGCGTGGCTGACCGTGTCGGCGGGCACCAGGTCGGCCGTCGGCTACCGCTGCGGCGCGCCTCCCACGCCCGAGCCGCAGGGCGCGGGCGCCGCCATCCCCCATTACCGCTACCTCATCGACGTGGCCGGCCAGCGCAACGCGGGCGTCCTGGGCGAGTCGCTCAAGGCCGCCGGCCAGTGCTCGGTCGCCATCGGCCCGGGCGCGGCCCTGGGGCTGGCCGACCGGCAGGGCGCCGTGCAGCACTACCACTCCTCGCCGCTCCAGGTGAAGACCACCGACCTGGAGAAGTGCCGGATGATCGCCATGGACGTGGACGACCTCGTCCTCCCCTACCTCACGAGCGGCCGGCTGCCCAGGGTGCCCGACCAGCTCAGCGCCGCCGAGCGCCGCGACGCGCTGCGCCTGGCCGACGCCAAGGCGGGCGCGCTGCTGTCGGTCCTGCCCGCGGACACCACGGTGGTGCTCGCGGGGCTGTCCGACCACGGCTCCGTGCCGCACCTGCGGGTGACCGCGCTGCGCGAGCCCGGCGCGGCGGGCCACCTGCTCGGCGCGACCTCCACGCGCCGCGAGGACCTCTCGATCACGCCCGACCTGACCGCCACCGTGCTGACCAAGTTGGGCGTGCCGGTGCCGGCCACGGTCGTGGGCGGTCCGCTGCAGGTCGGCGACCAGGGTGCGACGGTCGACCGGCTGCGTGACGCCGACGCCGACGCGCAGGCCGTCCGCTCGGTGAAGGGCGTCTACTTCACGGTCATGGCGGTCCTGCAGGTGCTGTTCTACCTGATCGCGTTCCTGCTGCTGCGCCGCCGCAAGGGCCTCGTCCCCGTACGCGTCGCGGGCGCCGCCCTGGCCGCCGTGCCCGCCGCCAGCTTCCTGGTCAACCTGCTGCCGTGGTCGAGTGTGCCGCAGATGATCGCCGGCGTGCTCGGGTGGACGGCGGCCATCACCGCGCTGGCGTTCGCGGGGCCGTGGCGGCGCGCGCCGCTCGGCCCGCTCGCGGTCGTGGCCGGCGCCACGGCCCTGACGCTCGTCGGCGACCTGCTGACCGGCACGACCCTGCAGGTCAACAGCGTCATGGGCTACAGCGCCGACGTCGGCGCCCGCTACTACGGGCTCGGCAACATCCCGTTCGCGCTGCTGGCGACCGGCACGCTGCTGACCGCCACGGTCATCGCGCACCGCTGGCCGGGCCGGGCGGGCGTGGCCGCGATCGTGGTGCTCGGCACGTTCGCGATGGTGCTCGGCGGCTCGGGCATGGGCAGCGACTTCGGCGGCGTGATCGCGTTCGTGCCGGGCATCGCGGTGACCGCCCTCGTCCTGGCGGGCAAGCGCGTCTCGCTGGTGAAGCTGGGCGTGTTCTGCGTGGCGGGCGGGGTGATCGTGATGACGTTCGCCTGGCTCAACTACCTGCGGCCGCCGGATCAGCAGACGCATCTGGGCAGGTTCGTCGGCCAGGTGCTGACCGGCGAGGCGTTCGACGTCATCTTCCGCAAGCTGCAGGCCATGCTGGCCACCCTGCTCAGCCCCAACCTCATGCCGATCGTGATCGCGGCCGTCGCCTTCCTCGTCTACGCGATCCTGCGGCCCGAGCAGGCCTCGGCCGGCGTGGTGCCGGCCGCGTTCGAGCACTCCCCCGCCCTGCGCGCCGGGCTGATCGGCACGCTCGTCAGCGGCGTGCTCGGCATGCTCGTCAACGACTCCGGTGCTGCCGTGCTGTCCATGGCGCTGGCGCTGGCCGTGCCGCTGCTGCTGGCCACCGGCATCGGCGTGCTACGCCCGCCCGCGTCCGCCGGAGGCGCTCTGGGAGAGCTGGCGAGCGCGCGAAGGTGAGCCGTGGGCCCGGGCCGGCTCAGTCCCAGGCGTCGGCGAGCAACTGCCGCGTGTCGCGCAACAGCTGCGGGAGGACCTTGGTCTGGCCGACGACCGGCATGAAGTTCGTGTCACCGCCCCACCGGGGCACCACGTGCTGGTGCAGGTGCGCGGCGATGCCGGCGCCGGCGACCTGGCCGAGGTTCATGCCGACGTTGAAGCCCTGAGCGCCGCTGGCCTTGCGCAGCGCCCCCAGCGACTTCTGGGTGAACTGCCCCAGCTCCACCAGCTCGGCAGGCTGCAGCTCCGCGTAGTCGGCCACGTGGCGGTAGGGCACCACCATCAGGTGCCCCGAGTTGTACGGATAGAGGTTGAGCACCGCGTAGACGGTGTCACCCCTGGCGACGATCAGGCCCTCCTCGTCGCTCATCTTGGGGATCGCGTCGAACGGGCACCCGTCGCCGGGGCCGGTGCCCGTCGGTTTGTTCTCGCCCTTGATGTAGGCCATGCGATGCGGGGTCCACAGACGCTCGAAGTTGTCCGGATCCCCTGCCCCTGCCTGATCGTGCATACCTAGCAGCATAGGACCACGGGCAATCAGGGTGTTCCTCCGGTACGAGCCCAGGCACCGCCCGCGGGCGCGGGCCAGAAACGGGCGGTCCTTCCCCGCGCGAGCCGCCGGAAGGCCTGCCAGGATGGCACCCATGACCTCTCAGCTCGAACCCATGCCCGAAGACTGGCAGCGGGCCCTCGCCATCGTGGCCCACCCCGACGACCTGGAGTACGGCTGCGCGTCGGCCGTGGCGACCTGGACCGACGCGGGCCGCGAAGTCTCCTACGTGCTCGCCACGAAGGGCGAGGCGGGCATCGACACGCTCGAACCCGCGAAGTCCGCCGTCGTGCGCGAGCGTGAGCAGCGGGCCAGCGCGGCCGTCGTCGGCGTGACCAGCGTGGAGTTCCTCGGCCACGCCGACGGGGTGATCGAGTACGGGACCGCGCTCAGGAAGGATCTGGCCGCCGCCATCCGCAGGCACCGTCCGGAGCTCGTGGTCACGCTGAACCCGGACGACACCTGGAACGGCACGTACTGGAACACGCCCGATCATCGTGCGGTGGGCCGGGCCGTGCTCGACGCGGCCGGTGACGCCGGAAATCGGTGGATTTTTCCTGACACGGAGGCTGAGCCGTGGGACGGCGTCCGCTGGGTCGCGGTGGCCGGATCCGCCTCCCCACCCACGCCGTGGACGTCACGTCCGGCCTGGAACGCGGCGTGCGCTCGCTCATCGAGCACCGCGCCTACATCGAGGCCCTCACCACCGAAGATCCGGAGACCTACGCCCGCAACCTGATCGAGGGCTTCGCCACAGAGACGGCCGAACGCTTCGGCGGCCGCCCCGCCGTCTCCTTCCGCCTCTTCCTCCGCTGACCCCGCCGGCCCCACTCGCTCCGCGCCGACTCCGCACCCTGCCCCTGTCACCGGACACGCCGGCTCCGTGCCCCCGGCCCTTGCCGCCACGGTGGACACGCCGGCCCGTGGCGCGACCAACCGGGCGAGGTCAGCGAGGCGTGGTCAGCAGGGCGCGGTTGGGGACGGCGGTGAGGCGGTGCCCGGGTGTGAGGGCCGCCTCACCACGCGTGCGGGGTCAGACCTGGACCCGGCGCTCCACGGCGTTGACGATCTCGGCGATCGCCTCGTCGATGGGGACGCCGTTCTTCTGCTCGCCACTGCGGAAGCGGAACGACACCGCGCCGTTGGCGATGTCGTCGTCGCCGGCCAGCAGCATGTAGGGGACCTTGGCCTTCTGCGCGTTGCGGATCTTCTTCTGCATGCGGTCGTCGGACGCGTCGACCTCGACCCTGATGCCCCGCTCCTTCAGCCGCTTGGCGACGTCCTGGAGGTAGGGCACGTGGGCGTCGGCGATCGGGATGCCGGCCACCTGGACCGGGGCCAGCCAGGGCGGGAACGCGCCGGCGTAGTGCTCGGTGAGGACGCCGAGGAAACGTTCGATCGAGCCGAACAGCGCCCGGTGGATCATGACGGGCGTCTGGCGGCTGCCGTCGGCGGCCTGGTATTCGAGCTCGAAGCGCTTGGGCTGGTTGAGGTCGAGCTGGATGGTGGACAGCTGCCAGGTGCGGCCGATCGCGTCCTTGGCCTGTACCGAGATCTTCGGGCCGTAGAAGGCCGCGCCGCCCGGGTCGTCGACCAGTTCGAGGCCCGACTCCTCGGCCGTCTGGCGCAGCGCCTCGGTCGCCTCGTCCCAGTCGGCGGGGTCGCCGATGAACTTGTCGGACTCGTCGCGGGTGGACAGCTCCAGGTAGAACTCCGACAGGCCGAAGTCGCGCAGCACGCTGAGCACGAAGGTGAGCAGGCTCTTGATCTCGCCGACCATCTGCTCGCGGGTGCAGTAGATGTGGGAGTCGTCCTGCGTCATGCCGCGCACCCGGGTCAGGCCGTGGACCACGCCCGACTTCTCGTAGCGGTAGACCGAGCCGAACTCGCACAGCCGCAGCGGCAGCTCGCGGTAGGAGCGCCCGCGCGCCCGGAAGATCAGGTTGTGCATCGGGCAGTTCATCGGCTTGACGCGGTAGTCGATGCCCTCCAGCTCGAAGGGCGGGAACATGTCGTCGGCATACCACGGCAGGTGACCGGAGGTCTCGAACAGCGTCGACTTGGTGATGTGCGGGGTGTTGACGAACTCGTAGCCCGCCTCGCCCTGCCGCCGGCGCATGTAGTCTTCCATCTCCTTGCGGATGATCCCGCCCTTGGGATGGAAGATTGGCAGCCCGCTGCCCAGCTCTGGCGGGAAGCTGAACAGGTCGAGCTCGGCGCCGAGCTTGCGGTGGTCGCGCTTCTCGGCCTCCTCCAGCAGCTTGAGGTAGTCGTCCTGCTTGTCGCGCGACTCCCACGCGGTGCCGTAGATGCGCTGGAGCTGCGGGTTCTTCTCGCTGCCCCGCCAGTAGGCGCCGCCGGAGCGCATGAGCTTGAACGCGGGGATCGACCGGGTGGACGGCACGTGGGGGCCGCGGCACAGGTCTTTCCAGGCCGGCTCGCCGGTCTTGGGGTCGAGGTTGTCGTAGATGGTGAGCTGCCCCGCTCCCACCTCGACCGACTCTTCGTCCTCGGCCCCGCCCTTGAGCCCGATCAGCTCCAGTTTGTACGGCTCACCCGCGAGCTCCTCGCGTGCCTCGTCGTCGGAGACGGCCCGGCGGGAGAACAGCTGCCCCTGCTTGACGATCTCGCGCATGCGCTTCTCGATGCGCTTGAGATCGTCGGGGTGGAACGCCTGCTCGACGTCGAAGTCGTAGTAGAAGCCGTTGTCGACGGGCGGGCCGATGCCCAGCTTGGCCTCGGGGAAGAGCTCCTGCACGGCCTGGGCCATGACGTGGGCGGTGGAGTGGCGGACGATCGCCCGGCCCTCCTCGCTGGAGATCTCGATCGGCTCGACCACGTCGCCCTGCTCCAGCGGGTGGGCCAGGTCGCGCGCCTCGCCGTTGACCCTGGCCGCGATGACCGTGCGGCCATCGGCCCCGAGGGCCTGCCCGGCCGTCGTGCCGGCCGCGACCACACGCTCGGCTCCGGCGAGGGTGATGCGTAGCTCGGCTGACACGGTGACTCCTCAGGGATCGCGCTCGATGCCCGGCACCGAGGCTGCTTCGATGGTGAACACCGATGCTATCGCGGGCGACAGGCGTCCCCGGCCACCGCGCCGCCGGCCCTCGCCTCCGCCCGCGCCCTCGCCCTCGCCCTCGCCCCGGACGATCTTCGGGCGGAGCGGCGGCGGGTCAGCGCCGCCGGCGCGGGCGATACCCCAGCTTCGTCAGCTCCTTGCGGGTGCCGTGGAAGATGTTGCGGTCGATCGGGCTGTTGGAGTACTGGTGGATGGTCCAGTCCTGCCAGGGGCGCGGGACGTCGGGCCGGCCGCGCGGCTTCGCCGGGCTCGCGATCCACAGCGGATATTCGGCCAGGCCCGCGCAGTGTCCTCCGTTGGCGAAGGCGTGGAAGGTGTAGATGAACGGCCGCACGCCGCAGTGCCGCTCGACGTGGTGGCACCAGCGGCGCGCGAAGCGGGCGACCCGCTCGGGGCGCGCGCCGTCGTTGGTCTCCAGGTCGAGCGCGACCAGGTCGCCGCGGCGCAGCCCGCCCGCCTGCGCGATCGTGCGCAGGAAGTGCCGCGCCTGCTCAATGGGGTCGCCCTTGGGCCGGGCGAAGTGGTACGCGCCGCAGACGATCCAGCTCTCCCGCATGCCGTTCCAGTTGCGCGCGAACCACTTGTCGACGTAGTCACCGCCCTCGGTGGCCTTGGCGAAGGCGAAGGACACGCCGGTTTCGGCGTGGTCGGCCCAGTCGACGGTGCCCTGCCAGTTCGACACATCTATGCCCAGGAGCAAGCGCTTCACCTTGTCGGAGTTTATTGAGATGTCTCCTGATCAGCCCTTCGCCGCGCCGATCAGAAGGTTCAGGGTACGTTCCCTGCCGGAGTACGCGGAGCCCACGAAATCGGTCACCCCGGCCTGCTTGAGCTCGTCGAGCTTGGCCAGCACCGTGTCCTCGTCGCCGACGATCGCCACGTCGCCCGGGGTGGCCGCGCCTTCCCTGTCGAGCATCGCACGGTAGGACGGGAGCCGTCCGTACGTCTCGAAGATCTCGTTGGCGCGGGCGACCGCGGCGGCGGGGTCGTCGGTCACGCAGACGGGCAGCGCGCACACGATCCTGGGCGGCTCGCGGCCCGCCTCGGCTGCGGCCGCCTTGATGGTGGGCGCGATGTGCTCGGCGATCGTCTTGGGGCCGGTCATCCAGAGCACGGTGCCGTCGGCCACGGTGCCGGCGAGCCTGAGCATCCGGGGGCCGAGCGCGGCGACCAGCACGGGGAATCCGGCGCCGGGGGTGCCGAGCCGGATGTCGGCCTTGAGCGTCTCGCCCTCGTACCTGACCTGCTCTCCCCTGCTCGCCGGGATGAGGATGTCGAGGTATTCCTTCATGTGGCGGCCGGGCCGGTCGAAGCTGTAGCCGTACATGTCCTCGATGACGACCTTGTGCGACAGGCCGATGCCGAGGGCGAGGCGCCCGCCGAGCGCGGCGTTGACGGTCATGGCCTGCTGGGCGAGCGCGGCCGGGTGGCGCGGGTAGGTCGGCACGACGGCGGTGCCGAGTTCGATGCCGGGCACCTGGCCGCCGGCGGCGGCCAGGGCGGTGAGGGCGTCGAGGCCGAAGATGTTGGACAGCCAGGCCGAGGTGAAGCCGTCCCGCGCCGCCCCGGCGATCTGGTCGCGCAGGTCTCCGATGGGGTCGTCCACGTTTCGCTCGGACAGGAAGAAGCCGTATCGCATAGGAACAGAACTCCGTTCTGGTGACTGACGCGAATGTATCTCCCCGCCCCGGCGGGGGGCATCCGCCGTGCCGGACGGGATTTGTAAAGTGGCGAACATGACGCACGAACGCGCGGGAGAGCCCGCTCGACCAGCCGACCTCGTCGACGTCGCCCGGCTGGTGACGTCCTACTACGCGCTCCGCCCCGACCCTGACGAGGTGGAGCAGCGGGTGGCGTTCGGCACCTCGGGGCACCGGGGGTCGGCGTTCGACACGGCGTTCAACGAGGACCACATCCTCGCCACGAGCCAGGCCATCTGCGAATATCGGCGCGCGCAGGGCACGGACGGGCCGTTGTTCCTCGGCATCGACACGCACGCGCTGTCGGAGCCCGCGCGGGTGTCGGCGCTGGAGGTGCTGGCGGCCAACGACGTCACGGTCCTGATCGACACGCGCGACGGCTACACGCCGACCCCCGCCGTGTCCCACGCCGTCCTGCGGCACAACCGGGGGCGCACGTCGGGGCTCGCCGACGGCGTGGTGATCACGCCGTCGCACAACCCGCCGGGCGACGGCGGCTTCAAGTACAACCCGCCGCACGGCGGTCCCGCCGACACCGACGCCACCACGTGGATCCAGGACCGCGCCAACCGGCTGCTGGCCGCGGGGATGGAGGGCGTGTCACGGATCCCGTACTCCAGGGCGCTGGGGGTGGCGGAGCGTTACGACTTCCTGGGGACGTACGTCGACGACCTGCCGTCGGTGCTCGACCTGGACGCGATCAGGGCGGCCGGGGTGCGCGTCGGGGCCGACCCGCTGGGCGGGGCGAGCGTGGCCTACTGGGGGGAGATCGCCGAGCGGCACCGCCTCGCGCTGACGGTCGTCAACCCGCTGGTCGATCCGACGTGGCGGTTCATGACGCTCGACTGGGACGGCAAGATCCGGATGGACTGCTCGTCGCCGTACGCGATGGCGTCGCTGATCGCCAATCGTGAAAAGTACGACATATCCACCGGCAACGACGCCGACGCCGACCGGCACGGCATCGTCACGCCCGACGGCCTCATGAACCCCAACCACTACCTCGCCGTCGCCATCTCCTACCTCTACGCGCACCGCGACGGCTGGCCGGCCGACGCCGGGGTCGGCAAGACCATGGTCAGCAGCGGCGTCATCGACCGCGTCGCGCAGTCGCTGGGGCGGCGGCTCTACGAGGTCCCGGTGGGCTTCAAGTGGTTCGTGCCCGGGCTGCTCGACGGGTCGCTGGGGTTCGGCGGCGAGGAGAGCGCGGGGGCGTCGTTCCTGCGGCGCGACGGATCCGTCTGGTCCACCGACAAGGACGGCGTCATCCTGGCGCTGCTGGCCTCCGAGATCCTCGCCGTCACCGGCCGCTCGCCGAGCGACCACTACAGGAAGCTGGTCGAGCGGTTCGGCGAGCCCGCGTACGCCCGCGTGGACGCTCCCGCGACGCGCGAGGAGAAGGCCGTGCTCGGGAAGCTCTCCGCCGAGCAGGTGACGGCCTCGTCGCTGGCGGGCGAGCCCATCACGGCGGTGCAGACGTCGGCGCCCGGCAACGGCGCGGCGCTCGGCGGGGTGAAGGTGGCGACCGAGAGCGCCTGGTTCGCGGCCCGCCCCTCCGGGACGGAGGACGTCTACAAGATCTACGCCGAGTCCTTCCGCGGGCCCGACCATCTGGCCAAGGTCCAGGAGGAGGCCCGCTCCCTGGTCTCGTCGGCCCTCGGCTGATCCGGCGGGCGGCCGGGGCCGGGGATGGCCCCGGCCGCGTCCGGCATCCGGCGCGGCCCGTGCGAGCCGCCGTCAGTAGGTCAGGTGCCGGCCGCCGTCGCCGACGAGGACCTCGCCGGTGACCAGGTCCGACTCCAGCAGCGCGACGATCATCTGGGCGACGTCCTCGGGACGCGCCGTGCGTTTCAGCGGCGCCTTCGCCTCCTCCCGCGCGGCCATCTCGGAGAACACCTGCTCCCCCATCCTGCCGATGTGCCAGCGGGTCGCCACGATGCCGGGCGCGACGGCGTTCACCCGGACCTCGGGGCCGAGCGCGACCGCCAGGTCACGGGTGAGCTGGATCAGGGCGGCCTTGCTCACCCCGTACGCGATGGAGGAGCCCGTGGGGAGGAGGCCGGCGATGGAGGCGACGTTGACGATCGCGCCGCGCGCGGCCCGCAGGTCGGGGGCGAAGGCGCGGGCGCAGTGGAAGGGGCCCATCAGGTTGACGCCCATGATCTGCTGCCACACCTCCCCGGTCAGCCCCTCCAGGTCCGGGAAGGGCACCCATGTGGTCGTCCCCGCGTTGCAGACCAGGGCGTCGACCCTGCCGTGGGCGGCGCGTACGCGCGCGGCCATGCGCCGCACGGCGGCGTCGTCGGACACGTCGGCGGCCATCGCCTCGGCCTTGCAGCCCAGACCCTCCAGGCGGGCGACCGTGGCCTCCGCCTCCGCCGCCGAACGCGAATAGTTGACGATCACGGTCGCCGCGCCCTTCCTGGCCAGGTGCTCCGCCACGGCCGCCCCGATGCCGGTGCCGCCGCCGGTGATCACGGCGACGCTGCCGTTGATGTCCATGCCGCTCCCTCACTCCTCGACCAGTCGCCGGTGCAGCGGGTCGAAGGCGGTGATGTCCATGTCCTTGCTCTCGCGCGAGGCGTAGAAGGCCGCGAACGAGATCACCGCGGTCCCGATGAGGAACGCCGCGACGAGCCACGGCGCCCCGCCCATCCGCGCCGCGAGAGCGGCGCCGATCAGCGGCGAGAACCCGGCCACCGCCGCGCCCAGCTCGCGCGAGGCCGCGAACCCGGTGTAGCGCACCCGCGCCCCGAACAACTCGGCGTAGAACACCGGCTGCACCGCGACCTGCGGGGCGAACCCGAACGCCCCCATGACCATCATCGCCAGCCACACGAGCCAGGGCACGCCGGTGTTGACCATGAGGAAGTACGGGAAGGCGAACACCGCGACGAACACCACGCTGAACAGGTTGAGCGGGCGCCGCCCCACCCGGTCCGACAGATGTCCGTAGATCGGCTGCAGCACGATGACGGTCAGCCCGAAGAAGATCACCCCCAGCAGCGCCGTGTGGCTGTCCAGGCCGAGCCGGCTGGTGGCGTACGCGACGCTGAACGTGGCCAGCGTGTAGACCACGGCCGTGTCGCAGATGTGCGCCCCGACGCCGACGAGGAAGTTGCGCGGGTAGCGGGCCACGGCGTCCTTGATCGGCAGCCTGACGATCTCGCGGGTCCGCTCCATCTCGCGGAACACCGGCGACTCGGACACCCGCAGCCGCACGTACAGCGCCACCCCGATCAGCGCGAAGCTCACGAGGAACGGCACCCGCCAGCCCCACGAGACGATCTCCTGCTGCGGCAGGAGCTGCACGAGCAGGAACGCGGAGGTGCCGAGCACCAGGCCGATCTGCACGCCGGTCTGCGCGTAGGAGGCGTAGTAGCCGCGCCTGCCCTGCGGGGCGTGCTCGGCCAGCAGCGTCGCCGCGCCACCGAACTCCGCGCCCGCGCCCAGCCCCTGGCAGACACGCAGCAGCGTGAGCAGGATGGGCGCCCACACGCCGATCGACGGGTAGGTGGGCAGCAGGCCGATGAGCCCGGTCGACACGCCCATGATCACCGTGGTGATGATCAGGGTCGAGCGGCGGCCGATCTTGTCGCCGAGGTGGCCGAACAGGATGCCGCCGAACGGCCGGACCACGAAACCCACGCCGAACGTGGCGAACGCGGCGATCGTGCCCGCCGCCGGATCGGCCTCGGTGAAGAACAGCTGGTTGAAGACGAGCGCGGCGGCCGTGCCGTAGATGAAGAAGTCGTACCACTCCAGTGCGGTGCCCACGAGGGCGCCCGTGACGACGCGCTTCAGTTCGGGTGTTGTGGCGGACATCTGACCTCCAGGGGCGGTGTCAGGGTGTGGCGGGCCGCGGTCAGCGGCCCGGCGCAGGCCGCGGAGCTCGCGGCTGCGGAACGCCGAGCCGTGCGGCGAGGACGCCCAGCTCGGCCCAGACGGGCGCGGGCACGGGGATCCCCTCCTTCAGCCGCGTCGCGCGCGCCTCGGCCTCCGGCTCCCCCGGAACGACCACGCCGGGGCCCGAGGCGCGCAGGGCTTCGCAGAAGGATTCGACCTGGGCGACGTAGTCGTCCAGGGGGACGAACGCGGACAGGTCCATGGCGGTGATCACCGTGCCGAACGTGCCGTCGTACTCGGGTGAGCAGGCGGTGCCGGTGCCGGTGAGCAGGCCGCCGACCAGCTCGATGAGGACGCTCAGGCCGTACCCCTTGTGGCCGCCGAACGGCAGCAGCGCCCCGCCCCGGTAGAAGTCGGCCGGATCGGTGGAAGGGCGGCCCTCGGGATCGACGACCACCCCCTCGGGCGCCTTCGAGCCGCCGGCCAGCAGCAGGCCCAGCTTGCCCTCGGCCATGGCGGCGGTCGCCCAGTCCATGACCACGGCCGCGCCCCCCGCCCGGGGCACGGCCCAGGCCATGGGGTTGGTGCCCAGCATCCTGCGGCGCCCGCCGTACGGGGCAACGGTCGGGTCGGCGTTGCCGACCACCTGCGCGATGAGGCCCTGGGCGGCCAGCGTCCCGGCGTACTCGCCGAGCCTGCCGACGTGGTTGCACTCCCTGATGGCGACCACGCCGGCGCCGTGCGCGGCGGCGAGCCGCGCGGCCTCGGCGGTGGCCAGCCGGGCGGCGGCCTGCCCGAAGCCGCGCCGTCCCGACACGACGGCGGTCGCGCCGCGGCGCGAGACGACGTCGGGGCGGGCGTCCGGCACGATCACACCGGCCTCGATCCTGTCGACGTACGGCACGAGCCGGCGTACGCCGTGCGAGCCGTGCCCGGCGAGGTCGGCCTCGACCAGGGAGGCGGAGACCGTCGCCGCCGTGTCGGCGGGGACCCGTGCGGCGGTCAGGAGGTCGCGGGCGAGATCGCGCAGCTGGTCGGCGGTGATGAGACGGGAGGATGCGTTCACGGTGACCTGTCTCGCTTCCGCAGATCCTGCGTTCCGTGTGCGCGCTTATGCCCACTGTGAGCCCGCCCAAACGGATCAACGGAAAGGGCTTACCAAGCGCTTGTCCGGAGGCCTGATCGCGTCCCTCGGCGGGCGCCGGACCGGCAGGGCGGAGCGGGTGTCAGCGGGTGAGCTCGGGGGCGGTGGCGGTGCTCATCCCGGTGCGGCCGATGTCCGCTCGGCGGCCGGCGGCGACGCCGTCGCGGTAGCCGGTGCCGCTCGTCCTGGGCACGCTCATCCGGATGTCCGGGTAGCGGGCCGCCACCGCCCGCTCCACCTCGGCCCTCCGATCGGCCAGCACCACCGCCGTCCCGGTGCCGGCGGACTCGGCCTCGGCGCGGGACTCGGCCTCGCACAGCAGCCGGTACACCTCGTCGGTGAACCCGAGCAACCACGACCGCCGGTAGGCCCGCACGGCAGTGACCCCTTCGGGGAGCCGCACGCGCGCCAGCCCCGAGGCCATCTGCAGCAGCAGCGAGGTGGCCAGCAGGTCGGCGCGTTCGAGGTCGGCGGCGAACCCGAACACGTGCACCCGCTGCCCGCCCCCACCCCGCCCGATGAGCAGGGGCCGGCACCGCACCGCCTGGGCCACCAGGCTGACGAGGCGGGCCTTCTCCCTGGCCCACGGGTGGGGCAGGGAGACGATGCGGTCACCGGGCGTCTGGCGGGTGCCCGCGGGAGGAAGCGCGTCGATGCCGTGCCTGGCCATGAGCGCCGACGCGGCCGCCATGAACGTCGCCCGCTCGTGCTCGTTGTCGGTGCGTTCGGCCTTGGCCAGGAGTTTCCTGACACGTTCCAGCGTGCGCTCCCGCAACGGTGCTCCTCCAACGACGCCTCAGGACTTCGTCAGCACCCTCCCGTCGGCCCCTATGGCGGGGAAGGCGCCTGTGTCGACGATGCCGTGCTGGTGGTAGAGAGCCTCGATGAGGGCGTGTGCCTGCGGCTCCAGCTTCCACAGAGCACGATACTCGCGCGCCGTGGCCAGCGAGATGCCGATCTCCTGGGCGATGTCGACGGTGCGCGGCACGATGCCCTTGGCGATCTGCCGGTCCCAGTAGTCGCGCGCGGCCCGCATCCGGGCGGCCCGCTCGGCCGTGCTGACCACCTGCGGGGTGGCGTCGAGCACCTCGACGTCCTCGTCCTCGTCCTCGACGAGCTCGGCCAGCGCGGGCGGCAGGGC
>NZ_SMKO01000092.1 GCF_004348685.1 Nonomuraea deserti | reverse complement strand
CCGCCTGCACTCAGCCATCGGCCACCTCCCGCCCGAGGAGTTCGAGGCGATCTACTACGCTCAGCACCATCCCAACGAAGCCCTAGCAATCAACCGCTGAGGTCTCCATCAAAGCCGGGGCGATTCAGTAGGGAGTGCCGGCGGTGGCGTGAGCGGGTCCGGTGAGAGAGCGGAAGGCCGGGTTCCATTCCGGAAGGGCACGGGGGTCGAGCAGCGCGTGCCGGATCCGGTCGAGGGGCGCATTGAGGTAGCGGGTGGCTCGCTGGTGAGTCATGGAGGGGGGACCTTACTGGGCTGTGGGGCGGTGGTGTTGCGGCGGATGAGGGCTTGGCCTGCCGGATAGTCGCGGACGAAGGCGCGGAGGAAGGTGTTGATCTGGTCGAGGCCACTGCCTTCGGCCAGGGCATCGATCATCTGGTAGAGCTGTTCCTCGATCTGGATGATCTCTGCGGCCAGTTGCTCGCCCCTGTCGGTGAGGCGGAGGTCGATGTGCCGGCGGTCGTGCTCGGCAGGGGTGCGGTGGATCAGGCCGGCAGCGACCAGGCGGTCGACCAAGCGGCTGGGGCTGCTACCGCTCTCACAGACCAGAAGCTCGCCCAGGCCGGTCAGGGTCAGGGGCTGGCGTTCGCGCAGGATGCTGATGACTTCGGCTTGGGAGGTTGTGATGCCCAGCGGCTTCAGTGCTTGTCCCAGCAGGCGGTTGCCTTCGCGTTGAGCGGCCAGAACGAGGTAGCGGAATTCTTCTGCGGGACGCATGGACGCCATTCTCTCTGGTCAGAGCGAGGTGGCGACGAGGTGACGGCTGGCGGCGGCCAGGGCGGGGGCGGCACCGGGATCGTGAGCTGCCAGGACGGTCAGGCCGGGGTTGGCCTGGCAGAGCTCGTTGATCATCCGGGTGGTGGCGGTCAGCTGGCGCTTGTGGCCGACGCCGGGTACGTGGCCCTGCTCCAGCAGGTCGGCGTCGTAGGTCAGGTCTCCGACCATGAGCAGCGGCGCGTGCCCGGGCCTGCGGACCAGCATCGACAGCGATCCGAGGGTGTGGCCTGGGGTGGGCAGCAGCACCAGGCTGCCGTCCCCGAACAGGTCGTGCCCGCTGGTGAAGGGTGCCAGGGCGGGGTCGGCCAGGGGCTCGGGGTCAAGGCGGCGCCAGCGCAGTGCGGGCAGCTCGATGTGGGAGCGCAGCAGGCCGCGTAGTTCCGGTGCCGCCCGGTGCAGGCTCTGCCACTCCCGGCGGCTGACCAAGATCTGGGCGTCGGTCAGCTCGCGCAGTCCGCCGATGTGGTCTTGGTGCAGGTGGGAGATGACCGCGGTGTGGACGTCGGCGATGTCGTAGCCGATGGCCGCCAGCTGGGTGGTGAGGGTCTGCTCGGGGGCGATGTCGAAGCGGGCCAGCCGGTCGTACATCACTCCGGTGATGCCGCCGGGGAAGTAGCCGGGGTCGGTCACCGAGGCGCGGTCTTGGCCGGTGTCGAACAGCACCAGGCCGTCGCGGTGCTCGATCACGTACACGTTGATCGGCAGCGGCGGGGTCCAGCGGCGCGAGGTGAACAGCCACCAGTACAGCGGCTTGCGGGTCGCGGCCACGTGCTCGGGGTGGATCGACACCGATCCGGTGCTGATCACCGAGACGCGCTTGATGGGATTTGCGGTGTTTCTCGCGTTCGTCATGGTTAATACATTACACGACATATATGTCGTGTCAACTAACCCTGGATCGACCGACACCGGCCGCACCGTCACCGGGTGTGCCAGCGGCGGCGAGGAAGGAACGACGATGCCCCCAACGCGTCGAGCTCGAGTGCGATCAGCCGGCGGAGTCTCCGGGCAGGTCCGCGTGGGGTCGGCTCTCCGGGTCGCCGCCCAAGTCCCGGGGAGAGCAGTAACGCGCGCGTCCTCCGGCCACGGCGAAGCGCGTTCTCGGTGAATGTCGTCGCGCCATGTAACAGCGGGTTGCGCTGCCGGCACGGCTGGGTTGTGAACCGAACCAGCTCGCCACCACCACCCTCCGGGAGATTCACAGCGTTCTGAAGCGAGCCATCCGGCAAGCCGCGACATGGTGCTCAGAAACGTTGCCGAGCTGGTCATCACGCCCACGTGGAGGGACGCCCCGGCAAGGCGCTCACCCGGCAGCAGGCAGGGGCTCAGCTTGACCACCGGAGTCCGCATCGAGGAGGCACATGCGCTGCGCTGGGATCATGTCGTCGTCTGGATACCGACCCCCAAGACCTGGCATCCGGTGACGGAATGCCAGCTACGTATGGCGCTCCGACTGAGAAGGAGGGGACACCAAGACCCGCAAGTCACGACGCACGCTGGAACTACCCAAGCTAACGGCGCAGCCACTCCGGCAACACCACACCCGCCAAGTCGTCCACAAGCTCATGGCCCGGCGAGACTTGGCAAGATCACCACCTGGTTCTTCTGCGCGAGCGTAGGCACTCCGCCGGACGCCTCGAACGTACGACGGGCGTTCCTCAAGATCACCAAACGAGCGGGACGGCAAGATCCCGCCCGATCTCAACGATCAGACACAGAAGGGGCCTGGAAAATCTTCCTTCGCGACCCATATCACCGCCGGCTGGCACCACTCGGCCGGAGACGGCCCCCGCAGTTCGGGCACAGTGCCACCCTCACCCGCGCCGCCCGCACCCGCTCGGTTTCCGGGCCCTTTCCGCAACTGGCTCCGGCCTGGTAGTTCCCAAACCAGGACGAACCCGATTCAGAAACCCCTGAAACGACAAGATCCCGCCTGATCGCGATGATCAGACGGGATCCCGTCAACTTCAGTCCGGCCGTTTCAAGAACGACCCCTGGTGGGGTGTTCACGAATAGGCGTTGCCTGCACCGAATCGGGGAGAGTGATGATCGCTTCCCGCAGCACAACTGATCGTTTCCCAGCTGTGGCACTGGTGCTGCACCGACGGTGTCGGGCGCTTCTGAACGGGCACGCGGAGAAATGCCCCATGATCGGGCACGATGGGCGATGTGACGCGGACTTTGTCGATCAGTTGGTGGGGCAAGACCTGGTACGTCGCCGCGTACGCGGCCTTGATCGCGGTGACTGGTAGCGCGGCCGTCCTGCTCGTGGCACTCAATATCGATGTGGGGCGAAGCATGTGGCCCGACGCGCAACCGGATGACCAAGTGGTGGCGAAGTGGCGTACTGCTGCCGTCCTGGCCTACACCTCCGGCAGTGCAGTCGGGCACGTGTGCGCGCTGTTGGCCGGCCTGCTGGCCGCACGATGGGCCAGGAACAAGACGTGGCGGACGGGCTTCGTCACGGCGGTCCTCGCCGGAGCCGGGCTGGGCCTGGCAGACCTGGCGGTGGCATCATGGAGGGCGGCTCCCCTCCTGCGCGTGTTCGCAGCTTCACCTGTCCTGACGGACAACGACGGCACGCTGATCGTCGACCCTGGGCTCCGGCATCATGGCTGCATCCCGGCCGCTATGGCCGTGGTCTTCGCGACGCTCTTGATCGTTGCGGGCCTTGGATTCGGCGTCGCTCAGGCGAGGCCAGCCAACAAATGCTTACTCATAGTGGTATCTCTCGCGCTCGTACCTATCGCCCATTTCTGGCTACCGGCTGTTGTGATGCTCTCGGGAGTGGGACCGTACTAGTACGTGGAGGGCCGCGAGAGATGCCTGTCCGCACCAGCAGGTTGGCGCTGCCGGTGCAGCCGCGCTCGCGGATCTCGGCCAGCAGATGAGTGACCGGCACGCCGGGCTCTTCGGCAAGGCGTCGGCGCAGGTCCTCGCGGTCGTACCTTTGCCCTCGCCGATCGGGTGACTGCCTTGCCCGCGTCGCCCCCAGGGCGCGGGCAAGGCAGTCTGCGGCGTTAGGCGGGCGGGTCGTCCGAGCCGCGTCGGCTGGCAGACAGGTCAGGCTTGTCGTCGGTCCAGCGGGCTTTCTTGATCGCCACGAAGACACGGGCTCCCTTGATGGTCGTCACGAACGCCAGCGGCTCCCCCGTAGCCGTGTTCATGATGAGCCGACCCTCCCCATTGCTATGCGGGAGGCTGACGGCCTGGCCGGTGCGGCCCAGCGGGTCAGTGACCTCGCCCTCTGCCTTCACACCGGGCAGCGAGGCGAGCATGCGAAACGCCGCCGCCCGCACATTGGGCGGAGCGGGATAATCCATGATGATGTGCACGCCGGCCTGGTAGAGCTCGGCGTTCACGTCCACGTGCGCGTACTCCGCGCCCCACTGCTTGGCGATGACCGTCTTCAGATAGTCCTTCAGGCCGTCGGCAGTCGTCGGCAGTTCGCTCAGCGCGGCCCGCGTCATGGGCTTGCCCACCGACGAGTCGGTTTTATCGCCGTCCACCCGTTTGGCCACGGGTTCGCCCGGCTTGCTCTGCAGGGTCACGCTCCCCGTCTTGAGGGACTTGCCGCGCGTGGTTACGGTTGTGCCCGGGTAGGTCCAGCTGTGCGGAGAGCCGGCCGCCCGCCACGCCTCCTCGTCCTGGGGCGTCGCCGGTTTGATCCCCAGGTTCTGGCTGATGAGCCAGGTGGGCTTGCCGGGTACTTGAGAAACCCACCATTCCAGCAAGGTGGTCATCTCAAGGGTGTATTTGCCGCCAGGTTCGACTCGCTGCTTGCCGGTAACGCTGTTGCGGACCCAGTACGCCCCGTCCGCGGGTGTCTTCGCGGCCGAGGTCGCGGCCGCCAGGAGGACCTGCTGGGCCGACAGCTTCTTGATGGGCTCTACGGACGGCGCCTGAGCGGCGGACCGCGTACCCGGCGCTTCTGCCGAGGTTCCCGACGTGACCACAAGGGTCACGGCCGCCGCGGCGCCGAGCAGGCCGACGCCCAGAGCGGTCCATCGGGCCGTCCGCGTCGCCCGGCGTTTGTACTGGTGGACAGGGGTTTCTTCGGTCATCTCAAGGCTCTTCAGGTTGGCTGGTTTCGGCGTACTGGCGAAGGCGGCGGCGAGCCGGGTCCGGCCGTCCGCCACCACCTCGGGGGAAACGGGCGGTGCCGAGAGCAGCTCCCGGATCGCGCTCAGGTCATCCATCTGCTCCTCCAAACATGGGATTGACGCCGCCGAGGGCGGCTCGCAGCTTCTTGCGGGCCCGGTTGAGCCGGGATCCGACGGTTCCCGGAGGTATGTCGAGGGCCTGCGCGATCTCCTCGTAACTGAGCTCCGCCAGCGCGAGGAGCACCAGCACGTCGCGGTCGGCATCTGGGATCGCGCCCAGGGCGGACGCGAGCTGCTCCTGCACGCCTGCGGCCGTCAGACGGCGAGCGACCAGATCCTCGTGCCCGGCGTCGACCGCGTCGACCGCGTCCTCCGCCGCCGTACGACGCAGGGTCTGCAGCTGGCGCGACTCGCTTCTGCGGTGCTGCGCGACGACGTTGGTGGCGATGCCGTACAGCCAGCCGCGGACGACGCCCCGGTGCGCGTCGAAGCGTGCGCGGCCGTGGAATGCCGCCAGGAAGATCTCCGCGGTCAGGTCGTCGGCGGTCTGCGTGCCCAACCGGCCGGCGACATATCGATGGATCTCCGCGAAATAGCGGTCGTAGAGCGCCTCGAACCGCTCGGGGATGCGGAGGGACTCCTTGAGCAGGTTCGCGTCCTCGGTTTCTCTCGGAAGATCGCTCACATCCTGTAACGCGCTCATACGAATTCCTCCACTCCTCCCTGCAGGAACGCTTCGCGGGGTCACGTGGCTGTTGTGGTTGGTCGTCGCATCACATCTCTACTTGGCGATACCTCAGATTCTTCTTCACGCCCCTACGGCCGCTCCTGTTGGTGCCGAGGCGGCGCACAGTGAGTGGTTGTCGAGCCATCCGGTGGGTCTGTAGTCGCACAGGGACAGTTGTGTTCGGTGGTGGAAGGACCGACTGCAGAGGTGTCTCTTCACGTGAGCCACAAAGCCATCTACAGTTACGCTTTGCAGGCACTGCGTGACTCTGTGCAGTCGCACATTCTCTGCGGGTTGCGCACGGCGCCAGTACGTGGAGGTCGGCATGACGTTGGGCGAAGCATCGCTGCTGGAGCAACTGGCTGCGGACGAGGAGTCCGTCCGCGGGCAACTTGAGTCGTTGCGTGAGCAGGTGTCGGCCCTGGAAGAGCAGCTGAGCGACCTGGCCACCGCCCGAAGGATAGTCGCGCCGATGCTGGCCAGGCACTCCCAGCCCGCGCAAGCGCCTTCTGGCGGCACGCCTGACGCCCTGACGCACACCTCGCCGGAGAAAGTCGCGCCGGCGCCGAAACAGGTCACCGGGCTCGACCAGCGGGTCGTCGTGATCATGGCGAGTTCCGGACGGACGATGCGTGCCAAAGAAGTGGCTCAAGCGCTGGGCGAGCCCGACGTGCGAGGCCGGGTGGAGAGACCACCCGGGCACGGCTCAAGCGACTGACGGCGCTGGGCTGGCTGACCCAGCACGAGCCGGGCCTGTTCTCCATCGCCGCGGGCATCAATGGTCACGCGCTGGGGGGAGTCGCCAACGACGAGGCATAGAGCAAAAGACACATCGCAGGTCAGGCGCTCAACGACGGTCGTGGGCACCGGGCCAGACGAGCAGGGTGCCGCCGAGATTAGGCCCTCGGCGGCACCCGAGGTTGCGTGAGCACCCTCCAGGATCTAACTGACAGTGTCTCGCGCACTCCCGAGAGTAACTCGAATGGGGGCCTTTGGGGAGGCGTCGAGCCTGGATTTCGCCTGCCCTGCGATCGGCAGGGCAGGCGAGGGAAGGATCGACAATGCCCTCACCAGGGCGAGAAGGGGTCCGGCGAGGGTCAGCTTCCGCCCGCCCCGGCGGGCGAAGCAGGCCACAGTCGGACGGCCAGGCCGGCCTCCAGTTGGGCGATGGTGGCCACATCCTGCCAGCAACGCCCGACGACCACGTCGTTGACGGTTTGCCGGTTCACCCCACTGACCTCGGCCAGCCGGCGGAAACTCAGCCCCCGCTCGGCCATCACTGCTTGCAGAGCTGCGGCGATGGCCTGGACGACGGCGGCGGCCGGATGGCCGGACAGATTCGCGTGGGGCCAGTCCTCCGGGTCCTCGGCCAGGTCCCGGGGCGAGCGGGAACGCCTGCGTCCTCCGACCATGACAAACGGCTCCTTTCGGTGGATGTTGTCGCGCTGCGTAACGGCATATTGTTCTGCCGCTATGGATGGGGTGTGACTCTCGACGCGGAAACCTCCGCCACGATCACCGGATACCGGCCACAGAAGGCTCCGCCGGAGTGGGACCATATCTGCGGGCATGTGCGGATGCTGGTCGCAGCCAGCGCGGACCGTTCTCCTTATCGAGTGGAACGGCTGCTCACCGCGACCGCCAGGCTGGCCGTGTGGTGTCACCGTTCCGGCCTGCCGGATGACCCGGAAGTGTGGTTGCGGCACGAGACGATCGACGCGTTCGTCCTGACCGGCTGCACCGACCTGGCCCCGAGTTCGGCGCAGACCTACCGCAGTTGGCTGCGGCACATGCGCGCCACGCTGGCCTGGCTGGAACGCGGCGAACAGGCGCCGCCACCGATGAAAGCCCCCAAAACCGTCAGCCCGCCCTACTCGCCGGCCCAGCTCAGCCGGTTGCGCTCCTGGGCCGAACGCCTGCCCGGCCAAGCCAGAAGCGACGCGCTGGCCTTGATGGCGCTCGCCTTCGGTTGCGGGCTGACCGCCGGTGAGGTGGCCGCCGTCCGCACCGATCATCTGCGCCGCCTGGATTCCGGCGCGGTCGTGGTCACCGCCCCCGGCGCGCAGCGGTTGATTGTCTGCCGCGCCGCCTGGGAGGACGTCCTGGCCGGTGCCACCGACCAGGACAGCGACAACTTCGTGTTCCGGTCGCGGCGAGCGGCCCGGCACGCCAAGAACCTGTTCAGCTCCTGGACCGCACGGCACCCGCCGACCGGCGGCCTGCCCGCCCTGTCGGTGCGCCGACTGCGGGCCTCGTGGATCGTCGAGCTGCTGACCGCGCGGATCGACCTGGGCGTGGTGGCCGCCGCGGCCGGGATGAGCGCCTCCGCGCTGGCCCGCTACCAACATTTCGTCCCAGCTTTGGACGAGCCCACCGCGGCCGCGCTGCTGCGCGGCCGCAACGGTTGAGTACGGCGAAGCCACGCGCCTGGCCGCCGCGCACCACCCGAGCCCGAGCCACCCGACCTCGCCCTCCGGCCAAGCAGGCTTTTCGGGTCCCCGACGCCGTCGCAAGCCACTACAGCCGCCTGCTGGATGCCTCCGGCATCATGACGCTGATCGACACCGAACTCGGCCACCGCCCCGGACCAGCCGGAATGCCGATCCGGGCGGTTCTCGTCTGCCTGCTCGTCTCGATCCACCACAGCGGCAAGGCCACCCTGGCCGAAGCCTGGCGGCTGGCCGCCTTCTGTCTGTCCGCGACCAGGCGTGAGCATCTGGGGCTGGACGCCGACCGGCCACCTGCCGACGATCCACACGCCTGCCTGGCCGACAGTCGGCGTTTCTACCGCGCCTTCGACCGGCTCACCAGCCTGCTCGACCCGGCCCGGCACGACCGGCGCACCCGCCTGCCACAGCACGAGGCCGACCTTCTCGCCACCGCCTGGCAAGACGACGATCCCGACCACACCCGCAAGCGGAACCTGCTGCAACACCTGGTTACCGCGCTCGTGCTCACCCTGGTCCGCTGGGGCAAAGGCCGCGGCTACCTGGCAGGATTCCGCGGCGACGTCGGCATCGACACCACCGCCGTCCCAGTTTTCGCCCGCCCACCCCGAGCGCGCCGCTCCACCGGCGAACTGATCGCCTCCACCGAGATCACCGCAGGCTGGCATCACTCCGCGGGCAGTGACCCACCTGAATACGGCTACAGCGCCACCCTCACCGTCGCCGCCCGCACCCGCCCGGCTTCCGGGTCCTTCCCGCAACTGGCGCTTGGCCTGGTCCTCGACATCCCGCACAAACGCATCGGCGCCAACGCCATCACCACCTTGAAACCCCTGGCCGCGCTCGGCTTGCCCACCGGCTTCGCCGTCGTTGACCGCGCCTACACCGACCAGCAACCCGGCCACTTCGCCCAACCCGCACGCCAGCTCGGCTACCAACTCGCCCTGGACTACAAAGTGGACCAGCGGGGAGTCCAAGGCAGCGCCCACGGTGCCCTGCTCATCGACGGCTCCCTGGCCTGCCCGCTGATGCCCGACCGGCTCGCGCAGGCGACCACCGGCCCGGACGACGCCGCCATCCGCACCCCATCGGACGAACTTGCCGCGCTCATCACCGCGCGAGAGCCGTACTTGCTGCGCCTCAAACAGAGCACGAACGCTGGCGGTGCCATCCGCTTCCAATGCCCGGCAGCAGGCACTTCCCCGTCGCTTACCTGCCCTCGCTTCGATCGCCTTCACCAGCGCGGGCCGCTCCGGCCCGCCGCAGTCGACCTGACCGACGCCCGACAGCGAGCGGCCCACCTCGCGGCAAAACCCCGCGTCCTGCCCCCACAACCGACCTGAAGGCCGACGAACTGCCGAAGATCTGCCGCCAGCACACCATCACCTTGGGCAAGGACGACCTCGGGCACCTCGACAAGTTCCGCCAGGACCTGCCCTACCTGAGTCCCGCCTGGATCAGGACCTACAAGCCCGTCCGCGCCAACACAGAAGGCATCAACGGCAGACTCAAGGGACACGATCTCGACCTCGGCAACCCCAAGACCCGACTCGCCCACGGCCGCGTCGCCCAGAGTCTGCTCACCGCGCTGCTTGTCGCGGTCGCCAACGACCACTTGCTCGACCAGTGGCGCCACACCCACCAGCCCCAAGACGAGCCCGTCACACCCGCCGACACCCCGCAGACTCCAGTCGAGCCCTTCGACGGCACACCACCCACAGGCCAGAGCAGGCCACCACCCACCCCATAAGCCGCAAAACCAACCACTCCGTCGCAGCGCCCCAAACACCGCCGGCTTCGCCATGCCCAACGGTGCGATCGCGGTCCTCCACCAGCGGCCTGACACCACTCGGGCCTTCCCAGACACCCGCTCCGCAGTTCCAAACCAGGACGAACCCAATTCGGAAACCCCTGAAACAACAAGATCCCGCCCGATCGCAATGATCAGACGGGATCCCGTCAACCTCAGTTCAGCCGTTTCAAGAACGGCCCCTGGTGGAGATGAGGGGATTCGAACCCCTGACCCCTTCGATGCGAACGAAGTGCGCTACCGGACTGCGCTACATCCCCAAGGACTCGACCAGATTAGCAAACTCCGGAGGGTCCTCGCGCCACCGTTTCAGTCGCCCACCGCTCGCCTGGGCGGCTCGGCGTACTGATCGAACAGCACATCCGAGTGGTGCGAGGCGAGATCGATGATTTCGGCCTCCGCCTCCTCGACGACCCGCCGCTGCTCACGAGCCCGCCGCAGCCGCTCAGCGCGCGCTTGGCGGGCACGTTCGCGCCGTTCTCTGTCGACCTGTACGGCGATGCGGAGAAAGGCCATGTACGCCAGCATGATGACGACGGAGGGCGCGACCCCCCACCATGGGATCATCTTGACCGCTGCCGTGACGACCGAGGCCAGCACCAGCAGGGCGGTGAAGAAGAGGAGGCGACGCCGGCGGGCCACGATGATGGCGCGGCGGCGGAGCCGGAACTGGCGGACGTCGACCTTCTCGACCTCCATCGGCACTGCCCCGTCGTCCTCGTCGGCGTCGGAGGGGTCGAGGTTGTCGAGGTCGGGCAGCTGGTGCTCGCCGGTGTAGTGCTCTTCGAGCTCGGCGAGTTCGGCCAGGTTGGTTTTGTCCCTGCGCAGCCACATCGGGATCAGGACGCAGAGCCACATCACGACGATGGCGAGGTAGAGGAGGATGCTCACGGGCACCTCCGGGCAGCACGAAGACGCGAGTGTGCTGGTTGCGTCTTCAATGTGCTCACGTCACGCACCGTAAGACCGCGTGTCACTAATTGACGAGCATTCGGTGCGGTGTGTCGCGAGATCGTCAAACCTCTTCGACGGGAGAACCGCCGTGAGTTGCCGACTCACGCGCACGACGCCACTGCACGAGAAGGCCGCCAGGAACGTCCTCGACGGTCAACGCGTAACAGATGTGGTCGCGCCATGCCCCATCGATGTGGAGTTGGCGCCGCCGAATGCCTTCTTCCCGGAATCCGAGCTTCTCAACCACCCTGCGGCTGGCTTGGTTCTCGGGGCGGATGTTCGCCTCCAGCCGGTGCAGGCCGGTGGTGAAGAAACAGTGGTCGACGGCCATGGCGAGAGCGGTGGGGGTGATGCCGTTGCCGGCCAGCGAGCCGTCGATCCAGTAGCCGACCTGGGCGGAGCGGGCGGATCCCCATACGATCGCGCCGACGGTGAGCTGCCCCGCGAAGCGCCCGCCGTACGTGACCACCCAGGGCAGCGCGAGCCCCTGCCTGGCCTCGCGGCGCAGGGTGCCGACCATGGAGATGTAGGGGCCGAGACCGGTCCTGAACAGCGGCGTCTCCGGGTTGCTCGGCTCCCAGGGACGCAGCCAGTCGGCATTGCGCAGCCGGGTCTCGCGCCACGCGCGCACGTCGCTCAGCCGCAGCGGCCGCAGGCCGACCGGACCTTCCCTGAGAGTCGCCGGCCAGCCACGAAGTCGATCCACGCTCTCATCATCCCCCTATCGGACATGATGTCGCCACGGGTCAGCGATCGAGGATCCGGATCGCGGTCAGCGCGGGTGATCGCCGCCCTGGATCTGATCGACCGCGTGCCGCAGAATCGGCGCGAGTACGGCGATGCCGTCGCGTACGCCGCCGGAAGATCCCGGCAAATTCACGATCAATGATTTGCCCGCTTGTCCGGCCAATCCCCTCGAAAGTACAGACGTAGGCACTTTTTCGCGATTTGCCTGGCGAATGGCCTCGGCTATTCCCGGAACCTCCCGGCTGATCACTCTGGCCGTCATCTCGGGCGTCAGGTCGAGCGGTGTCAGGCCGGTGCCGCCGGTCGTGACGATGACGTCGAAGCCGCCCGCCACGCCCTCGCGCAGCGCCCGCTCGACCGCCTCGCCGTCGGGCACCAGCACGGGGCCCTCGACGGTCTCGCAGCCGGCCTCGCCGCGCAGCAGGTCGACCAGGAGAGGGCCAGATTTATCGGCATAAACCCCGGACGACGCCCGGTTCGACACCGTGATGACGAGAGCCCGGATCACGCCGGATCCCGGGTCCAGCGGCCGGTCTTCCCGCCCAGCTTCTCCTCCACCCGCACGTCGGTGATCACCGCGCCCGGATCGACGGCCTTGACCATGTCGATCAGCGCCAGCGCGGCCACCGAGACCGCTGTCAGCGCCTCCATCTCCACGCCGGTGCGGTCGGCCGTCTTGACCCGGCACGTGATCGCCACGCCCCGGTCTTCGACCTCCAGCGTGACCTTCACGCCGTGCAGCGCGATCGGATGGCAGAGCGGGATCAGGTCGGGGGTGCGTTTCGCCCCCATGATGCCCGCGATCCTGGCCACGCCCAGCGCGTCGCCCTTGGGCATCTCGCCCGACCGCAGCAGCGCCACCGTCTCGGCCGTCAGCAGCACCCGGCCGCTCGCCGTGGCGGTGCGGGCCGAGACGTCCTTGGCGGAGATGTCGACCATGCGGGCGGCGCCGGTCTCGTCGATGTGGGTCAGCTCGCTCACAGCTTGATCACCTCCACCGTGGCGCCCGCGGCCACCTCGGTGACCTCCTCGGGAACCACGATCAGCGCGTCAGCCACCGCCAGGGCGGCAAGTTGGTGGGAGCCCTGCCCGTGCACCGGCGTCACCGTGCCGTCGGGCGCGAGCGCACCGCGCAGGAACGACCTCCGCCCCGACGGCGAACGCAAGGGACCTGCGACCCTGGCGGTCACGAACTCCGGCATGCCGCTGGGGAGGCCGCGCATCCTGTCGAGCGCCGGGCGTACGAACAGCACGAAAGACACGAAGGACGACACCGGGTTGCCGGGCAGAGCGAAGATCGGCACCTGGTCGTCCCCCAGGACGCCGAAGCCCTGCGGCATCCCCGGCTGCATGGCCACCTTTTCGAACCGGACCGTCCCCAGCGGCGACAGAGCCTCCTTGACCGGCTCGTACGCCCCCATCGAGACCCCGCCGCTGGTGATGATCGCGTCGGCGCGCACCAGGTGGGTGTCGAGCCGGTCGAGCAGCTCGGCCGGATCGTCGGCGACCGAGCCGGCGCGGTAGCCGTCGGCGCCCGCCTCCCGCACGGCCGCCGTCAGGGTGTAGCTGTTGGACTCCCAGATCTGCCCGGTGGCCAGCGGCGATCCCGGCTCGACCAGCTCGGCGCCCGTGGAGAGGACCACGACCCTGGGCCGCGGCCGCGCCTTGACCCGCCGCCGCCCCACCCCGGCAAGGATGCCGAGCTGCGCGGGTCGGATCACGGTGCCCGCCTTGAGCACCACGCCGCCTGCCTGGACGTCCTCCCCCGCCCGCCGGATCGCGTTGCCGGCCTCGGCGCGGCGGTCGATGCGAACGGAGACCGTGCCGCCGTCCGTCCACTCCACCGGCACAACGGTGTCGGCCCCGGCAGGCAGCGGCGCCCCGGTCATGATGCGTACGGCATGGCCGGGCCCGACGGCCCGCAGCTCGGTCGACCCGGCCGCCACGTCGTCGATCACCGGCAAGGTAACCGGAATTTCCGACAAGTCATCAGCGCGTACGGCGTACCCGTCCATGGCCGAGTTGTCGAATGGCGGCAGCGGCACCGGCGACGACACGTCCTCGGCCAGCGTCGTCCCCAGCACCTGCTCCAGATCGAGCTCCAGGGGCGCCAGCGGACGCACAGTGGCCAGGATCTCGGCCAGGTGCGCGTCAACCGATTTCATCGAGGAACTCCCGCAACCACGGCACGAAATCCGGCGCCAGATCCTCCCGGTCCGCCGCGAACTTCACCACCGTCCGCAGATAGTCGAGCTTGTCGCCCGTGTCGTAGCGCCGCCCTCGGAACAGCACCCCGTGCACCGGCCCGCCCTCCGAGGAGCCGCGGGAAGCGAGCGTGCGCAGCGCGTCGGTGAGCTGGATCTCGCCGCCGCGCCCCGGCGGGGTGTCCTCCAGCACCGCGAACACCGCGGGATCGATCACATAGCGGCCGATGATCGCCCAGTTGGACGGCGCCTCGTCGGCCGGCGGCTTCTCCACCAGGTCGGTGACCCGCACGACGTCGTCCTCGGCGGTCGCCTCGATGGTCGCCACGCCGTACTGCGAGACCTGCTCCTTGGGCACCTCCATCAGCGCGATCACACTTCCGCCGAACGTGTCGCGCACCTGGATCATGCGCTTGAGCAGCGGGTCGCGGTAATCGATCAGGTCGTCGCCGAGCAGGCAGGCGAACGGGTGGTCGCCGACGTGCTGCTTGGCGCAGAGCACCGCGTGGCCGAGGCCCTTCGGCTCGCCCTGGCGTACGTAGTGGAGCGTCGCGAGCGAGGCGGGCTCACGAACCTGGGACAGCCGGTGCTCGTCGCCCTTGGCCTCGAGGGCCCCCTCCAGCTCGAACGCCCGGTCGAAGTGATCCTCGATTGACCGTTTATTCTTGCCGGTGACCATGAGCACGTCGAGGAGCCCCGCCGAGGCGGCCTCTTCAACGACATACTGGATCGCGGGCTTGTCGACGATGGGCAACATCTCCTTCGGTGTCGCCTTGGTCGCCGGGAGAAACCGGGTGCCCAGACCCGCGGCGGGCACCACGGCTTTCGTCACAGGGTCGAAGTCAGCCATGAGTAGACCCTAGTGGAGGCACCTGTGGACAAGCTCAACCTGCGCCGCGAGCTTAACGCGGCACGTGATGCCCTCTCCCCTCAGCAACTACGGGCAAACGCCGTCAAGGTCCGCGAAACGCTGCTCGAACAACCGTGGGTCCAGATGGCCGGTCTGGTGGCTTGTTACTGGTCGACGGGGTCGGAGCCGGACACGCACGGGCTGGTGTTCGCTCTGTGGAAACACGGCGCGACCGTGATCCTTCCGGTGCTTCGTGAGGACGACGACCTGGATTGGGCGGTCTATGACGGGCCCGGCACGCTCGCCCCCGGCCGCTTCGGCATCATGGAGCCCGTCGACACCCGCCGCGGCGTCGACGCCGTCCGCACCGCCGCCCTCGTGATCGTGCCCGCCCTGGCGGTGGACAGGAAGACCGGCGTGCGCCTCGGCCGCGGCGGCGGCTCGTACGACCGGGCCCTGGCCAGAGTCGGTCCCAACGTCCCCACGGTCGCCCTGCTCCACGACGGGGAGCTGATCGACGGTGTCCCGGCCGAACCACACGACCGCCACATCCGGTATGCCATGACACCGTCAGGCCTTACTAGTCTTATGTGAACACCGGGATGAGAGGGGGCTGAATGACGCTTGATGTCTGGCTCCTCCTCGGAGCGGCGATCGTCATCGCCGCCATCGCGTCCGTACGCCTCGCGCATCGCACCGGTCTGCCCAGCCTGCTGGTGTTCCTGGGATTCGGCCTCCTCCTGGGCGATTCCGGGTTCGGCATCCCTTTCGACAGTCCTCAGACGGCCCAGCAGATCGGCCTGACCGCGCTGGCGGTGATCCTGGCCGAGGGCGGGCTCACCACCAACTGGTCCCATGTACGGCGGTCCGTCCCCATAGCCGTGGTGCTGGCGACCGTGGGCGTGGCGGTCAGCATCGTCGTGCTGGCGCTGGTCGTCCAAGGCCTGCTCGGCATCGACCGGAACACGGCGCTGATCCTCGGCGCGGTGCTGGCCTCCACCGACGCGGCGGCCGTCTTCTCTGTGCTGCGCAGGCTGCCGCTGCCACCCCGCCTGGCGGGCGTGCTGGAGGCGGAGTCCGGCTTCAACGACGCGCCCACCGTGATCGCCGTGGTGCTGCTCAGCGGGGCGGCGCACTCGTCTCCCAGCTTGGGAACGTTCCTGCTCGACACCACGATCGAGCTGCTCATCGGCGCGGCGGTCGGCCTCGCCGTCGGGCCCGCGGGCGCGTACGCGCTGCGCCGCGTCGCCCTGCCCGCCTCGGGCCTCTACCCGATCGCCGTGCTCGCGCTCACCTTCGTCTCGTACGGCGGCGCGGTGCTGCTGCACGGCTCGGGATTCCTGGCCGTCTACCTCACCGGGCTGATCCTGGGCAACTCGCGGCTGCCCCACCGGGCGGCGACCAGAGGGTTCGCCGAGGGGGCGGCGTGGCTGGCGCAGATCGGGTTGTTCGTGATGCTGGGGCTGCTGGCCAGCCCGAAGGAGATGCCTTCCGCGATCATTCCCGGCCTGATCACCGGCACCGTCATGGTGCTCCTGGTGCGTCCGCTGTGCGTCATGGCGAGCTCGGTGGTCGCATGGGTGCTGCGGATGGGCTGGGTGAGCTGGCGCGACCAGGCGTTCCTGTCGTGGGCGGGGCTGCGCGGCGCGATCCCGATCGTGCTCGCGACCATCCCCTGGGCCTCAGGTGTCGAGGGCTCCAAAGAGATCTTCAACCAGGTCTTCGTGATCGTCATCGTGTTCACCCTGCTCCAGGGGCCGACGCTGCCGTTCGTCGCCCGGCGGCTCAAGGTGGCCGCGCCGGCGGAGGCGCACGACCTCGCGGTGGAGTCAGCGCCGCTGGAGGAGCTCCAGGCCGACCTGCTGCAGATCACCGTGCCGCCGGGCTCGCGGCTGCACGGTGTGGAGATCTTCGAGCTGCGCCTGCCCGCCGGCGCCGCCGTGACGCTGATCGTGCGTGACGGCAAGTCCTTCGTGCCCGCCACCACCACCAGGGTCAGGGTGAACGACCAGCTCCTGGTCGTCGCCACCGCATCCTGCCGCGACCAGGTCGAACGCCGCATCCGCGCCGTGAGCCGCAGCGGGAAGCTGGCAGGTTGGTACGGCGAGCGGGGGCTGGAATAGGTGTTTGACGGCATCGGTTAGCATTAGCAGTCGCATCCCTCGAGTGCCAAAGCTGAAGGAGAAGCGCGTGCCGACCTACCAGTACGCCTGCAACGACTGCGGTGAGCAGCTCGAGGTCGTCCAGAAGTTCACCGATGACGCCTTGACGGTCTGCCCGAGCTGCGAAGGAAACCTGCGGAAGGTCTTCTCCGCCGTCGGCATCGTGTTCAAGGGCTCGGGGTTCTACAAGACCGACAGCCGCTCGTCGACCTCTGGCGCCTCGACCTCCTCCTCCGCGTCCTCGTCGTCGTCCTCGAAGCCGGCTGACTCGTCGTCGGCTGACTCGTCGTCGAAGTCCTCGGAGAGCAAGTCGGGCGACTCCGGCTCCTCAGCCCCGGCTCCCGCGCCGGCCGCCGCCTCCAACTGACCGACGCCGATCGCCTGGGCGGGCCGCCCGGGTCTTGGGCACGCTTCGGCCAGGGGCCCGCGGTTCCTGCGCGACCCGTCCAGCAGCCGTACGAGTCGGGGGCCGGGCCCTCGGGCGGCGACCAGCCGGCGCGGGCCCTCCCGCGCGCGGCGGCCCGCTGCCTTCACCGGCCTCCTGGCGTGCTTGCGCGGGGCGTCCCCCGTTATCCACAGAACCGCACTCTGCTCCCCACCGCCCGTCCCCACTCCAGCTACTCTCTGCGCCATGGTCACTCGCGCAGACATCGGCGTCATCGGCGGCTCGGGCTTCTACTCCCTGCTCGACGACGCGGAGGAGATCGAGCTCTCCACCCCCTACGGGTCGCCCAGCGATGTCGTCACGGTCGGGCGCATCGGCGCGCGTTCCGTGGCGTTCATCCCCCGGCACGGCCGCAATCACCGTTTCCCGCCACACCGCATCCCCTACCGCGCCAACCTCTGGGCGCTGCGCTCGCTCGGCGTCCGGCAGGTGCTCGCGCCCAGCGCCGTGGGCTCGCTGAGAGCCGAATACGGCCCTGGCACCCTGGTCATCCCCGACCAGCTCGTCGACCGCACCTCAGGCCGCGTCCAGACCTATTACGACACCGACGGCGCGGTCCACGTCTCCTTCGCCGACCCCTACTGCCCGGCCGGCCGGGCCGTGGCCGTGCGGTCCGCCAGAGCCGGCGCCTGGGAGACCGTCGACGGAGGCACGCTGGTGGTGATCGAGGGCCCGCGGTTCTCCACGCGGGCGGAGTCGCAGTGGTTCGCGTCCAACGGCTGGTCGATCGTCGGCATGACCGGCCACCCCGAGGCGATCTTGGCCCGCGAGCTGGCCCTCTGCTACACCTCGCTGTCCCTGGTCACCGACCACGACGCCGGGGTGGAGACCGGCCAGGGCGTCACCCACGACGAGGTGCTCAAATTCTTCGCGCAAAACGTCGCCCGCATGCGCACCCTCGTGACCGAGACCGTCCAGGCGCTTCCCGAGGAGCGCAGCTGCCCCTGCCCCACCGCCCTCGACGGCATCGACCACCCCTTCGAGCTGCCGTGATCCAGACCTGGCTGAGCCGCTACGCCCGTCGCCGCCGTCTCATCGCGGCGGCGCTGGCCGCCGTCGCGGTCCTGTCCGCCTACCTCGCCACTCGCCCCGCCGCCGGCCCTACGGTCCTGGTGGCGGCCCGCGACCTGTCCCCCGGCCCTCTCGACCCCGACGACTTCAGCCCCGTCCCGCTCGCCCACCCTCCGTCAGGAGCGGTGCGCGCCACGCGGACCGGCCAGATCCTCGCGACCCCCATGCGCAAGGGCGAGCCCCTGACCGACGTCCGCCTCCTCCGCACCTTCCGCCTGCCGCCCGGCATGGTGGCCGCCCCCGTGCGCATAGCCGATGCCGCGGCGGTCGAGCTCATCTCCCCCGGTTCCACCATCGGCGTGCTGGCGTCCTGGCAGGAAGGCCAGCCCGCCCGCCAGATCGCGTCGGCGCTGACCGTCCTGACCATCCCGGCGACCACGAGAGACTCCGGCCACGACCACGGCGCCCTGATCGTGCTCGCGACCACCCCCACCCAGGCGGCAGAGCTGGCCGCCGCCCAGGCCGGCGGCCGGCTGTCGATCACCATCAATCCGGCCGGCGGCCCGTGAGCGCGCGGCTACCATCCATCTGCATGAGTGGATTCAAGAAGTTCCTCATGCAGGGGAACGTCATCGACCTGGCCGTGGCCGTCGTCATCGGGGCGACCTTCAACTCGATCGTCCAGTCGTTCGTGAAAGACCTGCTCACGCCGCTCATCTCGGCGTTCGGCGGCCTGCCCGACTTCTCGTCGCTGAGGGTCACGGTCGGCCAGTCCGACTTCATGTACGGCAACTTCATCAACGCGGTGGTGTCGTTCCTGATCGTCGCCGGCGTGGTCTACTTCCTCGTCGTCAAGCCCTACGCCCACGTCAAGGACCGTCTGACCGCCAAGGTCGAGGCGACGACCCGCGACTGCCCCGAATGCCTGTCAGAGATCCCCAAGGCCGCCTCCCGCTGCGCCTTCTGCAGCGCGCAGGTGGCCACCGTCTAGAGCACCGAGTCGATGTCGGGATCATATTCCCAGTGCCACGGCTCGAACGGGTTGCTGTAGGCCCAGGAGGGGTGGAACCACCCATACCTCTTGGAGTTCTTCTCCATCCAGACAAACTCCGCCGACCCCGACCGCTCCACCCCGCCACACAGATCGACGGCCAGCCCGAGCCCGTGGTTGCTCCGCCCCGGCACGGCGGCGAACCCCGGCCGCCGGTAATAAACGGACTGCTGCTCGCCGAGGCTGCGATAGGCATCGGTCACGCACATCGACTTACCGAACTGCTTGCGATAGGCCTCGTTCAGGCTCACGAACGCGATGGTGGCGTCGGCCCTCAGACTGTGCCCCCTCTGCTGCAACGGGCACAACATGCCCTTGGGGATCAGCCCGTTGGGATAGTCGTCGGCCGTCGCCGCCCGCAGCGGATTGCACCCCAGCGCGTCCCGCCCCACCTTGTCGATCTTGATACCCAGCTTGACCAGCGCCGACGTCAACGACTTCACGATCTTGTCCGACCGCTTCCGCAGCGTGTCGACCTCGGCCGCTATCTGCGCCTCGGCCAGCAGGTTGCCGGCCCGCAACTCCTGCGCCTCGGCGGCCAGCCGCTCGGCCTCCTTATAGAGCGTGCTGGTCTGCTCGACCGCCTGCTGCCGCATGGTCACCATGTGGGTGGCGTCCGTCAGTGCCCGCAGCTTCCGCTGATCCGACCCTCCGGTCAGGAACGGAAGCACCCCATCCGCCGCGACCGGCTGCTCGTACATCAACTCGACCATCTCGGCCACGGGCTTCCGCATCACCGCGAGCCGCCCTTCCAGCTCCTGCAGTGCGGTGAGCTTGGATTTGAGCTGCTTCTCGGAGGCGGCGATCTCCGACCGGCGTTTCTCGAGCGCCTTGGTGGCGTCCTCGAGCTCTTTGGCCGACTTCTCGGCCTCCTGCCGCAGCGCGGTCAGGCCGGAGGGGTCACGCGGTTCCCGCTCCTGAGCTCGAGCCGGCGCGGACGGCGTAACAAGAGAAGCCATCGCCATGACGACCGCGATCAGACCCGCTGACCGAGGGGCTGGCACGTTCGACTCCTCCGTTTGCAAACTCGTTACCGGGGTCAGGCACGCACGTTACTACAGCCCCCAGAGAGTCCGGAGCGAACTCCGAAGAGCTGTTATGAGACAAAAAACCCACTCTGTACTGTCAACCCCCACAACACGCCGCATCCCGAACGCCACCAACACCCAGGAGCCCTCAGCACGCCCTACCAACGGGTACGCCGCCCACCGGGCCACGGTTCAGATCCCCGGCAGCAAATCCCCGCCGCCCGCCTCCGAATCCACCGCCTGCTGCCGCGCCCGGCACAACTCCCACAACCAGGTGTCCGCCCACTCCCCCGGACACGACGCCTCCGTCCGCGTCGGCGCCGGCGTCACAGGCTCCTCCGCCACCACCCGCTCGGACTCGGGCTCCGGCCCACCCTCATCCCCGGACGTGGAGACAACCGGAACCGGCCGAACCGGCACAGGATCCTCCCGAACCGGCGCCGGCACCACGCCCTCGTACACCCGATCCGGATGCGCCGGGGCAGGCAACCGCACCGGCGCCAACACCGCCATCCCGCTCCCGTGCCCGGCACCGGCCACCCGTACGTCCCGCTCGAAGCCCTTCATCTCCCCCGCCAGCAGCCCACCGGCAAGGATCCCCGGCGCCAGCAACGCCCCGAACAACACAACAGGCCGCCGACGGGCTCGCGCGCATCTCCTCCTGGTCACAGGCAGACGCTATCCACGCTTGCCGAGGCACAATCCGATCACTTGCCATGCCTTTACCGCAGCTCAGAACTCCCATAACCAACCCAACCAAACTCACCCCGGCTCCACGTCACACGCAGTGCCAGACTTTCGCTAGGCTTACCAGGGTCCGCCTCCGTAGCTCAGGGGATAGAGCACCGCTCTCCTAAAGCGGGTGCCGCAGGTTCGAATCCTGCCGGGGGCACGCATCTCGATCAGGCGTTTCGACCTGTGACCTGCGGTTTCATGGCCGCAGGTTCTTTGCTTGGTGGACCTTGATAGGCAGCCAGGAGCGCCCGAACGCAGCCGTAGGACCATGATCAGGGGACATAATCGGGATGATCTTGGCAGTGTTTTCCCAGTTCAGGCCCCCAATTCTGAGCCCTTATGCCTCTCGTAACCCGCTACGACGGCTCGGCATGCGACGTACATAGCCGTTGATCAAGCTGATACATGCGTGAAACCGAGCGTCATCCTCCATGCCAAGACCGTCCTCACCAGTCGCCGGTAAGAATGACATCGCCCGGCATGTCGATGCCGCTCGCCCCCTCCCCAGCGCCGGCACCTCAAGACCGCTCTCGCGAGCCCAGGCACGGACATCGGCCGTGCTGGGCTCCGGCATCGTCGTGACGCCCGCGGCGACGAGGCCGTCGTATCCGACCGCCTACGGCTTACCCGATTCAGGAGAGGCGGCCCGCGGTGAGGGTGGACGGGACGGCGGCTTGTCGGCCGCTGTTCGGCCTCTGACAGTCAGTGTCATTCCGCTGAGAGAGCGCTCGGTTCCGTGTTCGCTCCACGGATACCGCCGGCGCCGGCAGTGGGGGAGGGCAAGCCTTCCCACTACGCGAGCTGACCAGGTCCATCGCAGGTGCGATCAGGCGACCTTGAGGACGAGCTTGCCCGTGGTCGTGCCGGATTCGATGCGCCTGTGCGCCTCGGCGGCCTGCTCCAGCGTCAGCTCCTCCACGCGCAGCCGCAGGTCGCCTGCCGCCACGGCGGCGACGGCTCGGCGCAGCGCTCGGCCTGCCTCCTCGGGGAAGGCGGCGGAGAAAGCAGCCAGGTTGAACCCCGACACGGTCTTGTTGGAGAGCCACAGCTCGTTGGCCGAGATGCCGACATCGTCGGCGCCGCTGGCGTTGCCCATGACGATCAGGCGGCCCATCGGGTTGAGGGCATCGAGTCCGGTACGGCGTGCCGTACCGCCCACCATGTCCACCACGATGTCGAAGCCGGAGGGATGCTGATCGCGGAGCACCACCTCCTGGTAGCCGAAGCTCTTGGCAATCTCGATCTTGGTGGTGTTGCCGACCGCGCCGACCACGCGGCCCGCGCCGAGCAGTCTGGCGGCCTGGCCGAGTTGGCTGCCCACTCCGCCGGCCGCGGCGTGCGCCAGAACGCTTTCCCCTGGGGCGATGCGGGCCACCCTGTCCAGCACGAGGAAGGCGGTAGTGCTGTTGGACGGGATCGCCGCGGCGACGTTCAGGCCGAGGTCGAAACCGTCGAGCGGGGCGACCAGTTCCGCCGAGGTGGTGACGACCTCGGCGTAGCCGCCGCTGTCGACGATGGTCAGTGCCGCCACGGGCTGGCCGACGCGCAGGCCTGTCACGCCGGGGCCGAGGGCGCGGATGCGGCCGGAGACCTCGATGCCGGGGACGAAGGGGAGCGGCACCGCCGCAAGGCCCTGCCGGTAGAGGATCTCGGCGAAGTTAGCACCCGCGTAGGCGACGTCGATGGCAACCTGGCCGGGACCGGGCTCGGGAATCTTCACCTCAGCGGCCAGAAGGACGTCCGCACCGCCGAACTCGGGGATCGTGATAGCTCTCATACCCACGATCGTGCCGCCTGCCAGGGCAGATACCCAGACTCCGGTTATCGTGGGTCTGGCACCACCAGCTTGGCGAGCCTGCTCTCGGTTCCGGTGCCGGGTCGCGGATTGTGCAGCACGAGGTGCAGACCGGGGTGGTCGTCCAGCGGCATCTTCAGGGCTTCGAAGCAGAGGTCGCCGGCGTCCGGGTGGCGGATCGACTTGACCGCGGAGTTGCCGGCAGTGACGTCATGCCGGGCCCAGATGTCGGTGAACTCGGGACTGGCCGCGACGAGTTCGCAAGCGATGCGTTCGAACTCCGGGTCGTCGGGGTACTGCGCGGCGTCCGCGCGGAATCTGCCCGCCACGTCGGCGGCGTGCTGTGCCCAGTCCAGGCTCATGGCGCGGAAGCGTTCGTTGGTGAAGTAGGCGACCAGGCAGTTGTGGTCGGTCCGGCCGTACCCGAAGACCGCGCGGGCGGCATCGTTGACGGCCACGAAGTTCCAGTGCCTGTCCATGATGTAGGCCGGACGAGGCGACCAGGCGTCGATCACACGTCGCAGTTCTTCCGTCACCGATTCGGCCGCCGCCGCGGTGCCTGGCGGGGGGTTCAGGCCGGCCAGCAGGTACAGATGCCGTCGTTCGGCCTCGTCCAGCCGCAGCGCCCCGCTGATCGCGTCAAGCACCTCGCTGGAGACGGTGATGTCGCGGCCCTGCTCAAGCCAGGTGTACCAGGACACCCCGACCCCAGCCAGCACCGCGACCTCCTCTCGGCGCAGGCCGGGAGTGCGGCGTCGGCCCGCCTCCGGCATCCCCACGTCGGCTGGAGCCAGCCGGGCGCGTCGCGACCGCAGGAAGTCACGTAGCTCCGTACGGCGATGGTCATTTGCCATGAATGTCATGATATGAGCGGATGAAATGGCTCATGCTTGGCAAGCGGGAACCCGATCGCTCGGCTGCGGCGCTCCACCGCCGCATGCAGCGTCCGACAACCTCGATGCCGTCATCACCGCACGGCAACCGCCGCCTGACCAGATCCACCTGCTGTCGAGGGAACTTGTAGGCGTACCGCTCCCCGCTGTCCACGACAACCGGCAGAACGGCGACCCCACAAGTGCGCGCGGTAGGCGTTGCCACCCTCGGACGAGCCTGCCTGAGTTCTGCCTGCTCACTCCTTTAGACGCCCGGAGGAGTTGTCGCGCACCGCATATCCGCGTCCACCGGCTGGGCAGGCTGCGGGAAGTTCTGCTGTGTCACCTGTTGCTGCGCGACCGCCGGAAGAGGACCACGCCTATGGGAAGCCAGAGCACGGCTGCGGCGACCGGGCCGAGCGCGATGAACAACCCTTGCACCGTGGCCCAGTCGAGCAGCAGTGCCGCGGCTGAGTTGCGCGGCAGGTCTTTGGTGAGCGTCTGGGCAAGGAACATCAGGGGAAAGCCCACCGCGAAGCCCAGCAATATCAGACTCACGACACCTGGCTGCCAGTACGGGCGCCGCAGCAGAAAACTCGCGAGGTACGAGGGCGCGAGTAAGATGCCAGGCCCGGCCATCAGCAGGACGACGAGCACAACTAGGTCGAGGTCGTCGTACACGAACCGGCAGGCCGCGCTGAGAGCGCCGCACACGATCGGCACCACGAGACCGAGCAGCCGAGCGGCCAACCCGTCACGTGCGAGCGCGCGCCAGTAGACGAACTCCCACATGAACGGGTTGCCGCCCGGCCACGCACCCGCGACGGGCCGCGTCAGCACCGCGTGCGCGGACAATGGAAGCCGTCGCCCGCACGTTGAGAAGAGACGAGGTGCTCGGGCGCCAGACGATCGGCGTCCTCACGTTCGATACGGTCTACTGGGACGGCGACACGGTGGTCTTCGCCCTCAGCAACAGTCACCGCGCATACATATGGAGCCCTGACAGAAGGCCGGGCGACACATCGCGCCTGTGGGGTCCGTGGTACACGCTCTGGAGCGACCCCCACTGAACCCTTTTCAGGCTCCGCGGCGAGAGGCCTAGTCACAGCATGATCGCGACGGCGAGCCGGACGATCTGCTTCTGCGGAGAAAGGCCGGCGAAGGCACCGCAGCTCCTGCGGGAAGATGCTCCTGATGTCGAGCGGTGCGGCGACGAATCGAGCTCAGAGTCAGTCGAGAGATACCACGTCCCGCGTGAACTTGCGCGGGCGCATCGTAGACCCAGCGACATCGACACTGACGTTGCCACGGTCAGAATCCATGAACGACAACGATTCCCAGGTGCGCCGCACGCCATTGGCTTCGGCAAGCAGGCGCACGCTCGGGTTGAACACGTCGAAGACGAACCACGCTCCAGGTGCCAGATGTCTTCGAACCGACCGGAAGCAGCTCACCAGATCTTCAGCCTCATGCAGATGCAGTAAGGAATTGGCGGTGATGTCGTGGTCGTTGCCGGCGAAGAGGGCGTTGCAGCCGACGAGAACAAAGGCGATTACGGCGAGGCAGCCCCATGCCCCACTCTGGTTACCTGACTTGGCTTCGCTGGACATGGCGTCCTCTCCGGCTCCGCGTAAACACGAACGGTATGTGGGACGCTGCTTTGCGCTACTTGGTTGGCGCCCTCGCGGCGGTGGGCGGCCGTGATGGCGGCCTGGTCGGGCAGCGTGGTGATGAGGTTGCCGGTGTGCCCGGCCAGCAGGGCAGATCATGACCGGTTACCCACTCCTCAGCGGCCGGTGCCGCGTGAGGATGCACGCTCCAGGCGGCAGGCCATAATCTCTCCAACGCGTGACCGAAGTCGATGACGACGCCGCGGGGGCAGCTTCGCAGGTGATCAGATCGAGCTGGTGGCGGGCTCCGTCGACGAACATGACCCAGGGACGGGCATGGCCGGGATCACGGGCTTCGGCGTGGTCGAAGACCTTGGCGATCACCGGCCGGGGCCGGCGACGATCGAGCCGCACAGCCACTTTCGCATCGCCGTGGCCTGCGCGCGGCGGGCGCCGCCCGGCACCGGCTGCCGGGGACGACGATCGCATCGTGGCATGGAGCCGGGCGTCGTCGTGCCCTTGTTTCTGCGGCGGTGCAAGTAGGCTCCATGCCGGTCGACGGAGCGCACGCTCTTGCGATGCCCGTTGACCGACTCGTCCCGTGGCCGCGAGCCGGAACTTACGGACGGTCTTGTCGGCCAAGGCGAGGATTTACAGGAATGTCTCCGCCCAGGACGTGCGGCTCTTGTACGGTCACCCGCATGAACCGGCAGCTCCAGCACGACTCGGTGACCGCAGTGAACGCGCTGACCGCCCGATGGGTGCAAACCTGGCCGGGCGGATCGGTCGTGATGGCCGGCGCAGGCGCCTGGCCTCTGTTGGCGCACCTGGCATCGGTCGCCGAAGGACAGGGCCGCAAGGAACTGCAGGAGGCCATTGGGACGGACGCCGCAACCGCGTCCCAGGCGGCCCGGAACGTACTGTCGATCATGGACAGGTCCACAGCGATCCGGGCGGCGCTGGGCTTGTGGTCCCGGCCGGACCTGCCACTGCATCCGGCTTGGATCACCACGCTTCCCGCAGGTATGTACGGCGAACTCACCTCAGACCCCACTGCGGACCAGTACCGACTCGACACCTGGACCAAGGAGCAGACCGGTGGACTCATCCCTGCCATGCCCCTCCAACTGGCCGACGACGTGCTCCTTGTCCTGGCCATGGCGTTGACCGTTCGCACCACGTGGCTACGCCCGTTCACCGACGGCATCGACCTGTTTGAAGTCGGCCCGTGGGCCGGATCTGAGATCCATGTCCTACGCCGCAGCACCCACATACTCGACCGCGCCAGAGTCGCGGACACACCCTCCGGCCCGCTCATGATGCTGCGCGTCATGGGAACAGGTGGAATCGACGTCCACCTCGTTCTCGGTGACGACTCGATGAAACCCGGCCACGTCCTCAGCGCCGGCATGGACGTGCTGGCCGCACGTCATCCCACCACGCCGGCCAGCTTCCTGCCTGCGGGCAACCCAGGCCCGGGGATGACTGTTCGCCACGTACGCGACCACGCCCCTGACGACGTACTGAACGTCACGGTTCCGCGCTTCACCATCACCTCCACGCACGACTTGCTGAAGCTGCCCGAGGTCTTCGGCCTGGCAACGGTGACCGACACAAGCCGCGGGAACTTTCCCGGCATCAGCACCGAGCCCCTCGCCATCACGCAGGCCCAGCAGAACGCCGTCGCCACCTTCTCAGCCACCGGCTTCAAATCCGCCGCGATAACCGGCTTCGCAGCCGTCGCTGGAATGGCTCCACCGCCTCCTCACCGAGCCAGGCACATCGACCTCGACTTCAGTCATCCCTTCGGATTCCTCGCGGTCGACCGCCGCAGCCGCCTCATCCTGACCGCCGGCTGGGTCGCCGAACCCGAAATACCGCATGCGGAATCAAGCCACTGAAGCACTCGTGGCGGCGTAAGGAACGTTTGCGAAGGCGGAATCGTTCCTCGGTGGGACTGAGGACGGAGATGGCGCGTCACCGGACGTTCGCCATGCGTGCAGCACGAGTTGATCAAGTTCATCGAGGGATCCTATAACCGGCGGAGACTTCACTCTGGGTTGGACACCATCCGCCATCGGAAGTGCCAGAGGAATGCTTCGTTAACCGGCTCGCGGCGTGATATGAATTCGTCTAGGCTAAGTTCGTTGAACTTGATCAGAACCATGATGTCGCCCAGTGATACACTGTCCTGAAATTGGTCGCCTGCACAGCCACGGCCAGCGTGGCGGTTTGGGACCGGCCACCCCCGCCGCACTCAGTACCGTAGGCGGTCTGTTGACGCACCACTGACTTCTGGAAGCCGATGATCCCTCTCTGGTTTCTCATCCTGTTGATACTTGCATGCTTGGCCGTGGCCATCCGTCCTCGAGTCATATGGGATTTATCTAGTTGGGAGTACAAGAACCCGGAAGCCAACGAGCCGAGCGAGGCGGCCTTCGCGGCGTACCGGATAATGGGAGTCATAGGACTCATCGTCTTTGTCTCGATGGCCATCGCATCTGTCGTTTCCAAGTCAGCCGAAGTCAACCAGCGACAGCAGATCGCCGAGCAACGCGCGGCGGAGCGGCGACACGCGGAGGAGCAGGAACTCAAGCGGTTTCGGGAGCCACATGATCTCTTGGCCTCATCCCGTGTGGGTCACGGCTACATCGTGGGCTACTGGCGTATACCCAACTCCAAAGAATTTCGGATCGTCTGGCAGATCCACGAGTGCGCCACCTTGGTCAAAGCGTCCATCGATGAGTCGAAGGATGCAGTGGACATCCACGTTGTCGAGAAGAGCAGCCTGGCTAGTCCGTCCTCTCCCTGCTCCGCTCCGCGCAAAAAGGTCGAGTCCAAGATATTCACGCTCGGCAAGCGGCTCGGCGACCGGGAGGTCAGGGCGCCGCTTGATGGCAAGTACATACCGGTTTCGCAATGTGATCCGAAAACCGTAATCGCCTCCTCGTGCTAGAGGAATGACTCCGCACGCCGTACGACGGCCAACGCTCTCTATCTTGATCTTCGATCGAGTTTCTGTCTCGACATCCAACCGCGGAAAACCACCTCGGTGGCGGCTTGGAAAGGCGTTCAATGCAGGCACAGATATCCAGGACATGTGCGGTCCGGACCTGGAATCGCCTCCGAACGCCGACCGATAATCATCGGGCCGGCTTTCCGCGTCTATCGGAAGGCCGAAACGTGCGGATACCGCAGGGCTGAAGCGTTCTCGGCTGGCGAGACGCGCGTACACAGGAACTTCGAACAGTAGATCTTCAGGGCGTCGCGACGGTACGGTGTGCCGATGGAAGACATTCACGAACAAGTGCTGTCGGTGGACATTCGTGCTGACGTTCCTGACGACGAGCTTGCCGAACTGCGATGGCATGTGGGATAAGGGAACAGGCGGAACCAGAGCCCGCCACTATTCGCTCAGCGCGGCGCTGCCCGACTGGTGGGAGGCGCGCTCGTCGCCGAATTGATCGCACAAGAGCAGTCGGACGGGTGGGCGCTGACAGTGCGCCAAGAACTCCATCCGACGACTTCTCCAGCTCCGGACACTGCTGGACTGGCTCGACCGGCACTCAGCCGACGCACATGCCAGCGGCATCGAATCCTTCGTCGGTTACATGCGTTTCTATGGTGGTGCTGAGATCGCACCACTTGCTCTCTTGAATGGACGGATTCGCGTGCCGGAAGACATCGAATCGTATACCCCACACTGGGAGGACACTTAGTTGTGACAGCCCTGCTCGCCACAGGTGGTTGAGGGCGCCCCAGCGTGGAGGTGTCATACGCGACCCCTCATGATCGTCGGTTGTCCAAGCCAGTCGATCAAGAACGGGGGCCGCGTTCGTGTGCCATCACCCCGATCGACGTGCTCGTCCGCCACCTGGAGCACGTCTCCACCGTCGATCCACTACCAGACCTGCCCACGCTGGCTGAAATTCCGGATGCCGTCCTCGACCCGCGCAGCCGCCGCGGACGGCCGCTACAGGCTCGGTCCTCTGCTGGCCTTGTCCCTGCTCGCCGTGCTCGGCGGGGGCGACCTCTTCGGTGAAGTCACCCGGTTCATCGCAGGGTATGACCTCGAACTGCGCGCCCGGCTCGGCCTCCCAGACACCGTACGCTTAGCCGGCAGCGCTCTGATACGGCTGCTGGCCCGCCCGGACGGCGATGCCTTCGACGCCGCAACGTGCGCTTATCTGGCCGCCCTGGCCGACTGCGCCCCATCGGCCATCAGCGCAGACGCCAGAGCACCACTGTTCGGCCTGGCCGTGGACGGCAAGACCCTGCGAGGCAGCCGCACCGGCCAAAGCATGACTCATCTGCTGGCCGCCACCCGCCGCCACCCCCAGATTGTGGTGGCTCAACACCAGGTCCTAGCCACGAGCAACGAAATCCCTATATTCAGGCCCCTGCTGTCCGACCTGGATCTCACAGACGCGGTCATCACCACCGACGCCCTGCACACCCAGCATGAACACGCCCGGCAGATCGTCGATGCCGGGGGTCATTACATGTTCATCGTCAAGGGCAGCCAGCCCACGCTCCTGCGCCGGCTCAAGGCCCAGCCCTGGCGCGAGGCGATCCGGCCGCTGCGAGCTACTGGAAGCGACCGGCTCCTCCGCGGCTGCGCGTCTCCCAGCTTGCGCGTCGCCGACCGCCGAGCGGACCTCGGCGCAGGCCGGGAGCGCGTTCGCGTGACTGCCCCTGGGCGGCCATCTTCAGCATGCCGCCTCACCCGAGGACGGGCCCGCTCAACGACAGCCTGCTACAGGTACGCCTGGCCACCGCGGCTCGCGATCATCCTCCACACGCTCTACAAGCCGTCACAGGCCTTCCCGACTTGCTGGGTGCACCCTTCGGGTAGCCGGGGTCCGTCGCCGGTCCAGCCAAGTTTCCTGACCACCTCTGCATTGGCCATGTCGCCGATATCCAGGCCGGAGGTTTCGGGCAGTGACCCGGCTACCAAGGTGACCGTCCCGAGCACGTCGCCGCTGGACCGATCGATCACCAGCCGCCGTTCCAGTGGATCGCGATCGGTTCTCCGTGCGATGGCCATGCCGCTTCGCCCTTCGGCATCCCTGGCCTCGTTCACAATCCGCGCGCCCGGCAACGCGGCCATCATGCGCATGGCAGCCGCCCGCACCGCAGGCGGGGTCGGCGCGTTCATGAGTATGTCCTCCCCCATCAGCCACAGCATGTCCTGCTCGGAGTACTGCTTGCCTTCGGAACGGCCGGAACCGGCAGCTTTCTGACGTTTCTCGCCCCACAGCCGCTGCAACTCCGCTCTCAGCAACTGCGGGTCCTGCGGAAGCGCGAGCAGCTGAGAACGGGTCAGCGATACTCCACCGGCGAGCAGGAAGCCCTCCGGAAAGTAGTAGCGCGTCCGGCCACGCAGGTCCTCTACGCCTTCGCAGCCCACGTTGAAACCGCACAGCGCCGGCGCACCTGCCTCACGCCACTTCCGTCGGTCAGCGGTGGTCGAGGGCCGGGTATAGAGCTGCGTGCCCTCGAGGACAGGACCGCGGGGAGTCGCCCAGAAGACCCTGCGGACATTGTCCTCGATGTTGTACGTCTGCTTGGCCACACGCTGCCACGTCAACGACTCCGTCTCGCTACGCCAGTATTCACGCGGCTCTTCGGTGCGCCGCGCCAGCGCGTCCACCACACCGGTGAACCCCTCCGGAACTGCGGAATGCCGCAACAGCGAGGGGACGATCGCAACCGCGCCGAGCATCACCGCAACGGCGGCGGCCGCCAACACCGGCAACCCTCGAAAACCCCTTCGCGGCCGGATGGAGACAGGATCCGCGACCGGTCTCAAGCTCTCTGGCGACACCAGTTCCGCACCCGCAGTGAAAGCGTCGCGGAGTCGGTCTTCAACGTTTCGGGTCATCGCTCCTCCTGCAGATTCACGGCGAGCACCTTCAGCGCCCGAGATGCCGTCGATTTGACCGTTCCGCGGCTGACCCCCATTACCTCGGCGATCTCCGCTTCCGACAGGTCGAGGTAGAACCGCAGCACCAACACCTCGCGCTGGCGTCGTGGCAGAGCCCGGACCGCCAGAAACACCTGCCGCCGGGTCTCCCCCAGCAGGGCCGCCGCCTCCGCCGACCAGAAGGGAACCTCGCGGTGACCGCGGAACCGCCCGATGATCGCCCTGCGCCGCAGGACCATCCGGCATCCATTGACCACGGTCGTGCGCAGGTACGGCAGCACCTGCCCTCGGTCAGCCAACCTGCCCCATCTGCGATACACCGCGGCGAACGCGTCCTGGACCACGTCCTCGGCGGTCTCCTGGTCGCCCACCAGCAGGAACGCCAGCCGCACAAGAGCGAGCCGGTGGACGAGAACAACTCGGTCACGACCGTGTCGGCCGATGCCTCAGCGCCCGGAGAACCGGGTGGCGGGTGGACTGTCTCGGATTTCATGTCATCTACATGCACAGGCCCCTCAGGAGGTTGCGTCACGCCAGTAATCGAGTGGTGCGTTTCTCACTGATTGTCAAGCGTCCAGCTCGAAGCACTCAGTCGAACGTCAGGTTGGGGAACCTTTCCGGATGCCAGGCGACAAACGCGGTCGTGCGCAAGCTGGGTGAGGTCCTCGACTCCGTCGGCTGACGCTCGCATCCCCGTCGCTGCCCCGGCCGTCTGCCCCGGCCGGGCGGGACTGCGGAAGGATCAGTGGGTAGGGGCGCTGTCGAGTGGGGACGTCGTGACCACAGTGGGCCGGTCGGCGGGCCGGATGGTGGCCAGGAGGGCGGCGGCGGCGACGGCCTGCATACCCATGATCACGGCGAGGGTGACGGGCTGCTGGACGTCGAGCAGGACCATGGTGGCGTTCGTGGCGAAGTGCACGGCGATGGAGGTGAGGACGCCGCCGCGCTCGTAGGCGTAGCAGCAGAGCATGGCCATGGGAATGGAGCTGGCGGCGAAGAGCACACCGCTGGGGGTGGTGGCGCCGAGGCTGTTCTGGACGGTGCCGCCGATGAAGAACAGCGGCAGGTGCCACACGGCCCAGAGCGCTCCGAGGATCAGGGAGGCCAGGAAGCGGCCCTTTGTGGCGCGCATCCTGGGGTAGGCGGTGCCGCGCCAGCCGGGCTCTTCCGCCAGCGGCCCGCCGATGATCAGGCCGACGAGGAACGTCGCGGGCCCGCCGAAGCCCGCGATCACGTCCAGCGCGCCGTCCAGGCTGGGGGCGGGACCTCCGGCGGCGTGGGAGATGAAGGCGGCGGCCAGCACGATGGCGGAGGCCGCCACCAGCAGCAGCGGCGCCCAGGCCAGGTTCGCGGGGCGGAAGCGGACCGCGTGTTCGGGGGCGGGCCGGCCGCGGCGACCACGGCGGACGCGGATCACCAGGGCGCCTATCAGCGGTCCGAAGGCACCGAACAGGTGGAACTGGCCCGCCAGCGGGCTCACCGACGGCCCGCCCAGCCCGATCGCCACCGCCCAGGACGCCCAGCTCACGCCGAAGGCGATGGTCATGAACAGGATCAGGTCGCCTCGGTAGCCGCCAGGAGCGGCAGGGGTGGCGAGGCGTGCGGATGCGGTGGTCATACCGGGCTCTCTCTGTCAGGTGAACTGGCGCGTCGCCTGAACGCGAAGATGACGATCTTGCGACGCCCAGAAACAAACACTGTTGGATTCAATCCGACAATGTATGAGACCCAGTACACTGTCGGGTATGACCGATCCACGTTCCGAGCAGCACGTCGACAGCGTCTTCACCCGCCCGCCGCGGGGCCGCCGCTCCGAGCCCGTGCTCAGCCGCGACCGCATCGTCGCCGCCACGATCGCGCTGCTGGATCGCGAGGGCGCTCCCGCGCTGACGATGCGCAAGCTCGCCGCGGAGCTCGGCGTGCACCCCACCAGCCTTTACTGGTACGTCCAGCGCCGGGAGGACCTGGTGGACCTGGCCGTGGACGCGATCCTGACCGAGGCCGCCGCAGCGCTGCCCTGCCCGGAGGTGGCCTGGCGCGCCGCGCTCAAGCAGACCGCCGGCCGGTTCTACGCGGCGCTGACCAGGCATGCCTGGGCGGCGGAGTTCGCCGGCTCCCGGCCCCTGATCGGTCCGAACGCGGCCGCCCTGGCGCGGCGCATCATCACCGCCCTGCACGAATCCGGCAAGAGCGAGGAGGTCCAAGCCGTGGCGATCCGGGCCTTCTCCAACCAGATCCTGGGCGCGACCGCCACCGCCGTCTCCATGCGCCAGACGCGCCAGAACGACCCGGACCGGCACGAAGAGGCCCTCGCCACCGCCATATCGGAATCCGGCGCCCTCGCCACCGACAACGACTACTTCAACCAGGTGATCGACCTGCTGATCGCCGGCATCGACGCGCAGCCGGAGAACCGCCCCCCATCACCGCACACCGACGAGTGACCACATCCACGACGGCCCGGAACATCACGCCAGAGGCGACTCGTTCGACGGTCACCCGTCCGCCACAGCCGCCGCGATCAGGCGATCGCGTCTCTGGCGGGTGTACGTACAAGTCCCCTGAGAAGCCGGTCGCGCCGCCATCTCCCATGTGGAGAAAACCCCATTGGGCGAACGTGAGAACAGCGGAAACCGGATACAGCCCCCAAACGACACCGGCCACAACCACCAGGACAGTCCGGGCCCGTCCCTTCAACCTGGGCAGCAGGATGCCGATGCACATCAAGCAAACCGCCGCGAGGGCGACGAGGTATCCCGTACATGACCTTCTCCCCGCACATCAGCCACTTCTTCGAGCAGGTAGGCCATGTCTTCGACCGGGGAGATCCGCCCTGCGGCCAGCCAATTGTCGTCTGCGGTCACGTCCATCCCCTCCAGACGTATCTCGCCGCTCACCTGCTCGACGGCATACCGCACGGCCAGGTAGTGACCAGCCACGTAGGCCGCAGCCAGAACCACTCCCAGCACGACCACCACTGGTCCACGCCGCCTGCCACCCCGCAAAGCAGTTACCACCTCGACCGATGCCTGGGTGGCGGACTGCACACGATCACCGCCAATGGATGGTCCATCGACGCCGTCATGCCCGACTGGCCCAACGAAAGTACGCATCTCTGCACACCGCTGACTCCACCACCGCGCCGCCGCCTGATCGACCTCGGGCCCCACACCAACGGCATCTGGACTCTCGTCCCTACCATGCCCTGTCAAGAGGGTGAGCCGGCTCATGCCGGCTCACCCACCAAGATCTTCAGGACATGTCCCAGCGGGGGGCATCCAAGCGGTTTGGGCTGACCGGCCCGTACGCCCGGCCGGCCCCCTGCTGAACGCCCGGCCGGGACCTACCTCACCGGCAGCGCGCTCACCCCGGCGGTATCTGGCCGTTCTTCGCCACTGGCACGCCCAGCTGCACGGCACCGGTGAGCGTCGCCCGCTCCAGCGGCAACTGCCCAAGCACCGGGTTCAGATGCCGCAGGCTCAGCGTCACCGGCGTGATCGCCGGAGCAACCGTGTCGAACTTCTCCAGATCCACCCAGCGCACCACCTCCAGCACCTCCGGCGGGATGATGTCTCCGCGCTTCTGCATCGGCACGCACAGCTGACGTGCGTAGGTCACCCGCACCGTCGCCGCAGGAATCCGGTCGGTCAGGACCGGGTTCAGCTGCCTGAGGTTGAGTGCCCGGTTCATCGGCGTGTTCGGAGTGATTCCGTAGCACAGCAGGTCGATGTGCTGCACCAGCTGCATCACCTCCGCGGGCGGCGCGACGCCGTTCTTCGCCACCGGCACGCAGAACTGCTCCGCCCTGCCCAGCACGATCTCCGTACGAGGCAGGTCCTGCAGCACGGGGTTGAGATGGCTGAGCACCAGCGCCTTGCCGGGCGCCGAGGTGAGGACCCGGTAGCAGGCCAGGTCGACGAACCTGATGAAGTCCAATACCTCGGGCGGCGGGATGACGTTGTTCTTGGCGACCGGCACGCACAACTGCTCACGCGCGCCGAGGGTGATCTGCTCGATCGGCAGACTTTCGAGGACCGGGTTGAGGTGCCGCAGCGTCAGCCCGACGGCGGGCGGCTGGTACGGGTCGGTCTTGAAGCATTCGAGGTCGAGGTACGACACGAATTCCTTCGGCTTGGGCAGCGCCGGCGCAGCGGCCGACGGCACGGCGACAAATGCCATGATGACAATTCCCAGAGCCACGGATAACGCGCGCCGGATCGTCGGCCGGACGCGCCGGAGCCCGCTGACGGGTCGGTCCACCGTTCCTCCATCGGTCGTGGTTCCTCCTGGTCACCCCTCACTTTCTGCGCGTCGTAGAGCCTTGACAAGGTTAATGATAGATTTCCGCTATTTCACGATCATCGTCGGGCTATATGTGCCGCCCATAATCGCCCTGGGAACCGTCTGGGCATTTTTTGCGCATTCCCGCTGAACGATTCGGGCGGTGCGGTATTCGAGCCGTTCCGCCGCTCGGCTCCTTTTCCCTGCAGGTCGTGCCGCTGGAGTACGCCTCGGCGGCGGGCGCGAGTAACTTTCATGGATCAGGCGCGAGGAACGACCGTTCGCAGCGTGCCGACGACCGTTCGCCGCGTTCCTGCCCGTCTGCGGCCGTACGGGCGGCCCGGCATCCTAACCTCCCCATTGCCGCGAGCCGGTGGGAACCGGGCCGGGCGGCAGGCGTTCCCCTTAGTCAGTTCGTGTCGGTCGGCGAAGGAGTGGACATTGCACGTCTTACGGTGGTGGAGATCGCGGAGCGCGGCCCTCGTCACAGCGGCCTTCATCACGGCGGCCCTCGTAGCGGCGGGCCTGGTCGCGCCGCAGACGCAGACGCAGGCGCAGGCGAGCACCGGCGCCCCCGGCCGCGCCTGCTCCGGCTACGTGGGGCTGACCTTCGACGACGGGCCCACCCCCGGCAACAC
>NZ_SMKO01000091.1 GCF_004348685.1 Nonomuraea deserti | reverse complement strand
CCGCCTGCACTCAGCCATCGGCCACCTCCCGCCCGAGGAGTTCGAGGCGATCTACTACGCTCAGCACCATCCCAACGAAGCCCTAGCAATCAACCGCTGAGGTCTCCATCAAAGCCGGGGCGATTCAGCGACCGTCACCTTGAACGGGCAGCGCCAGTACATCCTGGCCGTCATCGAGCAAACCACCCGGCGCGTTCGCGTGCTGGGCACCACCGCTCACCCGACCGCCGACTGGGTCATCCAAGCGATCAGGAATGTCCTGATGGACCTGGAAGATGCGGGCTGCCGGGCGCGCTTTCTGATCCGAGACAGGGATAGGAAGTTCCCCGCCCCCATGGACGAGATCCTCACCGAAACCGGCATCAAGACCCTGCGCACCGGCATCCGGATACCCCGCATGAACTCAATCATGGAGCGATGGGTGCAGTCCTGCCGCCACAAACTCCTGGACCGCTGCCTGCTCTGGGACGAACGCCACCTACGGCACGCCCTGCACGAGTACGAATGGTTCTACAACCAGCACCGCGCCCACCAAGCCCTGGCTCAAGCCGCCCCGCTGCGTCCCGTCCCGGAAACGATCACAGACCCTGAGCAAATCATCCACCTCAACATACGCCGAAGAGATCGACTCGGCGGCATCCTACACGAGTCCTCACATACGCCTTGACCTGCATGGATGGAATTGTCGGCAGCGCGTCCGCGTGCTCGGCACCACCGCGCCCCCGAGCGCAAACTGGGTCACCCAGGCGGTAAGGAATCTGGTGATGGATCTGGACGATGCCAGCTGCCAGGCGCGCTACCTGATCCGTGATCGGGATAGCCTCCGCCCTCGTGGACGAGATCCTCGCCGAAACCGGCATCAAGACCCTGCGCACTTCGTTAGCGCCGGTACGACAACAGCCGCTGCATCACCAGACAACGCTCCAGATGCCTCAGGCTGGACCGCTGGATAACCCGTCCGCCCCGATAGGAAGCGGACACAGCGCCAAGCCCGGGAATCATCTCGGTCAGGTGTGCGGCGACCAGGGCGAGCGGACGCTCCCGGGCGATCACGAGGAGTTCGTGCGGCCGAGGAGAGTGAGCACGCTGACAAGGGTGGCGCCGCCGGCGCCCAGGCCGACGATGAGGGACGCAGGCCAGGACGCCTTGTCGGCGAGCATCAGGCCAGTCATGACGATGGTGGCCATGGCGGCGCACAGCAGGGCGAGCGTGATGCGCTCTGGGGGCGTAGGCGGGTTCGCCGGAGCAGGACCTGAAGACCTAGCAGCGGTCGCGTCGAGCTTGGCCACACTGCCACAACTGCTGGGCTCGTGATGGTGAAGCGGGCACACGGGGTGGTGATCGGCGTTAAGGTTTGCCTGCACAATGTCCCTTCCACACGCTTGGCCCCGCTCTGAACGAGAAGGGCTCGGGTTGTGGAGGTCTAAGCGATTCGCGCCGCGCTCCCCTCGCTTTTAGACGGCACAAAAAACTTTGGGGAGACCCGAGGGGAGATCCGGCGCTGCCCCATAGAGCTACGCAGTAGACCACCACCTGTCCCGGGCCGTGCGTCCTTTCCCTCGGCCCCCAACCCCCGAGGGGAGCGGGTACGTCGATGGCGCATTTCGAACAGCCCGGCCCACGTCCGAGCGCGCTCGAGACCAAGTCGGTCGAGTCAGGGGGCATCGACGCGGATACCGGCGGCGACGATGATCCGATATCGGAGCAAGAGGCCTCGGATCTGGTCGCCGCCGCAGTCGCCGAGGCCGAACGGGAGCTAGCGCCCCCTGAGCTGCACGAGGGCGCCGACGCGCGCCAGGCGCGCCTTGATGAAGATCACCGCATCATGATGTTGCTGCAGCAGGATTTGGCCCAGGGTCGCGTTGATCGCTTCGACAAAATGTGTGGGCGCCTGTTGGGCTCCAGCCTGCCGATCTTGATCGGTTGGCTTCGGGCAGACAAGATCTTCGCCAAGGTCAACGAGGTCCGCGCGCGGACGAACAAGACCAGAGCGAGGAGGGGATTGACTCCCCTGCCCCCGCTTGACCGCGCCAGGTCTGACTGGAGGCGATGGAGCCAAGACGATGTTGACCAACTAGCCTTCGAAGTCGCCGAGGAAGGCATCGAGCGTTTTCGCCGCACCGTGCGTAACGGCGATTGGAACCCTGAGGGTGGAGCGGCGCTGACGACCTACTTCATCGGTGGGTGTCTGATCGCCTTTGAAAAGGTCTACCGCAGATGGTGCAGAGCTGGGGTGCTAGACCGGGTAGCCCTGTATGCCGGATTGACCGACGATCTTGATAATTTGCCAAGTTTGCGTCCCGCTCGCGTCCGAAGTCCAGAAGATCAAGTGGTTCTGGCCGACCAGGCCCGGCACGTCATGAGCAAGATCAAAGATCCCCAGCTGCGTGAGGTCCTGTGGTTCCGCAGCCAGGGCTACAACCAGGCCGAGGCAGCCGAACGTTGCGGACTAAGCGAAAAGGCTGCTGAAGGGCGCTTAGGACGCGCCCGCAAAAGGCTTGGCAAGGAGAACCCTGCTCCAAAAGCCCAAGTGGACCCTGACGGTGCGGAGAGGTGACTGCCATGAATAACGGAGAACGTCGCGGCACTGTGGATTCGCCGCGCATACAACCCGCTGACCGCCCACCGATGGCACCGGCGATGGAGACCGACGACGACTTCGATCAGATGCTCGAGCGTTCGTCGCTGGGAAGTCCGGTGGCCAAGCACATTCGGGCGGGCCTACCTGAGCACTTGGCGCGCCGCATTCAGGAGCGCGGCAGGTCCGCCGGGGTATCTGCGCAGCCGTCCTTCAAGCTCGACGATCTCGTGCTGATGCTGGTGCGGATGTGCCAGTCCGCCCCCACGGCTGCACTCAAGCTTCGGCCGCGGAACATGCGTGGCTGCAACGCTGGCGCCCAAGGCACCCCACAGACGACGATGCGGTATCTGCCACCTCCATCTCCCCCGCCTCCGGCCTGTCGCCACATTGTGTCTTTCGAAGTGCTGCCGACGTCCCCGTCACCTGGACACGTACTTCCATTGCCGGCCTCGCTGCAGTTGCCGAAACAGCTCCTTCGTAATGTGGCAGCCCTCCCCGGAGGGGCTGCCTGCATCCTGCAGTATCTGGTTGACGAGGGCATCATCGCCGACGTGGACGAGCATGTGGCTCAAGCCATCGTTTCGGCCGCGCTCTTGTGTGTCGGCCACGCTCCACCTGCTTTGCTGCGTGCCTGCGCTGCGGCATTGGACCGAGAGTCCTTCCGGCCAAAGGCCATGAGTTTGCCGCAAGACCACCTTGACGAGTGTCACCTCGATCCCTCGGTTCGGTCACCAAGGCTGCCCGAGCCGAGGGAAGCATCTGCGTCAACCTCCGATGAGCAGGAACATGCGACGCCAGACCGGCAATGGTCCCAACCTGTGCGTCTAGATGCCATCAAGGAACCCGGCTGCATAGTTGCAAGTTCCCCTTCAGAGGAAACTGTTCCTGCGACTACACAGGCGGAGGTAAGCGCCGAAGACTCTGGGACAACAAACATTGGACGTATCCCGAGTTCACGCGTGATCATCTCGGGGATGGACATCACGACTGAAGCCTCAGACTCCGGGCGGGAGGTGACGGATCGATCGAAATGGCACCGAGCCATACCGCGCAGTGCCATCGAGGTGTTGGCAGGTCCCATACCTTCGTACATCTATGCTCAGGTAGGCTGCGGCAAAACCCGCACGCTCTTGAACACGTTATTGGCAAGTGTGTTAAATGCTGCCCGCGGCACCCCTTCCGGGACGGCGATCTTGCTGCTGGACAAGGATGCCTCAATATGTCTGGCCGACCCCGCCGCTTCACCGTGGGAAAACGTTCTGCTCCATTGGTGCAGGCCAACTCGTCCAGCAGGGCTGGATAGTTCCATTGGGTCTTCGCTAGACATTGCCTCTGTTAAACCGCTAGGGCTGACTCGGCATGTCTTCGACAGACTCATAGCTAACGTACCGCATGCCTTGCCCAGAGAATTGGCGAGACTGTACGTCCCCACAACAGCTGCAGCGCTAGCCGTGCTCCACAACAATGGTGGCACCACAGTTAAGCCTTGGGATGTCAGTGCATGCAGGGCCTTGTGCTTCGTCGGTCCCACTCGGGTATGGGACGTCCAAGATGATTACTGGGATACCTGCAAGGCCGCCTACATCTTGACCCCGCTCTCCTGGCCTCAGGGTGCGCCAGACTCCAGCTGCGGGGATTCCCGCCGCAGCCAAACACAGGCCACAGTAAAGACCTGGGCAAAACTGAGGGAACTCGCAGCAGAGTACGCCCTACAACGCTACCTTCTCCTCACCTCTAAGCACAGCGGGCCTTTCCGGCATGCCACCAGCCGGAGTCGGCAATACCTAAGCGAGAAGGCGCTAGAACTACTTGGGCCGGCCACTTTTGTGCGTGGCCTCGTTCCGAGAACACGCTGGTCAAAATGGCCACGGAATCTCACCTACCTTCTGCGAATTGAAGCGACCACCACCTCGACCGTTCCCATTTGGCATGCAGCTGCACCATTTCTCCACCCACGAGGCTTCACCAACGAGCGCCTTCAGCGTAAATCTCATTCCCATCATGACGCTGCCGTCTTTTTGTTCCAGAGCTCACACTTCGACCCTAATAGTTGGTTGGTAAAGAATACGGAAGAGGTATTTAACTGCATCCAGCTGCCCTCCTTGCTACCTCTTCCAAAGCATGCCGTAAGTACGCATCCCCCGAGACGACTGCTGCATTCGGCTAGCCTAGACGAACGGCACGAAATCTTGACATTTACCAATCTCCCACACAACGCTACGCACAATGAAATCCCGCAAACTTCGGTTGAGCTATATGAGCAAGTCCTAGATCAACCGCAGGCCGACTGGCCGTCTTCAGCGTCTGCCGAGGTCAGCGACACCGACACACTCCAGAACCGACTCTGGCTACCTCAGCAGCTTGAGGATCAAGATCCAAACTCGTGGATTCGCTTGAGAGCAGCGCGACGCCTTTTCCATAGTGCGCCTCCCGCGGTGAGCGCCAGAGGTGACTAGGAGTCCTATACATCAAACAACCTATGGGAACTTGAAGTCTCCAGCACTCACACTCAGGCGAGGAGTATGAACACCATCCCGGTTCCGACGCATCCGGGTATTTTACCTGCGCCTCCGGCTTCACCCTTGGCGAAGTGTTAGCGGCGAGGAAATCCTCACGGTGTAGAGTCGGTTGCGTGGACGTCTTACAGAGCGGGCCGGCCTTCAAGTTCTCTGACTGGCCGAGTGATCAGGTCCCTCGCCGGGCAGCAGGTGTGTATACCGTCTGGAGACGAGATGAGTTCATCTATGTTGGCATGAGTGGACGTGGAGCCCAGCCGGAGGATCTGGTCACCCATCCCGAACAGCCAAGAAAGGCGCTAGGCCTTTGGACGCGACTTAATTCACATGCATCCGGAAGACGATCTGGAGATCAGTTTAACGTTTACATCTGCGACCGTTTTATCATTCCAGCCTTGACGCCTGGACAGCAGGCCAATATTGGCCAAGGCCACCTAAGTCTCGACCAGATAACCAAAAGCTATGTAAGAGAGCACCTCAGCTATCGTTTTCTGATTTACCAGGACGGCGCACAGGCTCTCGCTATAGAACGCACCATCCGCGCCGGTAGCTTGTCTGCAGGCCGCCCGTACCTCAATCCTCTGTAACCAATGTTCAGTTGCCATGGCGGCCTGCAGCCCTCCGAAGATGGTTCGAGTAGGCAGGCCGTTTCATGTACCAGAACACTAGTGTTACCGACATCGAGATTGCATATGCTGGTACCGGCAATTGGGAAGTTGTGGGCTAGTTGATCAGTGATGGCCTCAGCGGGCTTCATGATGTCTATAGTCAGGATGGCTGCTCACGCTTTGAGAGCCGAGGAACACTTATACAAACCTCAACCCGAACTGCCCATCGCCTGTGCAATAGTTCTATAGCCATCACCTCAAGGGAGCCTGCCAAGTACGATGTATTCTCGGACTCCGGCACTGCGCACGTTGCTCGAGAAGCGTCCGCTCTTCGGGTCCCGGCCCGGTGGGAGGATACGTCGGCCGGCTTGCGCGCGAGGTATTGCACGAATTTCGCTGAAACCGACCTCGGCCAGGAGCTGCTCGAAGCCGGCCGCCAGGTCGAAGACACGTTCCGCCCTGACGGAGTTGGCGACCGAGTAGGCCACGAGTCCTCCCGGAGCAAGCACGCGAGCGGCCTCTGCGAGATGTGTTCGAAGGTCCTGGACATAGGCGCGTAGTGCCCTGCCAAGCGCGCTTTTCTCGCCGTTGAAGTCAGACTCGTACCATCGTTGAAACGCTGGGGGAAGCTGAACTTCTCCCGCTACGGATAGATGGCCGTATTTGGCGCCGATTTGATTGCTACGTCTCATCGGCCAGCCAAATGCCAGGTAGGTGAGCCGCTGAATCTCGAGCAACTGCTCGGACACCATGACACCGCTGCTGGTGTTGTCGGTCCCCTGCCCGTCGAAGGCGACGAAGCCTAGAGTGATGAGCGATCGGGCAAGACTAGCTTCCGCTGCTTTGAGATCTTCAGCGGGGATTTCCTGCTCGGGGTTCGGGTGGTCCGGCTCGGCAGGCGCATCGTCATGATGCGGTCCGTCTTGCGGCTCCTCGAACTCGTCGACCTGTTCGCCGCCCTCAGTCTCTGTCTGGATATCAGCTTCTGAGCTCATCCTCGAGTCCTCCGTGGATCCAGATCCGTGAGTCCGTGCTCGACCCCGAGTTCCATCAATCGGGTTTCGATGAAGGTTCGGAACTCTCCGCCTTTGAACATCGTGCGAGCCACGTTGTCGGCGAGGTCGATGTGGAAGGGAAAGCCTCGTGCGGTTACGGTCACTCCCTTGTCCGGCAGACCACGTGTCCAGAGCGCGTCCGCGAGAAAGAGCGCTGCCGCCTCTTCGACACGGTCTCGGTGGCACTCCAGGAGGAACGGACGGTGCCCGGCCTTCATCAGCAGGATTGTGACTTCCGGCCCGACCTCTGCGATGAAACTCCGGAACGTGGCCCTATCCATATTGTTGAAACCGGCCTTGGTCGTTCCCGCGTTCTCGTCACCATCCAGGAAACCGGTGAGATCGTCGGTGAGCGTACGAAGTTCGATGAACTCCCCTGGCTCGAGGACGATGCCAGCGTTGAGGACGTCCAGGTCCTCGGGGCTTTCGCTCACTGCGATAAACTGCTGTTCCCGAACATAACGCCTCACTAGATCGAAGACAGGCGGTAAGTTCTCTTTCGGCCTACCCACGCCGGTGCGTAGTTCGTACGGAATCAGCTCGCCGTGGATCATCCGCCAGTCGGCCTCCTGCGCGAGCAGGATCTGGCGTTCGCCGAACAGCATGAGCGCACGGCTGGCCAGATTCGAGCTGCCATGCACCTTCCGGAGATTTTCGAAGAACTCCCGAGCCGTGTCGCCGGCTGTGGTCAGCTCGTGTTCGAAGACCCTTGTTACTAGGCGGACGGATTCGCCGGTGTTGGTGACGATCACTACGCCTACCTGGATCTTCGTTCCGCTCAGCAGCGGTACGGCCGCTACCGTCCCATCGGAGGCGGCGACGATGCCAGAGCGCAGGAGATTCTTGGCCCATTCCATCTTCTCGGGCGAAGGGCGCCGGATTTGTGATCTTAAGCGTGGATTGTCCGACAGTATCTCCCTGCGAAGCTGCTCTCGCCGTCCATGCGAGGCAAGAACGGCCGCATCCACCCGCTCCCGCAAGTGATCAATATGCTTTTCCAGTTCCACCCATGGCGCAACCGTCAGAATGTCGGCAAGGCTACGCACGTCTGGCCCTGTTGAAGAAACTTCCACTGGCCCTCCAGCATGCAGTGACGCTTCGCAACCGATCACGACACCCTGTTGCAGGGTATCGACGCGAAGGACGAAGATCCAGGCCCTATAAGCACAAAGTCATAGAAGTCATCGGATCCACAACCAGCGACGTTCTGACATTCCGCCCACAGGTGCCAGGTTTAGCGACATCGTGCATTTAGTCAGGTATGGCCTCTTGAGAACCAGAACTCCTGGCCGAAGTGGCACGTTGATTACCGCGGAACCACAGGTGAGCTGCCGATGCCGACCACTACAGTGCTGCCCGTGAACGACCCAACCAAGCTCGCCAAGTTGGCCGCCGACTACGCAGCCCAGAATTCGCTGGTCCTGGTACCGGCCATCCCAGAAACAGGGATCGGGCCGGAGGTATACCTCGACCCCGACACACTGGAGCTTCCGGCATTCCTGTCACTGGCCCGAAAAATTGGCGGATGTATCCTTTACTTGCGATCGGAGCCGTTCGATCCCTACGCAGATGAGGACGACATCCACGAACTGCCCACACACCTGGCCCAACATGTCGGTCAAGTCGGTCAAGTAAGTGTTGCGTTCATGGCCAACGGTCTTGTTCATTTCTGGCAGCAAAGCGCTGCCTGGTACCTCGATTGGCAGCGTGTGCTGAAAGAGAGCTCTGGGCATCACGGTCTCACTATTCGAGACGAGGACGACCAGCTCAGCGTGGAGGAGCGCGAACGGAGCGAGGCCGAGCTGATCGACCGCCTGCTGGCCGACCCGGAATTCCGTGCTGCCCGTGCGAGTGCCCGGCAGCGCATTGCCAGGCTTTCCGTTCCGCCGGACGCACAGGAGTGGAGCTTCTGGGACGCGATTCGTACGGCGTGTGAGCGCGCCGATGCCCTCGCCAAGGTTCAATACATCCAGCTCGGTCAGCAGCTCGACGGCCTCGCGGCCGAGTTGCTGGCCGATCCCGAGTATCGGGTGACCAGTTCGCCGGCCGCTCGCAAGCAATTGGTAGACCGATTCCTCATCTCCCGGGCCGACGGGTTCAGTGGACCCTCTTACGTACGCGACGAGCTGTACGCGCGGGTTCAGCAACTACGCAAGTCCAGCACCGCAGGCGTCGGCGTCGCCGGCTCCGAGATCCCCTTCCGCAAGGAGCGCGAGGGCTGAATCGACGAAGCCATCGATCGGTCCTGCACCCCGCAGCGGCGAAGACTGACAAACGCTGTAGCCGGCAGTTCGTGCCACATGCGTGAGCCAACAAGCTCAGACTGACTTCGGCCGTCTGTGCGTGTGCGGTCAACGGCTCGAGGCTCAGCAGGGCGACCAGGCTCCGCACGTGCGACCAGGGGCTATACCTAGTCGCGACTTGTCTTGCCTTGCCACCAAGCTCCGGATCGGTTGTCCTCTGACGGAGAAATCTGCTTCTGCAGGCTCATCAGCCGCTTGGGTCGTGTATTGCCCCATCTGCCCAGAAAGGCATCATGCGTATCCGAAAGCAACACGATCACCTTACTGGTGGTACTCAGTCTGGCCATGACGAGACTCCCCGCTTTCGCCGCTCATGCAGACCCCACCGGTGCTGGCCGCTACACGAAGCGCAGCGGCCAGCACCCGGCTATCAGGCACGGTAGGGCCAGGACCGCGTTAGCAGCGGCTCGGGCCGATGCATGCCATCGGCGTCGACGTCGAAAACACCCAGCGCTTGCAGGATCGCCACCGCAATATCCGGAGCATCGACGTCTCCTCCCAATGCCACAGCCGCGACGAGGTCGTCGATCGTGACACCGCCGGGATCGACGAGCGTCAGCACTGTGTTGAACGCGGTGACGAGTTGCTCGTCGGCGGTGATTCCGACGGCGTCGACGAACGAGGCCGCGTCAGTCGGTGTCGAGAGTTCCTCGGCGACGGTAGCCAGCGCCTGGCCTTCCTCCACGCCGGATGCGACGAGATGACCGGCCCGCTCGACAAGCAACGGCCAGCCGCCGGTGACCTCAAGCAGCCGCTCGAGTCGCTCCGGCACACTGAACTTCTCGCTCGCCAGCGCCCACACACGGAGCGTCTGCCCGGTGTAGCGGCGCAGCTTAATTGTGCCGAGCGCTGGGACGTGTCCGGTGTGACCAAGCACCTCCCACCAGAGGGGCATCTGTTCCGGCCCAGCGACGATGACGGCCGAGCGTGTCACGCCGGGCTGTTGCGGACGCAGCTCGAGTGCTGCTTTCAGCGCGGCAGAGCACGCTTCGTCACGTGGCGCGAGCGCGACCAGATCGGTGAGCACGACGCGCCGTTCACCCGGCCTGCCAGCGGCCAACTCCTCCTCGAACTGCCGCCGATTGGCAATTGGCGGCACGGTGAACCGGTCGCCGACGTCAGCAGCAAGCCGCACAGCCTTTGCGACGTCGCCGATGCCGGTCGCCGGTGAGCCGAGCACCACGCGGACCTGGTTGGCGTGGTCGCCGAGCACATCATCACTTTGCCCGGCAGTCAGCGGCGAGCGACGTCCGTCGGGCAGTGCCGCTCGTGTCTCCAGGGCTATGAACTCGTCTGGCACCGATAGCGTCGCTGCACCAACGAGCTGTGTAATGACATTGTCCTTGGACCCGATCATGCGGAGCACGTTCGGGCTGCGCAGGTGCCAACCTCGGCCGTCGTTGTTCGGGGCGAGTACGCCCAGGCCGACCATTTCTTGGAGGTATGCGCGGAACCCTTCCACATCTAGAGTCGAGAAGCCCGCGTGCCACCAGTCCAGGCATTCTTCCCGCAGTTCCACGTCGGACAGTCGTGCGTCGAGGCCGGACTCGTGCGCGTGATGGGCGAGCACGTTGGCAATGACGTTGTACCGCGGGTCGAGGTGCAGCGTGTCGTGGAACGCTGCGCTAATGTCGGCTTTGAGATCGATGTGGCTTTCGACTGCGACAACGTCAGCGCGTGTGATGACGTAGGGCGGCTCGGTATCGGCTACGCCGACGCTGCGGCGGGCGTGCATCGTAGCGATGAGGCGAGAGCCGAACATCTGCAGGAGGAACGGCTGATACGAGCAGTACCCAAGAATCCGGTTGACCAGGTCGTCGTAGTCGAAGCGGTACCCGAGTGCCTGCAGCGGGCGGGTGAGTAGGTTCGTCGCGAACTGCGGCCGCAATGGTCCGATGACGGTCGGGCGCTGCGCAAGATGGCTGAACGGACCGTTACGGGCACTCTTGGCGTAACGTTGCACTGAGTGCAGACCAGCGAAAACGACTTTAATGCGGCCATCAGTGGTTAGGCCGAGTTCTTTAAGCCGATTCGTCTCAAAGAACTCCGGCGCGTCGGATTCGAAGAACCGATCGGATTCGTCGAGCAGGATGAGCAGCCGTCGGCGCGGATCGGCGTCAAGCCATGCAAGCACGCCCGCGCGGACTTGCTCATGCGGGCTCTTGCTGCGCGTTTGGCGGCGTGGCGGCGTGATGACTCCCTTGTCGGTGAAATCTCGCAGCAGCGCATTCCATATCGCGTCCGGTCCGATCGCCGAACCTGCCCGGATGCCTACGGTATCGAGGCTGAGGTAGAGACTAACCCGCTCGCCGGGCGAGCCCTGCGACTCGAATTTCTGGCCAGCACTGCGCAGCAGGGCAGACTTGCCCAGGCCGCGCCCGCCGTAGAGGAGCTGTGTGCCGTCGGGGTCGAGCACGCTCTTGCGCTCGGCATCGCGGCCATAGAACATCTCCTCGGCCACGAGACCGCGCTTTTTTCTGACGTACGGATTTATGCTGCTGAACGGAAGGAGCACACCCATGGTGGCGTCTATCCGCCGGTTGCCGTGCGCAGCCAGGTAGACCAGTGCGGCATCATCGAGCACCACGACTGGCGCGGTGCGGTTGTCGGCGACGGCGTGTTGGGCAAGCTCGCGGCGAGTCTGAGCGCTCATCGTACCGAAGTACGCGATGAGCAGGCTGTCGCCCGAGTTGTCCTGGTCGGCGTGGCTGAGCACCAGCTGCGCGCTCGGCTGGCCCCACGCGAGCAGCACGCGCAGCCGTCCACCGAGCTTGCTGCCAAACGCAGGCGCGGGCGCCTTGCCATTGATCGTCACGTCCACCACGTCGATGAAACGCCGGTCGCGCCCGCGCGGCAGGTCGTCGAGGCGGCGAATGCGTTTGCCCTCAATGCCCGTGATACGCAGCGCCGGCAATAGCAGTTCCCGTTCGCTTATCTTCTGCCGTCCTTCAGGAGGAGTCGTGGCGAGCTGCCGCCAACTATCGAGTGCGACCGCGGCGAGCTCAGCCAGGTCGGGGCTGAGCCGACTGAAGTCGAGCATCTTGCAGCCGGGCACCTGACCGCGGCTACGCACAGCGTCGATGACTTCCGTCGTCAGACCAGGCTGCAGCGCATCAGGCACGGTGGGAAAGAACTGCTGCAGGTCCTGCTGCTCAGATACCTGCGGCATTGGCTCGCCGATCTCGAGAAAGTAGATGAGCTCTTCGGCGGTGGAAAGCTCGCCGGTTTTGATGAGCCGATCGACGCGCGTGACGGTGCCCTCGTCGACGTTTGGCAGCGCGGCAAGCCGATCTGACAACCGCCGGGCTGCCTCAGCTCGGTAGAGCGGCAGCCGCGCGGCAACGAGGGCAAGCCGGGCGCGGACAGATGCGAAATTGCGCGTCACGGCCATGTTGGCGTCCTGCAGCAGGCCAGTCAGTTCACCAGCCTGCTCCTCGGAAACCTCGTTGTTGGTCTGTGCCCGACGCAGTTCGCCCAACAGTTGGTCGTGTAGATCCGCCAGTTCAGCCTGCACCTCGGTCTGTGCTCTTGCGACCTCTGCAGCCGTGTCTTCGCCGATTTCGCGTTCAGACGCGCCAGGCAGCAGGTTGGACGCAGCGGCGGCGAGGAGGAAGTTCGCAGCGTCAAAGTTCTCGGCCGCGACCTGCGTGAAGACCGCTTCCGTCCAGGTTCGCTTTGCAGCTGTCAGTAGCTGCTCGACGGTGGTGTCTGCCGGCACGGTGACGTGGCTGAGGGCGGTATCGATGACCGCTCCGGGCACCTTCAGCAGTTCGGCGGTGAGCACGAACGCTGGTGCGGGCTCACCGATCGGAAGCGCAACCCCGCCGTCGAGCACGTCGAACGTAAGCGTCAGCGACGTAGCAGCCGCTCGCGATGCGGCAGCCAGCATTGGATCGGTGTGCTCGGTCTGCGCCGCCAAAGCGGCGAGCACAGCCTGGCGCCGGTCAAGCACCGCTGCGCGCATGTCAGCAACGTCTCCGGTGCTCCATTGCTGCGCGGCGCCGGACCTCTGTAGCGACAAGACCGCCTCGGCCCAACTGGCGAGGGCCTGAATAGCCTCCTGGACGAGGTTGATGAGGTTCTGCCGGCCGGCGCCTTCGATCGGCTTGCCGGACGTTCCCCTGAATCTACGATCGAGCGTGTCGATCTCGCGGGTGACATGTGCGGCGTCACAGAGCCCCTGAATAACGCTGGTGGCCTCGTTCACAGCCGACCGGTCATCGTTGGCGGCGATAGTCAGCGGTCGGCCGAGTAGCCCGTCGGCGGCCATCCAAGCCTTTGCGATGTCGGTCGCACGTTTGAACCGTATCGTGCGGGGGCGCAGCATCTTGCGGGCCTTGTCGCTGGCAGCCCGCACCGACCGTTCGACCTCACTGACATCGGCGAGCACGGTCAGCGGCGGAGCATCGACGAGGAGGCCTTGCACCGCACGTCGGCCGACCTGCTCAGCAACTGCAGCCAAATTTGGCTCAACCCGCGAAGCTAGCTCGGTGAGCACCGCACCAGTCGTTGGTTCTCCAGTTACAAGGGCGGCGCGGATCAGCGAGGCGACAATGAGCAGTGCGCTGGGCGAATCGTCGGCGGCGGCTGCTGTGTCTAGTTCAGTAAGCTCGCCGCGCAGCGTGGCATTGACCGTGCCAGTCTCACTACGCACAGCGTCGGACAATGCGGCGATACGCAACGCAGCCTGCTGGCTGGATGGCCACTGTCCAGTCTGAGCAACGGCCGCGCCCAGCCCGAAGCGCTGGGCGCCGATGAGATCGGCGACTCCCTCGACGAGGCGAGCCTGCGCCATTACCCCGTCACTGACGGTCACGTCACCCTGAGCAGCAGGATCGCCGGCGATCAGCCCAGGCATCCGGCTGGACGAGGGCGCAGCCAGGGACGCCTCGGCGTAAGACGAAACCGACGTCGGCTCCGTTCGGGGGAACGCCATGGTGTTCCTGCTAGCTGTCTCGGAGAGAGTCTCGTCCTCCTGGGTAGTTTTACCGCGGGTCGCGACGTCTGTCTCGTCAGCGACGGTTTTGGCTGTACCCGCGGCATCAGCGATGGTGCGCATGGTCATCCCCTCTGCGCTGGCATCGGGGATGCGGGTCAACTGGGCCGCAGCGATGGCGAGCAGCGCCAAGTCGGGGTGGGCCTGAGCAAAATCCTGCTGCAGCGCCATCACCTGTGAAGGCGTGGTGGCCGGATCGGAAAGCTCGGTGAGCATGGCTAGGGTGACAGCGCTAGTCCGTTCAGCCGTGGTCCATGTCGGAGATGCGACCAGGGCGTCGGCCCGCTGCTGTGCCACGGCCAAGGCGGTAGCGATCATCGGACTGTCGCCGGGCGCGACGAGAGTCCGCAGTTGCGCGAGCTTGGCGCGCACGGACGGGTCGTCGGCAGCCTTAATGAGGTCGTCCAGCGCGGCGCGTACCGCCTCACCGGTATCGGCGTCCCCTGGGGTGCCCATTACCCGTAGCGTTGCTACGGCATCATCAAACGAGGCGCGCGCATGGATAATCATGTTGAGGTCATCGACGGCGGGCGGTCGGTCGGCAGTGACGCTGTCGAGAATCCGCTGCGCGGCGGGCACCGCACTCGCCAAGGCCTGCTGCAGGTTTTCACTGATTTGCTCCAACTGGCCGACATTCAGCTCACCGACGCTCCTGTCTACCGTGGTCACCGTCACTTGAGAGTCCTCTTCATCCACGGCGACCATCTGCTTGGCGGCGATCGGGACCGTGCCTGCGGCGCCGTCGTCATCGACCGGGGCCGGCACTCGGCCCGAGACAGCTGATTCGGTACCTGGCTTATTCGGCATCTCGCTCTGGGCCACATCGTCAAGTTCGTCGAGGTCAGGCGGAGTCTCGTTGCTGTCCTTGAGAAAGCTGAACTTCGGCGAAGCTTCGATGACCCTCTTGGCAGCCGTAGCGATCGCGGCGACATGCTCGTCAGCGACAGAGGAAGGTCGGAACCACGGTTGTCGGCTCGCCCACAACCACAACCGCGCGTCACTCACGGAGGAGAACCCGTTGGCCCACATGGCGACTCGTGCGAGCGCCGGTGACCAGTGCAGGGCGGGGTCGCGCACAGGCGGCGAGGAGAAGCGTTCAGAGAACTCATCAGGCAGGACGCTACTCCGCAGGTCGGTGAGCACCGCTCTGGTCAGCGCCGCTGCCGCATGCCGCATGGAATGGTCGTCAGCGCGCGTCATCCGCATGAGAACGTCGCGACACAGGTGCGGACCGATTTTGGAAGGTGTGATCATGAGGCCAAGCGGTCGCAGCACCGACGATCGGCGCGGCTGCGGTGTCGCCGACAGACCCTTGCCAATGTCCTGCGGTGTCAGCTCCCCCAGTGCTGAGGCCAGGGGAGCCGGACACGCCATGAGCACCGCGGACAACTCGCTCAGCGCCGCGTCCCGTTCGGGATCCTCGCCAAGAGGCCAGCCCGCTTCGGGCCGGACCGGGTACGGCGTGAACGGGTCGCCGTGTGGGCAGCTGCTACGGGGATGACGGGCCATGAAAGCCTCCGGAAGAAACCGTCAAGAAGAGAGCCAGAATGAGATGCTTGCGAGAGTCGCGCCGACTACGAGGATGGCGCTGGCGATCACGAGCTGCCGCGGGAGTGCGGCCGGATATAGGTGTAGCCCTCGGGCAGTTCAGCAGGGCCAAAGAGACGAAACCGGACGCGGTCCTCGCGGTACGCCTGCCGAGCCTCTTCGCTAGCCGCCCAGCCGACGTCGCCTATCCGACGCAGATGCCCAGCAACCGAGTGCGTCCGCACGAACCGTGCTTCGAGTGCGGGAGATCGGCGCGGTGCTGCTGCGCGAGGAGAGCCTTTGACCGGACGAGGCTCGTAGATGACGAGCGGCACGGTCAGCGCGCCGGGTATGGGAGGAAAGCACAGCTGCCCGGTCACGTCGACGCTGCCGACATCGCTACGCAGGTCGCCGGCTGCGAGCAGCCCCTCAACTGCGACGTCGAGTTCGGCGCCCGCATTGGCCTCGGCGATGATGTTCACGGCGGCTGGCAGATGTGCGCGAGCGAGAACTGCGCGTCCGTCCGGATCGAGGAGACCCAGACAGCGCACCGCGCGCAGGACGCGTTGCGGCAGCGACAGCGGACTGGTGCCAGAGCGCCGATCGCGTTCTCCGGTGCGGCGTGGCTGTCCGGGGGCGGCGTCTCGAGTGAGTATCCGCGGGTCATAGCGATGCTCGATCTCCATCCCATCGAGGATGACCGGGCAGTCGAGCAGTGTCGTCGTCGCACGGACCGTGCTGGCTCCACGTCCCCAGGTGCAGGTGAGCACGATGCCAGCGAAGAACTCGAGCGGCCACTCGATCCCCATCATCTGCGGGTTTGCGAATAGATCCGTATTGACCGTTTGGGTGGCTTCGGCGGGGTCAAGGTCATAACCGTCGTGGGTCACTATCAACCGCATCCGCACGTCACTCAACCCGGCATCGCGCATCTGGGTGCAGATAGAGTCGGGCAGCGGCAACCGGCCTTCAAGCAGGTGGGTCAGCCTCAGCGCCTGCGTCCACGATACTTGACTGTCGGTGACAGTGAGCTCTCCCAGGCCGCCGGCATCCTTCGGTTCAGGCTGTGGAATCTCCAGTACTAGCTCAGGCTCTGACTGCGGCTCCGGCTGTGGGGGTGTTGGCGTGAGAACTGACTCGGAGGCGGAGCGGGAGGCCGTATGAACCGCACCGTCAGCCAGGTCAGCGTCCAACTCGTCCGGCAGCACGGGCGGCAGTGTCGACAGCCACCCAAGGCCCAGCGGCTCAGTCACGTCGATGTGGACGTATGTGCTGTCGGGGTACTCGGCACGCCACACGCCGCCGCCCTGCCAAGGGTCGTCAAGACGCAAATGCACCTCCCCGGGCAGCAGCCCCGTCGCCTCGTCCGTTTCCCGACGGGCGTAGTCGCTGATGACAGCGTTGGCATGGCAGACAGCGAGCGCGTACCCGACGTCAAGCAGTTGCGTGGCGCCGTCGCGCACGCTGCGCAAGCGCGGCCCGACCGCGGTGTACGTAACCGTCGGGCTCGGGGCCCACCTACTTCGGCGCGAGGGCACGGCACTTCGCGCCAGCTGCGCGGCAAGGCTGCCGAGGTCGCCTCCGCCAAGTGGCCCGGGATCGCCGAGCCGAGCCGTCAATGACGCACGCGTGAACGCGTACCCGCGCCACATCCGCAGTTCCGGCAGGCTCGCCAGCGCGTCGGCGACGGTGGCGAGCATCCCGGTCAGCGCGGCGGCGAGCTGGCCCTCGCTGGCGTTGTCGGACAGCACGGTCGTCAGCGGTAGCGGCGCGGCAGCGCTGCGTAGTTGGTCGCGTCCTCGTGTGAGCAGGTACTGCGCGTAAAACTCGGTGTCGTCGAGGTCGGCGTCGTGCCGCGTTGCGTACCGCGCGTCGAGAAGGATGTGCCCGTCCGCGTCCAGCCATCGGCCGCGGTGGCGCAACCGGTCGAGGCGTGCCAGCGTCGCCGAGAACCCCTGTCCAAACGCGTCTACGTCGATGACGAGCCGTTCGCGCAGCACCGATCCGTCTGGCGGCGCGTCGGCGACACCGGGCCCGGTTGCGCCAGCGGGCGCGCCGCTGAGCCAGCCCGGCAGTGCGCCGTCGGTTTCCAGCGCAGGATGCTCGCCCTCCTTGTAGACGACCTCGGCGAACAGCGGCTGATCTCCGGCGGCGATGTTGACCATCGCGCCTACGGGCAGCGCCTCGGTCGTCTCTCCGAATCGCACCTGTGGAAACGCGAACAGGTCCAGAGGGCCGCCGACGTATCCGCCGGTGACCACGTCATAGCCGAAGTACACCGCGTTGAATGCCACGTTGACGTGGACCGGCGCGCGGCGGGCGGCGACGAGCGCGGACAGGTACTGGACCAACCGCGCACGGTCTTGGGGCGCCGTAGCGTCCCAGCCCAGCGCCATCATCGGTGTCAGAAGCGGCTCTTCTTCGAACGGGCGCCACAGCGTCCCGGCCGCGGCTGTTTGCGGGGGAGTCGCTGAGTTCTCGACGCGACGGTCGCCCAGGTCGGTCATGGCGCACCTCCGGTTCTCGCAGTTACTGGGCCGGTTGCTGCACCGGTGGCAGCAGTACGAGCACGTTGCCGGGTCTCACGGCGCACGTGGCCGGCCTCGCGCCACCGTGAGCCGGCGGGCACGACCCGCCCCGCAGCCTGTAACCGGGCCAGGGAATTCTCCACATCGGCCAGCCGCACGGCCGGGTTCGCGCCAAAGTACCGGCTGTTGACCAGCCCGGTCCGCAACCGCACACGGCGCCGGGTGCGCGGCGAGAAGTACGTGTCCTCACCGCGCAGAGCCCGTACTACGTCTCGGGCATGAACGCCGTAAAAGACTTCCCATACCAGGCGAAAGACCTGTTCATCGAGCCGCTGTCGTCGATGCGCGGCGTCGACGCGTGCACCGGCGGGCCGCGGCCGGGGTGTCTCGAGCGCGACCGCAACGGCTGGTTTGCTCTCCCCGACCGGCCACGTCAGCGTGTTCCAGCATGCCGAGCATCGGTTCGCCGCTGTGGAACAGCAGCCGGCGGGCAGGTCGGCGATGCCGAAGTAGTCGGCGAGCTTACGGTTGGCGCAGGTGGTCGAGTCCGTAAAGAAATCACGCAGGAGCCGGATCTCCTGAGCGGCGCGGGCGACCTTGCCGGAGATGGCCGGCAAGAACCCACGCGGCAGCGTGGTTGTGTGCACGGCGATACCGGTGACCAGACGTCGGCTCGGCGCGGCCGAGACGTCGAGCAGTCCGCGGTCGTGCAGGTCCGCCAGCAACTGCCAGGTGCCGGCCGCGTCCTCGGCGATGGTGCGGTACGGCGCCACCGCCACAGCCAGGTGCTCATCCAGCCGTGCGACGTCGAGGTGGTTCCGACGCAGCGCACCTGCCGTGCCGGAGCGGACCGGCAACGCAAGCACCGCCGTAACAACACAGTCCTCCACGTCGCGGTCGGCTTCAGCACCATTGGGGCCGACAGCGGCTGAGGATGGGGCCGTGCCAAGAAGCTCGCCGGGTTTGACGGCGCAGTACGGCGGGAAGTCGCCGAGGTCGGTAACCGCGCCAAGGTTGGCGAGCGCGGTGAAAGCGCGCACCACCCCAGCGGTATAGCTATCGACAGTGCGAGGCTTGCGCGCTTCGTCCGGGGTGAGCCGCCCGGCAGCGAGGTCTTCACCTATGAGCGCATCGGCAACGCCGGCCGGGTCCAGCACCCTCCGGCATTGGAGCACGGACCGACCCATCCGCTCGAGCAGTGCTGACGGCAGGTCGCTGCCCGTCATGAACGCGACGGTACGTAGGCCACGGCCGGTCAGCAGCGTCAGCCCCGCGTTCGCCGACCGCGCCGCACCGCCGCCTTGCGCACCGCTGCTTGGCCCGCCGCCGGTGGCTTCAGGTGTGTCGGCCAGGAGCCCCATACTGCCGGCTGTGTCGGGCATGTCGGCACCGACGATAGTCTTTCCCGCTGCGTCACGGCCGGTCCGGCCAATCTGCTGGTACAGCGCGGCAAGGTCCGTCGGCGCGCTGACGCAGAACACCGTCCGCACGTCGGGCCGGTTGACGCCTAGCCCGAACGCCGATGTGGCGACGATGACCAGCGGGGCGAACCCTTCCTCGCCCTTTCGCGGCGCCTCCCGGAACTCTGTCATGACCGCCGATTTCTCCGCCTCGGTGAGCCGGCCATGGAACCTTCGTACCCGCACGCCGCCCTCGCCGAGGTAGTCGCGGAGATGCGCGTGGAGCGCTACGACCTCCTTCACTGTCAGGCAGTAGAAGATGGCGTGGTCGGCAACGGCCTCGAGAACCTCCTCCGCCAGACCAGCGCTGATGGAGGGGCCGGCCGCCTTGATCGTGCGCCGGAAAATCGCCAGTTCGGGGCGAATCGGATTCTCCCGCACGGTCAGCAGCGTCCCTGCGACGGCCTCGGCGGATTCGCCCGCTGGGCCTCCAGGTGCCTCGGCGGGCAAGCCGAAGACACCTTCGCGCAGCCCGGCGTACACGGTGCGGTTCGCCGTCGCAGTCAGAGCGGTCACCGGCAGGCCGTGGTCACGCCGGAGTTCAGCTAGGAACTGCTCCACCCGGCTCATGGATGGCCGGAAGTCGTCCCACTGCACGAACGTGTGCGCCTCGTCGAGCGCGATGCGGGTGATGGTTCCGGTCTCCACCGCGGTGCGGACAAGCTCCCGGAACCGGCGTTGGCACAGTCGTTCAGGTGAGATGTACACGATGCGGATTCCGTGGTCGGCGCGGCCGAGAAGTTGATCTGCGACCTCGGACTTACCTGCTCGGCTGCTTGACTCTCGCAGCGGCGCGACGAGCGCGCGGACTGCGCCGCCGATGCTGCGGTTAAGCTCAAGTGCCTGATCGTGCATGAGTGCGACCAGCGGCGAGACGACGAGGGTGACGCCGGGCAGCACCAGCGCCGGCAACTGGAAGCAGAAGCTCTTGCCGAAACCGGTCGGGAGCAGCCCCAGCACATTCGCCCCGTCGGCGACCGCACGAATGACCGCCTGCTGCGACGGCTTAAGCGTGGCCGGCTCGTCGGACAGGCGCAGCAGCCCGCCGATGACGGCGGCCCGGGCGAGCACCTCGTCACCGAGGGTGCCGTCGGCGCGGTGGCGCGCGACCTGGGTGGCGGTGAGCGCGAGCTCCCGGATGCGTCTGGTCTGCGGTAGCAGCGCGTGTTCCTCGAGTGCGTTCGGCGTCGACAGCTGCGCGGCGCGTTCGGTGGTAAGCAGGCCGTGCTTGGCGAAGAACTTCCAGATGCGTGCCCATCCGTCGGTCATCGGCACGACGTTGCCACCGCCGCGTTCGCCGGTTGCCGGGTCGTCGCGCAGTAGCCCCTCCTCGAGCGAGCCGAGGAACGTCTGCCGGTACGCGCGCCGCAGCGCGGTGTGCCCAGCGAGCTTGCGGTCGCTGATGATGACGACCCCGCGATGCCGCTCAGATCGGATGAGCCGCCCGACGGCCTGCCTGAGCTGCAGCGCCGCCAATGGCAGGTAGTAGTGCTCGGTAGCGACCGCCTCCGGGTCGTCGGCGTGCGCGGCCTCGGCCCGCATCGTGATCGCGGCGCGGCGGGCTTCGATGATCGGCGCGGCGAACGGCGCGAACGGTAGTTTGTTGATCCATATCAGCCGGAGCCGTTGCTCGTCGGAGACGTCTACGCCCTGCCACAGGCCCTTGGTTCCGACGAGGATGCCGCCGCCGTGCTCGGTGTCGGTGAACTGCCGTACGCCGCGAGGGTTGCCAAGAACGAGCGCGGACAGTACGGGGGTCTCGTCGCCGCGGGCACGCAGTTCGGTTGCCAGATAGTCGGCAATGCCACCGGCGGTCGAGCGGGCGGTGGTGAGCACCAGCGCCCCCCCGTCATACCCGCCCCGGATGCCGGGCAGCGCGTCGTCGGGCACGTCGATTGGCGTGACGATCTCCCGGGCGTAGCCGGCGAGTTGGTGGGCGACGGTCCTCATCGCGCCTTCGGCCTGCTCGGCCCAGGACGGGAAGTCAGAGAAGCACACGAGCTCGGCCTGCCGCCTGTAGTCGAATGGTGTCGACAGATGCAATGTCGCGATGCCTGTCGGCAGGCCGAGGCGATCGCGAATGAACTGCCACCGTCCCGACACCCGCAGCGTCGCGGACACGTAGTAGGTGCGCGCGAACGTTGCAAGGAACTGCTGCCAGACGCCGTCGGCGGCCAGCTCGATCGGACTGGTCGCCACGCGGAACCGGTAGGAGCGTAGGCCAGCGCGCAGCGCCTCTAGCTCCTCGGCATACACAACCCGGTTTGACGTGCCCGGAGGCAGCGGCCCGAGCCGGACCTCCTCACTGTCCGCGCCGTCGGCTACCTGGTCACCCATAGGCTCGGTAGCGGCCAGGTCGTCGGGCTCGTCCTCGCCGTCCATATCCTCGCTGGTCTCGTCCTCGGATGCGTCGTCCGTGGTCTCCTCGTCGCTCTCCACCGTGGCGCCGGTCGCCGGCGGCGGGCCGAGAATGCCGTCGGCATCGGCGACGATTGTCTGGCTGGCCTCCTTGACCTGCGCGCATCTAGTCAGTAAGGCCCGAATACGCTCGGTCTCGAAGAAATCCAGGCTCGCAGCGTGCACGTCCAAGTACGCGGCAAGAGCCCCGGTGAGAGCCTCGCATTGCCCAGCCAAGCGCAGCATCAGTGCGGTCAGCGTACGGACCTGCCCCACGCCTGCGCTGCCGGCGTAGGCACTGGCCAATGTGACGGTACGAGCTCCGACCACGACACCGGCGCCGGTGCCCCGCGCGTCGAACACCTGCCCGGCCACGCGCGGCAGTTGCTCATGGTCGAGCAACAGCCCGAGGTTGCCTACGGCCTCGCTTACCGCGTCTCGTGCCGCGCTTCGGCGGGCGGTGTTGGCCCAGGCGGTCAGCTCGCTGTACAAGTCCTCAACCGTGCGGTAGTCCACGGTCGTCGTCAGCGCCGAGGTCGCCGCATCTTCGAGCTGGTGCGCCTCGTCGACGATGAGCAGCGTTTCGGGACCGAGCGTGCTGAGATCGTCGAGGTGGGCAAGCAGCAGCGCGTGGTTAGCCAGCAGGAGCCGGTGCGCCGAGAGAGCTTCCCGGACCACGTCGGTGTGCTCGGCCATAGGTGTACCTGCCCCCGCCGGGTACTCCCCGTTACTGGCCTGGCTCAGCGAATCCAGCCACACAGGCAGCGAGGGGCCGGCGTACCGGGCGAAGAACACGGGCACGTCGGTCGGGTCGACCGAGTGCGCTGACCACGAGCTGAGCACGTCCGTGGACGCCAGCAAACGCAAGGTCAAGTAGACGACGAGCTCTCGGAACGCCGGTCGCATCAGGAACCGGTTGCGTGCCCCTGGCCGTGCCGGGCCGCCAGTGTCGAGCGTCGTCGCGTCCGACAGCACCACGTTGAGCGCACGCAGCGACAACCGGTTGCTCTGCCCCTTGACCACATCACTGATCTCGAGCAAGCCGGGCACGATCCCGTCGAGCCGTGCCACGTCCGCAGCCAGCTGCGCCTGGAGCTGCTTGGTGAACGTCGTGACGATTGCCGTCCGCTGCGGCCCTCCGGCCAGCCAGTCCAGCGCCGCGGCCAAGATAGCGAAGCTCTTGCCCGTGCCGGTTGGCGCCTCCACCAGCGCAGGTATCCCCACGTCCGCCCAGCCGTGCAGCGCCATCGTCATCCGCTCTTGCGCAGGCCGACGTTTAGCGTCCGCACCGTGTGAGACGGACGCCAGCAGCACCGGATCAACACGCCCGTTGGCACCGCGCAGTGACACGTCGACCGCGAGCGGGCCACGGCCAGCCGCGGCAGTCGGCAGTGTGCCCGCCGGTGTTCGGCGGGGCCGGTGCACGCCCAACAGTGCGCCGAGGACTGCGGCCACATCGGCGACGCTATGCGCGCGGGCCTCGCCGCTCAGCTGCCCGGGTGCAGCCCCGCCCGTCGCCGCGGCGAGGTGTCGCACCAGCGTCCACGCCGCCGAGTCGGGGCACACCGATGCGATCACGTCGGTGAGGCCGGCGGGCCAGGCGGCGACCTGTTCGCCAGCCCGCGTCAGCAACCGCACCAGCAGCTCGGCGTCGTCTCCCGCGTCGTGCCAGCCCAGTTGGGAACGATCCACACCGAGGGTATCGGCGAGCTCGGCGAGGCGGTGGCCGGCAGCCGTCGGCCAGAGGGCGAGAGTCAGGTAGTACGCGTCAACCTGAGGGGGCGCCAGCATTGGCATGCCCTCCCGCTCATATGCCGCCGCCAGCAGCGGGAAGTCAGCCTCGGTGCCGTTATAGGTAACGATCACATCGGCGTTCTGGGTGAACGTGTGCAGCTCCAAGAGCGCTTTCGCCTGCGCGACGGCCGCAGCCGCGTGACGTTCACGCAGGGACGCTGAACGGATCTCCCATGTTTCATCGGGCAACTTGGTAAACCATTCGCGCCGCGGTTCCTCAGCGATCCATGCGGCGTCTGTGCCGAAACGTACCGCTCCTATTTGGAAGATTCGCCTGTCGAGGAACGGCTCACTGGCCGTCGTCCGGACGACCGCCTCCAGATCGAGGGCAACCGCCCGCAAAGGTCGACTGGACGTCGGCGCGGCCTCCCGGGTGGGTTCGAGCGTGTCCTTACGGCTGCCGGGTATCGTCAGCCGACCGGCAGACTCGAACAAGGCTCCGGCCGCGAGGGCACGCGAGACGAGGTCGGCAACGCGTCGCGGATGCAGCCCAGTAAATCGTCTCTTCGCAGCCATTGTCAGCTCAGATAACGTCACGCCGTTGGGGTGCTCGGCAACAAGGTCAACGAGTCGACGCGCTGCTGCGGGGAGCGTCCTATCTGCTTTTCCGTCCGTGTTCGTCACCCGTGTCGCCCCTACCCGTTCGTATTTCACAACTTACGATAAGCCCGACGTTCACAGCTTGTGACGACTTCGGCCGCAGACCGCGGGGCGTCACTCTGGTCAACGAAGCACGGCACGATCGGAGGACCGAAAACCAGGACACACGATGGCTGGAACGACGACAGTTATGTCGAGGCCATTGACAGCAGGAATGCAGCGTATGAGGTGCTTCCTGCACAGCTGGCGCCATAAGGTTGCACATTACGCTCGGGTGGACTGGAGCGCCACACCTCAGATCAGACAAAACCCCGGTTTCCCACCTCGTAGAGGCTGGAAACCGCTTCGCATGCTGAATTAGCCCTCGCCTGGAGTTGAGCGTTCTCGATCATTTCGACCAAACTTCCGCACACAGCAAGATCTGTCCCATCTGATTGGAAATAGACTCAGATTGACCGAAAACCCCAAAAGCCCCAAATGGGCGAAAAATAGGACAGAAGTCGGGTTGCCGGGAGGAATTTCACCTCCCAGTACTCACAGATCCGGGCGTGACAGTCTCCCGTCCCCGGCTCTTATCACCGCTGGTCCCAGAAGCCGCAGGTCCAGTGCCAATGCGCGAACAGTTGGGGGTAGCGGGTGTAAGGTCCTGCAGCGAGTCCTTCGATACCTGGTTGTTCAGGGCGAGGTCGACGTCGCCAACATCTTGATGATCGCCTGGTCCGTGACGTGGTCAAAGAACGCTGGCCAAAATCATGCGTCCTTTTCAGAGGCTGCGCTACGGCACCATGCACACCGCCAGGGCAGGCGGGCCAACGCCGTCATCCTCGGAACGGGCGGCGATCCATAACGACCGGGCACCAGACGGTGGCCCACCGCCTGTCCCCATCTGGTGAACGTCGTGGCCAGCCGCGCCGAGCGCAGGCTCTACGTCACCGGGGCCTCGGCGTGATCCCGGCACCGCTACTACGACGTGGGCGGATCGCCGATGTCCATTCGGCTCCCGAGGAGCGATCCACGGCATCAGCGAATCAGTGCCCGGTTGCAGATCGTCCTCCGGCTTCGTCTCCGTGTACAGGCCTTTCCACGCGGGGCGACGGATGACCACCACGCCGTGCTACAGAGGTTGAAAGGTTGAGGTCTCGCGGCGTGGTTGCGTGACCACGACCGGGCTGGTGAGTATGCCGGTGGGATGCGATATCCGGATGGTGGTGGTCTGACCCCGGAGGCGCGTGCCAAGCGGGAACGGGTCCGCTTGCAGGCCGCGGGGTTATTCGCTGCTGGTGTGAGCGCGGCGCAGGTTGCCAGGCGGCTGCGCGTCTCGCGCAAGTCGGTCTACACCTGGCGCCGGGCGTGGGAGACAGGCGGGGAACAGGCGCTGCTGTCGAAAGGGCCCAGCGGGTCGGATTGCCGGCTGGACGAGCGGCAGCTGGATCGGCTCCAACAGGAGTTGGACGCCGGGCCGGCCGCGCATGGCTGGACCGAGGACCAGCGCTGGACGTTGGCGCGGGTGGCGGTGCTCATCAAGGAGTTGTTCGGACAGTCCTACACGCTGCGGGGCGTCTCCTATCTGCTGCACCGGCTGGGCTGGAGCCCGCAGGTCCCGCAGCGGCGCGCCGCCGAACGCGACGACGACGCCATCGCCACCTGGATCAAGGAGACCTGGCCGCTGGTGGAACAACGGCGCGGGACCAGGACGCGTGGATCTGCTTCGAAGACGAAGCAGGCCAATCACTGAGGCCGCCCAAGGCCCGTACCTGGTCCCGCCGCGGCCGCACCCCGACCGTCACCGTCTCGGGCAAGGGCTCGGGCCGAGTCTCCTTGGCCGGGCTGGTGTGCCTCAAACCCGGGCAACGAACCCGCCTGATCTTCCGCATGCTGCTGTACCGGGGGCGCAAGAACGAGCGGAAAGGGTTCCGCGAGGTCGACTACGCCCGCCTGTTAGACGCCGTGCACCAGCAGCTGGGCGGCCCGATCGTACTGGTGTGGGACAACCTCACCCACCACAAGGACGCCCTGATGAAGAGCCTGATTGCCACCCGGCCCTGGCTGACGGTGTTCTACCTGCCCTCGTATGCTCCCGAGCTCAACCCCGTCGAGACCGTGTGGTCCCATCTCAAGCGCAGCCTGGGCAACCTGGCCGCCTGCAGCCTGGACGAACTCGCGGTTCTGATCCGCACACGCCTTCGGCGGATGCAGTACCGCCCCGCTCTCCTGGACGCGTTCGTAACTCACACCGGCCTGATCATCAACCCGGCTCCGCCGTGAGACCCCGATCTTTCAACCTCTTTAGCCGCGATCCCGGCAACAGTGTTCGCTTGACGGGGGAGGGTAAGTTTCCGGCGCTGATAGGCGAGGTCCTCGTCAAAGCCGGCCTCAACACGAGGCTCACCGCCGTTCGCATACACACATAAACGCGACCACGGAGCAGCGGCGGCAGCCCTGCCGCTGCGAGCTCCTGGACCACTACCTGCTCTGGAACGAACGCCGCCTGCGGCAAGCCCTGCGCGAGCATGGGGAGTTCTACAACCGGCATCGAACCCCATCAGGGCGGCCCCCCTACGCGCCGCCCCAGATCCCGTCACGGATCCGGCGCGAATCGCGACATGAACCCACGCCGACGAGACCGATCCGGCGGGGTCCTTTACGAATACTCGCACACTGCCTGAACTGCACGGATGGAGTTTCGGCAGGCGCTCTATCGGCGGCTTGCCCATGCCGTAGCCACTTCCCACGTTGTACGTACGACCAGAGCTTCCAGGTTCGAGCGATATCCACTTGGTCGGACTCGTCCAAGATGTGCCGTCCATGGTTACCATTCAAGCGTCCAGTCGTCTTTCCCGGGTCAGGCCGTCATGCCGACGAAAGATGAGGTAGAGACCGCTCGACGACAGATCGAGCGTCTTTCCGATCAGTGCGAGGCGGATTTACGCGAGCTCATCCGCCTCGCCGAGGGTGGCGCGCTGAAAGGGCCGGAGGGAGACAAACTCTCCGCTGATATCCGCCAGTGGGAGCGCGACACCAAGAACTACTTCCGGGCGGCCCTGGACACCCTCCACAACCTCGCCGCGTCCGAGGTGTCTCCATGAGTCCTCGCGTGGGCATCAACCCTGAACTCATGACCAAGGTCATAGCCATGCTCAAGCGCACGGGCCCTGAGTTCCGGGAGTCCAGCCGCCAGGTCGAAAGCGCGCTCGGCCGTCTCGGCGTCGAGTTCTGGACCTCGCCCGCGCTGCGCAGGGTCGCCGACCAAATGAGCGCGAAGCCGCCGGACCTTCAAGGTCGCCTGGACCTGATCCTCGCCACCCCCGACGCCGAGCTCAGCCGCGACGGCATCATCTGGGCGGACGGCGCGGACTGGCAGTCCAGCACCACGGAAGGCGCTGCCGCCGCCCAGGCGGTGGCGGCGAAAGTCCGTGCGCAGGCCAAATCCGGGAGTTTCGACGCCCAGACGATCGCCGCGCTCGAGAAACACAAGAACGATCCTCTCTTCGCGGCCGCGTTCGCCAAGGAGATCCCGCCTGATGAGCTCAAGCGATTGATCTCCCGCCTGTTCAGAACAGACCTTCCTCCCGCCGGCCAGCCGGATGACAAGGACCTGGGCACGGAGAAGAAGCTCGCCGACCTGTTCAGCACCATCCTGGGTACGGCTTCTCGGGCCGGGAAGCTGCCCGACAAATACGCCGATGCACTGCTCAAGGACCTGGACGACCCGCAGAGCGCCTTCGCCATCGGCAAGCTCCTCGGCAAGGGGAAGTTCGACCACGCGTTCATGCTCGATGTGGTGAAGCGGGTCTACGACTTCGACGTGGCTCACCCGCAGGCGCGGGCAAGAGAGCCGGAGTTGCCGCTTCCCGGCCAGGACCAGGTTCGGCCCGCCCCCGACGTGAGCCCCATGAGCACGGTGCTGAGCGCTCTGATCCATCATCCGAAGGTGGCCCAGGATTTCTTCACCGATCCCAAGCGGAGGCCGCTGGCGTACCTGATGCGCGAGCGGCGGTGGGGGCCGGAGAGCGACAACCTGCTCGGCGCGGCTATTTACGAGGCGTCAACGAAGTTCCGGGACCACGGCATGCCGCGGGAGCAGTCGAGCGGATACAAGGCCGCGCTCATCGCCTCGTGGGCGAGCCATTACTGGGCCGAGGAGAAGGTGCAGCAGAACCTGCCGAACACCCGGATCTGGGCCGCCTCCATCCACGCCAACTACATCAGTGACGTTCACCGGGCCTACCAGGCGCCGGCGACCACGGAAATAGGCGTGGACGCCGCCTACGATCCCGACAAGTCCCTGTCCGGTGTACAGCCCTATGGCGCCGTCTTCAACAAGGACGAACTGAAGAAGGCCATGACGTGGGCGTTCAAGGACAACGACGCGTTCATGACCGTGGCTGCGGCTCACGCGCAGTACTCGGTGAAGGTCCTGGACGAGACGGCGTCCGGGCTGGCCGGGGAGGTCAGAGCCGAGTTCGCGACATGGCACAAGTCGCATCCCGACGCGACCAAGAAGCAGATCGACGAGAAGCGGCAGGACATCCTCGAGAAGAAGATGGGAGGCGGCGGCGGGGCTTTCGAGTTCCAGGGCGCGGTGAACGACCTCAGCGAGACGACGTACGCGATCACGGATGCCGCGAACATCGCCAAGATCGAGGAGGCCAAGAAGAACGACGAGCGATACGCGGCGTTCAAGAACATGGTGACAAAGATCATCGACCTGGCTCCGGGACCGCAGGGCAAGTTCGTCGGCCTGCTGGTGGACGAAGCGAAGGATCACATCTACGGAAAATTCACCTCCAACTCAGAGGACAAGGCAAAAGTAGCGGCCGGGAACGCGATCGAGGACGCCAAGGTCATGTTCCGGGATGCCACCGCGGCAGCCATGATGCGGCACGGACTTTTCGGTGACGGATCGGTACCAGCACCAACTCATCCATACGCTTCCAAGCAGTTCCCGAAGGGCTCTCCCGGCGACTTCCTGGTAAATGGGGAGATCATGTCAAAGGATGAGATGAGCGCAGACCAAAGAAGGGCCTACCGTGAATGGCTCTATCTGAACGATGATACGAAACGTGTCTTCTATGGCGCAAATTCCGCCATAACCCGAGACTCTTGATCCACGACAGAGGCCCCCATGAGCCAAACCTCCTTCAGCACGAGAAGCCTGTTACCGCCCACGGCATTACTTCTTGCGGCAGGCCTGCTGACTGCCTGCTCGGCCTCTCCATCATCGCCTCCCTCACCCGCACCCGACACGCGGCCGCTCGGCGATGTCACCACTGCGCCCAAGGAATGTGGCTTGATCTCGAAGCAGTCCATCGAGCGCGCCACCGGCCTCGGCGATTTCACTGTCGAGAAGTACATGTCCGACGATGGCAAGTACCTCGATTCCTGTTACATCTACACCAAACCCCGCAACAAAAGCGGCTATCGCCTCAGAATCGAGATAGATACGTCACCACTCCCGCTAAGCAATATTGAGCGAATCAAAGCATCCAGTGATGGAGTCGACCTGCCCGCCGACGCCGGGCCCGGATTCACCTTCACCCTCGTGGAGTCCGGGGTGAAATACGAGAGCGCCGGCTGGGCATGGGCGCGGGACGGCAGCAGCATGCTCACCGTGACGCTCGCCGAGACCCCTTCGAACAGGGATCCGCAGAAGGACGCCGCCGAGTTCATTCGTCAGCTCAGGCCCATCGTTCTCGACACGGACAGAGCATCGACGCGGGCTTCCGGCCGACGCCAGTGATGGGCTCACGCGTACACAGTCGATCGAAGGCCGAGACTACCGACTGCCTCATCAGCAGGGCGACAACCAGCTTGGCCACTTCCACCGACTCTCGGACGGAGGTATCTAACCTCCACCTCATAGCAACCAGGCGCATGGAGCGGCTCATCAAGCGACGGTATCGAATTCCTGCCAGTCCGCCCTGATATCCATTTACGCCGGTGATCGAGCAGGCTTTTTGGCCTCTAAGGGTTGCCCGGCCATGGTGTCACGGAGGCATCGAGCGGGCGGATGCCGTGTGGCGACTGTGCAGGGAGCCGACAGGGCGAATCATTCAGGCATACCGAGCGCGGCGTCCCGTGGCGGGAACACCGACATGACGCGGGGCAGGAAGTGAAAAGGCCCCGGTCGAGCCGGGGCCGAAAGCAGATACATCCAGGCTATTCGTTCAGAGCCTCGTTGATCTTTCCATTGATGTGCTCTTGCTGACCGTCCACGCATTTCGCGTAAACCCGCAGCAGGACATCCACGCTATGGCCGGCGCGCTTGGCGACTTCGACGGCCGGGACGCCCGCGTTCAACCAAAGGGAAACTGCCGCGTGCCGCAGATCGTACGGTCGAGCAGCCAAGGAAGAGGCGAACTGCGCCGGGGTGAGCGCGAGTTTGCGAGCTTCCTGCCAGACGTAGGAATGCGCCGAACTGGAGTAGGTGCCACCGGTGCCCGTGTGGAAAACTCTGCCGTCCGCGGCGGTGCCGTATTCGGTGATGTGCTCGCGAAGCATGGTGACCAGGACGGGCGGGATGGGGATCTCTCGTGTTTCCTTGTCCGCGCGGTGCTTCAGGTTGCGCGACTCGTGGGTCTCGCCGGAGTTGGTCCAGCGCTTCGTTCCCTGGGGCCGCGCCTTTTCCAGGACGATCAGGCCCCAGCCCGCGTCCGGCAACGTGCAGTTGGCCAGCCGCAGGTCCGCCGCTTCCTCCGGCCGAAGCGCGGCGTAGTAGACGCATGCGAACAGGGTCTTGAGCCGAGGGCCGCGCTTGCGGCCTACCTTGGGCACTGCGTCGAGGAGTTGCCCGTGCTTGGGCGGGGTTGACCACCGTGCGGGGATCAACGAGTGCTACAGGCTTGGGTACTCTCCTTTTGATCTTGTCCAGCGGGTTGCTGTTGAACAGTCGCTCCTCGACTGCGTGCTCCAGCAGGTGATGCAGGATGGCGCGCTTGCGCCGTACCGTGTTGGCTGCCGCCGGTGTACCGGAGAAGGTGATCGAGATGGCGTCGAGGGCTTGGCGAAGGACCGGTGCTTCTTCCAAGGCCGTCAGCGGTAGAGAGGTCCTCTCCAACCAGCTCAAGGCCACGGCTTGTGCCGGTGTCAGGTCGGCCCGTCGCTTCTCCGGGAGGAGCGCGTGGATCCGGAGAACCTCCCTGAGTTCCCCGGTGGTGGGACGGTGCGGTGCGTCGATGACCAGCGCAGGGACGAGAGACAGCAGTGCGTACGCGTCTGTCTCTCGGGTTCGAGGAGCTGTCGAGTTCCAGCGCCGAAGGAGGTACGCCTGAGCGAACTGTAGGAGGGACGGTCCGGAGGATTGCCGCGCGCGCTTTGACACCGGGAGACCAGTGGCGAGGTCGAACTCCTCCCCCACCTTGGTCGCCTGCCGCAAGTCGGATATGAAGGCGTTGGCCAGGCCCTTGGTCCGGAAGCTCTTCGACCTCTCCTTGCCGGCCACTCGCCAGCGAGCGATGTAGGTGGGTGCAGTTCTATTGGAGCGCTGCTGAACGCAGCCCAGTTTCACGTCGTACGTGGTGCTCACCTCGACTCCCGCCGTGTGTCGAGCCAGGCCATGAGATCGCTCCGCCAGACGCGGAGTTCGAGGTTGGGCAGTTGGACGCAGACCGGTGCCCGGCCAAGCTGACGCCAGCGGTAGAACGTGCGGCGGGACACGCCGCCCAGCTCTTTGAGGACCTGAGGAACGGTCAGCAACTCGTCATGCCTGGTCATCGACCAACTCCGGCGTTTGGATCGCAGATACCGGTGCAACCGCCGTCTACGGGGCCGGATAGCGTACGGGCACGTCGGATCTTGCGGTGGACGCCGTGTGCGCTGTCCGGCTCATGGGTGGTGTTGTCGTAGTGCAGGAGCCCGCTTGGGGTGCGATTGGGGCGGTTCACACTGCCACGTAGGTGGATGCGTCGACGGGGCCCGCCGGTTCTGCGGATGTGGCTGGCCCAGTAATCGTCAGTCCGGCCGTTGAGCCAGTCGGTCGTCTCCATGACGGCGCGGGAATGGGCAAGGTTCTCCAAGGTACGCGTCTTTCCTCTCCAGTGATCTACTCTGGCCTCGACCCGTCGGGTGTCCTGACGGACATATGGCCCCGTGATCACCCGCGTGGTAGTGATCGCCGGACGGCTGAGGCACGGGCTATGGACCCTCACCTCTGGACGCGTCGTCAAGTCCAGCGATTTGGTGCGCTCACGTGTCACGGCAGCTCAGCGCTGGTCCAACCGTCGGGCAGATAAGCGGCGAGGAGTGGGACATCGGCGGCTTGCGGAAGATCAGCAGATCTTCGCGCGCGGTGGCATGGATCGGCAGTCCCCGCGCCCAAATCCATACATGCTTCGACCAGTTCGAAGAACTGGAGCTGGGACGTGACATCCTGCGCCTGGCGGCCAAATATTTAGCCGGCGAGACCAACTGCTCAGCGTTTCAGTTCGTCGTCGACCACGCGGGCGCCTTCGGCGTCAAGCGGCAGGCGCACATGCGTAGAGCGCCACCTCAAGTGAATGGACGCCACCGCCAGGATCGGTTGACCTGAGCAACGGCAGCTCTCCCAGCCCGGAGCGGCTCGCAATGACGCTGGATCGATGGCCTTGTGAAGCACCGCCCAAATGTTGATCAAGCCATGTCGCCAGGGATGCTGGGCTGCGGACCCCAGACACGCAGGAGGTTCACAGTGGCTCCGTTCTGATCTCCTCACCCGGCAACGGATAGCCCATGCTCCGTCGCGTTGCCCTGTCAGCCGCCGCTCTCGCCGTCCTGCTGGCTCCCTCGCCGGCCAAGGCCCAGACCTCGGACGGCTGGCATGATGACGCCGGCTGGGGATCGGTCAGCGTCTCGGCCGACCGCCACCACATCACCGTCTGCGACCTAAGCAACGACGGCCGTGCCGTCCGGGTCGAATACGCCACCTCCTACCTGCAGACATGGACCATCGTCGACTCCAACGGCGCCCGCTGGGGCTGTAAAACCGACTCCACCTTCTTCAGCCGCATCACCGCCTTCAAACTCTGCGAAGGTCGTAAGTACGGCTCCTGCCGCCCCTCCACCTGGATCTCACGATCCGGCCTTGGGTAAGCGTGGCCAGTCCGCAATCTTGCGAGCGGCCGGGCGGTCTATGCGCTCCTTCTTCGGCGTCGCCCTGCCACGATCTGCGCGGCCGTCAGCCCGCACACGTGCTCTACATGCCACCGGCGGCTGTTTGCCCCTTCCCGGCCATCCCACACCTTGAAGTCCTCATGTGAAATATTGAGAGGCTGCTCCACTTCGACCGGCCGGTAGGCAGCACGCCAGATCTGCACGTCACACGCATAGGTGGGATTCCAAAACGTGTAGTCGCCACCAACGACCGCCTCGGGATCGAGATCGATGTGGAGGCCAGCGCGATCGAACAGGTACACCTTGATCACGGCCCGGCCGCACTCGCGGCAGTACGCTCGTCCGGCGCTCATGTCGCGTTACCAGCGTGTGCGGGGTGTGCTCCCAACAGATGAAGGACCGACCGCATCATGGAGGAGTGCGGCGGCGGCACTTGCGGGCATGTGGGCCATATCACTGCCGCGCCTGCCACGGGTCCGGGGCCGAAGGGGGCACATCTCCGGTCCGAGGGTTCGTTGTGCCCTAGATCGCCGCGCCCAGCTTGCGCGGCGCATTTCACGGCACGAGTGGCGTGCCCGCGGTGAGGTTGCTCATGTCCCGCACCGCAGCCGCGTCCCCCACTTCGCTGATCGATGCGTACGCCAGGACGGTGCCGTCGACTTACGGGGGCCCCTCCGAGCCCGTGGGTATGCGGGCTATTGATCCTCTTGCCGTGGTCATTGACCATGAGCGATGTCCCTGCCGACAGACCTGTGAGGCTGGTCTGCCAGACCGTGAAGGGCCTGGCAACCTGCAGTCCCCCACCCGCCGACGGCGATACCCGCCGTTGGGAGCTGGGAAGGCTCAACGGGACCATCGACTCTCGCGTCGCCTGCCGCAGACGCATCTTCCCCCAGTACAGCCCACACATTGCGGCGTCCGGCATCGCAGGTGTAGGTGCCCCAGGCAGTGGCGTACCCCGCCACGATGCCCAGACCGCGACCTGTCTCCGAGGCGAAGGCCGGCGAATGCGGCTGCGGCAAGGGGGACATGTCCAGGGTGCCGGGATCGATGACCTCCAGCAGGAGGAAGCGGCGGCCGCGGCTTACGCGTAGCACTACCGACTCACGACCCAGGCCGTGTGCCGGGTGGATGACGGCGTTGGTGAGCAGCTCGCTGGCCACCTGGAGGAGCGAAGGGAGCAACAGATCGTCCTTGCCAATCCACTGGGTGAGGACATGTCGCCCGTGGCGAGGTGCCCTCGCGTTACGAGGCAGGGTGATCTGCGAAATCAGCATCATCGCTGTCGGCGGGCGAGATTCCTGCACCGGCACGGGTGCGGTTTCCGTTGGCATGGATATCACCGACCATCTGGAGGGCTTGGCCTCGAGGTCCACAAGATCGACTCTTCTTGTGAACCCGAGTTCGCCTAGTTCGTTGAAGACACTCCCCAGACTGGCCCCCGCCGGTTACTTTGAGTAGTCAACAGGCGACACAGTTGCTACACACATCGGGTTCACGGATGTGTGTGTACTTGTGAACATGAGGGTGATGCGTCCATGGCCGCAAGCGAACTCGACCCAGGAGCCAGTCCTCTCGCTCTCTTCGGGGCCGAGCTGAGGAGGCTGCGGGACGAAAGAGGCGTAACGCAAGAAGAGATCGCGGACTACGCCCATGTCAGCAAGAGCCTGGTCAGCCAGATCGAGAACGCCAAGCGCACACCGCAGCGCGACTTCACCGAGCAGGTAGAGAGCCTTCTCGGCCTCAAGGGAGACCTGCTCCGCCTCTTGCCCCTCGTAATCAAGTCAGGACCGACCTGGTTCCGTCAGTGGCCAAAGATCGAGGCCGATGCTCATACCCTGCGCACGTGGCAACCCCTCGTGGTTCCTGGACTGCTTCAGACGCGCAACTATGCTCGCGCGATCCTGAGCGGGCAGCCAGGCATCAGCAACGAACGCGTCGACGAAGAAGCTGAGGCGCGCCTCGCCAGGCAGGTGGTGTTCGACCGTCCCGAGCCACCCATGTACGCGGCGGTCATCGACGAAGGAGTCCTCCTGCGCCCCATCGGAGGAGCCGAGGTGATGCGACAGCAGCTCGACCACCTCCTCAAACTGCTGGCTCACCCCTGCATCACCCTGCAGATCGTTCCGATGGCCGCCGTACCCACGATCGGCCTGTTGGGCGGATTCGTCATCGCCCAACTCCTCCAGGGACCAGACGCCGTGTACTTGGACTCAGCCGCGGACGGCGAGGTAACAGATCGCGTGGACCGCGTGCGCACCGTTAGTGTCAGATTCGACGCCATCCGGTCATATGCCCGACCGGTCAACGAGACCGCAGACGCGATACGCGAGAAGATGGTGATGTATGGACGTGACTGACAAGCTCGCTGCCGAGCTGGAGACGGCGCAGTGGCGTAAGTCCTCCTTCAGCGGCGCCAACGGAGGCGACTGCATCGAGGTGGCCCAATTGAGCGGCGACCGCTTCGGCATCCGAGACACCGAACAGCCCGACGGCGTGCAGCCGTGGATCGTGCGCGGGAGTGTCTTGCGCGCCTTCGTGGCCGGCGCCAAAGCCGGCGAATTCGACTTCTAGCCCGATCGAGGAGGAGGGCGAGATGACCTCACCCTCCTCTCACACCTCCGGACAGGCGCTTGGCCATGACCGCGGTCGTGCTACCGGGAAATCTGCCCTTGGCGACTTTTGAGGTCCTTGCTCACCGCCTTATCAGGGTCTTTCGCCATCGTGGTTATCCATCCTCGCGTTCCGGGCGGCTCTCGCTGCCCGGTCACGTCCACGGGCGTGGTGTATGAATCGATCTTCGCGTGATCCTGTTTCTGCAGGTTAAGCGGTAAGTGTCTGCGGGATCGGATTCGGGGACGGTGTGTCGCCGGCGATGAGCCGGACGCGGGCTTTGGCCAGGATGTCCAGGCCCATATAGCGGCGGGCTTCGACCCATTCGTCGGTCTGTTCAGCCAGCACGGCGCCGA
>NZ_SMKO01000090.1 GCF_004348685.1 Nonomuraea deserti | reverse complement strand
TTGTGTATAAGAGACAGCCCGTACACGCGGGCGCTCATCGCCTCCATCCCCGGCGGCGGCCTGGACCTCCCGCCGGCCGACACCCTGATCAGCGGCGAACCGCCGTCGCCCGTCGACCCGCCGACCGGGTGCCGTTTCCGTACCCGCTGCCCGCGCGCGTCGGCCAGGTGCGCCGATGAGGAGCCCCGGATCCGGCGGGTCGGCGAGGACCACTGGCTCGCCTGCCACCACCCCACTGATTCACCGTAAGGAGCAGCATGGCCATCGACTTCACCCTCGCCCCCGAGCACGAGGAGATCCGCAAGCGGGTCCGAGCCTTCATCCAGGGCACCGTGGCCCCCGCCATGGAGGACCTGGAGGAGGGCGACCGCGACGCCTACCTCCGTACGATCTTCCACCTGCGCTCCCTCGCCAGGGCCGAAGGTTTGTGGCTGCCCCACATGCCGAAGGAGTGGGGCGGCATGGGTCTCGGCCACGTGGAGCTGGCCATGGTGCAGTCGGAGGCGGCGAAGACCCGCATCGGCCCGTGGGTGCTCAACTGCCAGGCCCCCGACGAGGGCAACATGCACACGCTGCTGCACTGGGCGAACGACGAGCAGAAGGAGAAATACCTCCGGCCCCTCCTCGAGGGCACCAAGATGTCGTGCTTCGCCATGACCGAGCCTGAGGTCGCGGGCTCCGACCCCACCCTGATCCGGACGACCGCCGTACGCGACGGCGACGAGTGGGTGATCAACGGCCACAAGTGGTTCATCTCCAACGCCCGGCGCGCCAACTTCGCGATCCTCATCGCCAGGACCGAGCAGGACGTGCCCGAGGGCTCGCGCGGCGCCAACACCGCCTTCCTCGTCGACCTGCCCGACCCCGGCTGGAACGACGTGCGCGAGGTCGAGACGATGCACGGCTCGACCGGCCACAGCGAGATCGTCATCGAGGACCTGCGCCTGCCCGTCAGCCAGATCCTCGGCGGCCGCGGCAACGGCCACCGCCTCGGCCAGTACCGTCTGGGCCCGGCGCGGCTCGCCCACTGCATGCGCTGGATCTCCCAGGCCGAGACCGCCCTGGACATGATGGTCGGCCGCGCGCTCACCCGCTACAGCCACGGGTCCCTGCTGGCCGAGAAGCAGGGCATCCAGTGGCTGATCGCCGACTCGGCCATGGAGCTCTACCAGTGCAAGCTGATGGTGCTGCACGCCGCCTCGAAGATCGACAAGGGCGGCGACTTCCGCACCGAGGTCTCGATGGCCAAACACTTCGTCGCGAACAGCCTCAACCGCATCATCGACCGGGCCATCCAGGTGCACGGGGCGCTCGGCTACTCGACGGACACGCCGCTGGCCAACATGTTCCAGCACGCCCGCTGGGCCCGCTTCGCCGACGGCGCCGACGAGATCCACCAGATGCGCATCGCCGAACGCACCATCGCCGCCTACCAGGCCACCGGCTCCACCGCCTCCGCCACCGGCGACCTGCCCCTCTGAGGTGTCAGCGGATCTTCTCCTCCTTCATTGATGATCGGCTGCCATGAAAGAAGATATATGAGACGGGCAACCTCGCTGCTCAGATGGTCACCTGAGGAGCGGGAAGCGGGACGATCTCGCGCTCGTAATAGCCGCCGAGGTCCTCCCCCGCGGCGAACAGCTTGTCCAGCTCGCCCCGGCAGGCGGCGATCACCTCCTGGTCGTCGATCCGCCGGGCGCCGCTGTGGATGCCCAAGGCGTCGTACGTCACCTCGTACATCACGGAGGTCCCCAGCACCACCAGCTCGGGCAGCCGCCGGTCGATCTCCAGATCGGCGACCTGCTGGGCGGCGAGCACCCGCACCTCCTCGCCCGCCGCGCCGCGCAACGCCAGCACGTGCATCTCCCACCGCAGATAGGAGGTGACGGGCGGCTCGACGATCCGCAGCCGCCGGCGCGCGAACCCTCGGGACGCGGCGCGCCCGTCGTCGATCAACTTGAGTGAGCGGTCGCGATCGCCCTCCGTCAGCGCGGCCCATCCCGGCCCGCCGGCTTCGGAGAAGCTCTGCACCCGCTCGACCTTCCACAGCACGTCGTCCATCCGGCGGTAGCTCGGCCAGAAGTCGTCGAGGTAGTCGTCGGCGCTCAGCGAGACGGCCGGTATCTCGTGGATGCGCTCAAGCATGGAGACTTCCCTCGTGGCCGGGCATCGCTGCAGGTCGTTACCGTGCCTATCACCGGCCAGGTCCCGGATAAACGGATGCGGCGGGGCGGCTAGCCTGGTGCGGTGCGTGGACGCTCGGACCAGACCCAGCTCATCGTGCTGCGCGGCAACTCCGGCTCGGGCAAGACCACGGTCGCGCGAGCCATCCGCGACGCCTACGACCGGCGCGGCCTGGCCATCGTCAGCCAGGACGTGGTGCGCCGCGAGATCCTGCGCGAGCTCGACCAGCCCGGCGGCGTGAACATCGGCCTCATCGACACCATCACCCGCTACGCCCTCGACCACGGCCACCACGTCATCCTGGAGGGCATCCTCACCAGCGGCAGATACGGCGACATGCTGACCGCCCTGCGCCGCGACCACCCGGACCGCAGCCACTTCTTCTACCTCGACGTCTCCTTCGAGGAGACCCTGCGCCGCCACGCCACCCGCCCCCAGAACAGGGAGTTCGGGGCGGACATGATGCGCGACTGGTACGTCGAACGCGACCTGCTCCCCGGCGCCGGCGAGATCATCATCGACCAGACCAGCTCGCTGGAGGAGACGGTCAGGCGGATCATGTCGCGCACGCTCACCACGGCACCGTCCGCGCCTCCCCGAAATCCTCCGGCGCGATCCCGCCGTCCCTGACGTGGCGCGTGATCAGCTCCAGCGCCTCGTCCACGGTCACGTGCCGATCACTATGCCACCCGGCCGAGACAGGAAAGCTCCTCCTGGGGCTCGAGATAGCGCCGCATCACCGGACGCCAGCGGTTGCCGCCGGGCAGTGCCCGCATCGCCGCCATCCCGATGCAGTATTTGCTCACGTTGACCGGCCGCACCCCCATCCCGCGCAGCACCCTGTCGACCAGGGCCCTGCCGTCGGCCGACTTCGACTCCAGCAGCACCAGGTCGCGCCGGGCGGGCACGCGCCGGTGCCCGTCGTGGCAGAGCAGCCCCGTGTCGCAGGTGAGCCGGGCCGCCCCCGCCCGGTCGATGAGCGTCACGCGCCGGTAGTCGGTGGACAACACCGGCCCGAGCGCGGCGGGCGGGGTGAGGCGCAACTCCCCGAGCAGGGTGTTGTGCACGAAGTCGCGCGCCTCCTGGGTGAGGACGTGCGCGGGCACGCCGTCGTACGGGATGCGGTGTTTGTCGGTGCTGCCGCGCGCGCCGCCGAGCTTGAGCTCCAGCCACCGCCCGCCGCCGTCCAGGTAGGTGCGGGTACGGAGCTTGAACCTGCGCCGCCGCCCCTGCCGATGCTGGCGGAAGGTGAGCAGGTCGGGGGTGTCGAAGTAGGTCGAGGTGTAGCGGAACTGCCGTCGGCCGCCGATGCGGAGCACGGAGAACCGGTCCCCCAGTTCCCCCGCCAGCCGGGCCATGGTCGTGCCTGTCACGAGATATTTGCAGTCGACCCGGCTCATCAGCTCGGGCACGTCCGCCAGCCCGACCGGCCTGGCGGCCGCGGCCACCCCGGCGAGCAGCACGTCCGCGTCCGTCATCGCCGCGCTCCCGTCGTCCTGGGCGCCGTCTTGGGGACCGCGTAGCGCACGTCGACCACGGTCACGTCGCGTACGTAGTCGACCTGGGTGACCACGCAGTGCAGCACCCGCGCGCGCAGCCGGCTCTCCAGGTCCGCGTGGAGCAGGTCGGGGTCGGCGTGGACGACGTCCAGCGTCACGACCTGCTGCCGGGTGCGCCCGAGCAGCCCGGGATGGTCCGCGATATACATGATCGCCAGCAGCACGCCGTTCAGCAGCAGCGCGGTCAGCGGCCACGCCCCGGCCAGGCCGTTGACCAGCCCCAGCACGATCGCGATGAAGTAGTAGGCGATCTCCTGCTGGGTGATCTCGCTGGACCGCAGCCGGATGATCGACAACACCCCGAACAACCCGAACCCGACCGCGATGTCGACCCGCTGGACGAGCAGCAGCGACACCACGGCGAAGATGCCCACGTTGAGCGCGACGTAGGCGAACAGCAGGTCGCGCCGGTGGTGCCGCCGATAGTAGAGCCCGTAGGCCAGCGCGACGATCGCCGCGAGGTCCATCACCAGCCCGGTTGCCACGTTTTCTCCCTCTGTAGTGCCGTTGATGAACAGCCTCTACGTGTGGGGTGAAGCAACAGTGAGGTGATGATTAGGCGACTCTCATCCGGTAGCCGGTGCCGCGGACGGTCTCGATGCGCTCGGCGCCGATCTTGCGCCGCAGATAGCGTACGTACACGTCCACGACGTTGGAGCCCGGGTCGAAGTCGAAGCCCCACACGTGGCTGAGCAGCTGCTCGCGGGTCAGCACCTGGTCGGGATGGCGGCAGAAGATCTCCGCCAGCGCGAACTCCCTGGCGGACAGGTCGACCGCGCGGTCCCCGACGTACGCCCGCCGCGTGCGCAGGTCGAGCGACAGGTCCGACACCCGCAGCACGGTCACCTCGGGCGTACGCTCGGCGCGCAGCCGCAGCCGCACCCTGGCCAGGAGTTCCTCGAAGGCGAAGGGTTTGGCGATGTAGTCGTCGGCGCCGCCCTCCAGCCCCGCCACGGTGTCGCTCACGCTGTCTCGCGCGGTCAGGATGATCACGGGCATGGTGACCCGCGACTCGCGCAGCCGCCGCAGCACCGTGAACCCGTCGCTCAGCGGCAGCCCGATGTCGAGGATGAGCAGGTCGAACCCGCCCGCGCAGGCCAGGTCGTACGCGGCGACCCCGTCGCCGACCACGGCGGTCACGAAGCCGTTGGCCCGCAGCCCCTTCTCCACGAAGGAGGCGATCCTGGACTCGTCCTCGGCGATCAGAATGCGGTTCACCACTGCCTCCACAACTGCCGCAGCGGCAGGGTCATGACAAAGCAGGCTCCTCCGCCCGGAGCCTCCGAGACTTTCACGTCGCCCCCATGGGCCTCGGCGATGGACTGGACGATGGCCAGCCCCAGGCCGGCCCCGTCGTGGGCGCCGGTGCGGCCCGTGCCGCGCACGAACCGCCCGAAGATGCGTTCGCGATCGGCGGGCGGCACGCCGGGGCCGCTGTCGCGTACCCAGAGCTCCACCTGCCGGTCGCGGACGGCGGAGCCGACGGCGATCAGGTCGCCGTCGGTGGTGTGGCGCACGGCGTTGGCCGCCAGCTGCATGAGCGCCTGCGTGAGCCGCTGGCGGTCGGCCGGGAGCCGCGCCTCGGCCACCTCGTCGACCCGCCACCGGCGTTCGCCGAGCGCGCGGGCCTTGGCGACCACGCTGACCGTCAGGTCGGCCAGCTCGACGTCGTCGACCGTCAGGAACCCCGGCTGCTCGGCCTTGGCGAGGGTGAGCAGGTCGTCGACGATGCGGTTCATGCGGTCGAGCTCGTCGGTGACCAGGGCGATGGTCTCCGCGCGGTCGGCGGGGTCGTCGCTCATGAGCTCCAGGTGACCGCGGATGACGGTGATCGGGGTGCGCAGCTCGTGGCCGGCGTCGTCCAGGAAGCGCCGCTGCCCGACGAACGCGCGCTCCAGCCGGTCGAGCATGTGGTTGAACGTCCCGGCCAGCGCGGCGACGTCGTCGTTGCCGGGCACGTCGAGCCGGCGCGTGAGGTCGGTGGAGTCGCTGATCTGCTCCGCGGTCTGCCTGACCAGCCGGACCGGGGCGAGCACGCGTCCGGCCACGAGCCAGCCGGCGCCGCCCGACAGCGCCATCGCGGCCAGCGCGGACAGCCCGAGCGTGCTGACCGCCTCCACGATCTCGTCGCGGTGGCGGTCGTAGAAGATCGCCACGACGAAGTGGCCCTTGCGGGAGTCGCCGTGCACGCGCACCGGGATCACGGCGTACTTGACCGGGCCTTCCGCGCTCTCGACCGTGCCGCGCTCGGCCTCGGTGGCCTCGGCCATGTCGGCGACCAGCTCGGTGTCGGTGTCGATGCGTACAGGCGGCGGGATGGCGGTGACCTTGTGGGCCTCGCCGTCGATGATGCTGAAGAAGGTCTCCCACCGGTCGGGCGTGTTGACCGACAGGTATCCGTCGAGCAGGTCTTCGAGTGCGGCGAACGAGTGGCCGGTCTCCGGGTGGACATAGGCGCGCAGCTTTTTCACCTCGTTGCTGATCTCGAGGTTGATCCGGCTGTCCAGCCGCGCGAGCAGGATGGACCAGGTCGCGAAGATCGATACTGACAGGGCGAGGCCGACGACGGCGAGCATCCAGCCCACGATCCGGGCACGGGCGCTCACCCGCATGTGACCTCCACGTCAGTCGTCATCGCCGCCACCATCATCGCCGTCATCGTCATCGTCGTCGTCATCGCCGCCGCCCGGTCTCGGCGAGGGTGGCCTGACCGGCTCCGCCTTCGTCCTGCGCGGCGTGGGGCCGGCGCTGTGGCGGGGGGTGTTCTTGGACGGGGAGCCGGAGACGGCGGGCCGGGAGGTCTTCTGGCCGCTCGGGGTGGGATCGGACGTTCGGGGATCGTACGTGCTGTGCCCGTCCGGTGAGGGCGTCACCACGACGGGCCCGCCCAGATCGGGCTCCTCGGCCGCCTGCACCAGCCCCACCGACATGAATCCCGCCACGGCCGCCGCCAGGACGAGGAGGATCACCGTTCCCCGCTGCTTCATGGGGTCGAGCATGGCGCCCTTCGAGGAGACCACGCTGAGGTCCGGATGAGAAAACTCTCATCTGAGGCCCGCGCCGGCGCCGTAGAATCATGTTCTGGTACCGGCCGATCGGCTCGGGCTCGGGAGGAGCACGGATGCGCGTACAGGGCAAGGTCGTCGTCGTCACGGGCGCGGCCGGCGGGATCGGCAGGGCGATGGCCCGCAGGTTCGCCGCGGAGGGGGCGGCGGGCGTGGTGGTCGCCGACCTCGACGCCGCCGGGGCGACCGCGGTGGCCGAGGAGATCGGCGACCGGGCGGCCGCCGTACGCGTGGACGTGTCGTCGGAGCAGGAGGTCGCCGCGCTCGTCGACACCCCGTTCGGCCCCGTCGACCTGTTCTGCTCCAACGCCGGCATCATCGACGGCCACGGCCTGGACGCCTCCGACCAGGACTGGAACCGCCTCTACGCGGTCAACGTGCTGGCCCACGTCTACGCCGCCCGCGCCGCCGTGCCGTCCATGATCGCTCGCGGCGGGGGCTACCTGCTCAACACCTGCTCGGCGGCCGGGCTGATCAGCTGCCCCGGCGACGCGCCGTACGCGGTGACGAAGGCGGCGGCGATCGCGTTCGCCGAATGGCTGGCCATCCACTACGCCTCCAAGGGCATCGGGGTCAGCGTGCTGTGCCCGCAGGGGGTGCGTACGGCGATGCTGGAGCAGGGCCTGGACAGCGACCACCTGACCGCCCGGGCCGTCGGCGCGGCCGCGCCCATCCTGGACGCGGCGGACGTGGCGGGCGCGGTGATCGAAGGCCTGGGGGCGGAGCGGTTCCACATCTTTCCGCATCCGGAGGTGGCGGAGTACGTACGCCGCAAGGCCGAGGACCCCGACCGGTGGCTCACCGGCATGTCCCGGTTCGTCGACTCGCTGACGGAGGGCGGAAGCGCCTGACGCGACGGAGACCGCGAACCACCCCGCGCCCGGGAGGAGTCAGGAGCCTGCGGCGCCCTGGGCGTCGTCCGCTCGGCGCAGGTCGCAGGCGGTTGCGGCTGGTGGACACGAAGGCCCCGTTTCCCGCCCCGAGGTGTCGGTAACCTTCATGGACAGACCGGCGCCCGTTGCGAAGTCGACGGCGGCGTACCGCAGCATGGCCTGCGGCAGCTGCCGGTAGATGAGCGTGATCCGCATACGCTGCTGAGCCAGCCGGGCCGCGACCGCCCCCGCGGTGATCCCGCCGGCCCAGATCGCGGTCACGAGCCTCACGATCGACGCGACCACCACGACCAGCGTGGCGAGGATCATCATCTGGGCGTACTCGATCTCGGTGGCGGCGTCCTTGAACTGCGTGCCCATGGCCCGGCTCCACCGGACGCACGGACGGGCCGGGCCCCGGCAGGGGCCCGGCCCGCCAGCCATGAACGACCGTCAGATCGGACCATCGGCCGTCCGGGATCGGCAGCGCGGCGATGGCCTCCGCCTCTGGCGGTATGGACCGTGGCAGGCCTTCTCGCTACACCGGGCAGCTGGGGCCGAGGCGCTGCCAGGGCGAGCAGTTGTCGGCGGAAGACGAGCAGCACAGCCTCCTGTGCCAGCCGTTCGTGAAGCACTTGTACTGGTATGCGCAGATCGCCGACGCCTTCTCTTCCGGAAGTACCAGCGCCAGAGCCCTGTCGATGAGCACTCTCACGTCCTGCCTCCTCGTATCGCCTACCTGGTGACGGTTGAGGCGATTATCGGGGCGGGCACTGGCCGCCGGTTAGCGCGGCGATAGCGCGCTCCGCACCAGGGACCCGGGACCGGCTACCGGGTCGTCCCACCGTCACGTGGCGGCTCGCCGCCGGCGGATGAAGATCACCAACGCCGACGTACCCGCGACGAGGAGAGCGCCGATGATGATCACGGGCGGGATGACGTCCATCCGCTCCTCGACGACGCCAGGAAGCCGGAACATGCCGGGCCCCACCGCGAACGTCCCCGAGTCGTCAATGGCACCGCAGGTGATCGTGTACGTGCCCGGCGGCACCGGATCCTCGGAGGTGAGGGTGACGACCCAGTCCTTTCCCCCGGCGGTCGTGCTCGGGCCCGGGCTGTGGTCGAGCTCGACCGCCTGGCCCGCGGAGTTCTTCACCTCGCAGAAGGTCGCGTAGTTGGGCGGCTCCCTATAGATCGCCAGGCCCTCGCGGTCGAGCCGCACGGTCTGCACCTGCCCCGCCCGGAGCTCGGCGACGGGATCGGGCGGCACCTCCAGCAGCCACCACAGCAGCCACATACCGGCCGCGACCACGGCCAGAACGCCAACGGGCACCAGGTACCAGAGCGCCGACGGCCGCGGGGATCTCTCAGACCGTGGGTATGCCATGCGAGGGAGATTAGCGACGCGACAGCACGAACAGGACCCTTCGCCGAAGCTGGAACGCCGGAAAAGTAATGTCCCGCGTCGCCTACATGTTCCTGCTGATCACTTCCGGCGTGTCCGGGTCGTCGCTGGTGTCGATGATCCGCCGCTCGTCCGCGCTGATCAGGTCGAGCCGGTCGAGGATGGCGGCGCATCTGCTGCGGCACCTCCTGGCCTGGTCGCGGTCGCCCAGGTCGCCGTGGGCCTGACCGAGCCCCCACCAGTGTTCGGCCTCGAGAGGCGTCTCCAGCATGTTCGCCGTACGGTCGGCGTCCAGGGCCGCGAGGTAGCGCTTCACGGCGGCCGCGGGCACCCCCGACATGCGGTCGATCTCGGCGAGATGGCCCAGGGCCACAGCCACCCCGGTCGCGTTCCCCACCTCTTCGGCGATGGCCAGCGACTCGGTGTGCGCTTCGACGGCGTGGCCGTGCCGCCCGGCCTTCTGGTAGGCGTTGCCGAGGTTGGTGAGCGTTATCCCCTCGATGAACCGGTTGCCCTGCTTCCTGTCGCGTTCGAGGGCCTCGTGGAACGAGCCGATGGACTCGTCGAACCGTCCCAGCTTGCTGTAGGCGACCCCGAGAAGGTTGAGCTGGCTCGACGCCTCCCGCAGGTCTCCGATCTCCCGGTACGCCGCCAGCGCCGCCTGCAGATGGGTGACACCCTCCTCGAGGTTGCCGAACCGGGTCAGGGCTGCGCCCAGGTCGCTGTGAGCCACCGCCTGACAGCGGGCATCGTCCGTACGGCCGGCGGCCTCGACGGCGAGCCGCCCGATGACGATCTGCTCCCTCCACCGGCCGCGCAGGTAGAGCGGCGCGTAGAGCGCGGTGGCCAGGCCCACCGCCAGGTAGGGGGCGGCGGCCTGGCGCACCATCGCGGGCAGGTTGCGTGCCTCGGTGTCGATCCAGGCGTAGACGTCGTCCGCGCTGTCCAGGGCCAGGCCGGGCTGGTCCGCCTGAGGGCCGAGGTCGAGCAGCCGCGTCCGACGCGCGGCGGCGACCACCTTGGTGGCCGTGCGGGCGGTGCCCAGATACCAGTGCAGCACCCGCTCCACGGCCTGCCGGCTCTCCTCCTCGGTCTCCTCCTCCAGCACCCGCTCACGGGCGAACAGCCGGAGCAGGTCGTGCATGCCGTACCGGCCGGGGCTGCGCGTCTCGGCGAGCTGGGCGTCGGCGAGCTGGTCGAGGAGGGATCCGGCGCGCCCGACCGGCACGCCGGCGAGGGCGGCGGCAGCATCCACCCCGACGTCGGCGGTGTCCAGCAGGCTCGCCAGCCGGAACATGCGGGCCGCCAGGTAGTCGAGGTCGCGGTAGCTGGGCATGAAGCTCGTACGGACCGCCCGGTCGTCGATCTCCAGCTCCGCCAGGCGGTTCTCCTCGGCGGCGAGCCGGTCGGCCAGGGTCCGCACCTTCCAGCCGGGACGCCCGGTCAGGCGGGCGGCGGCGATGCGAATGGCCAGGGGCAGGGAGCCGCACAGGCGTACGACCTCGGCCGCGGCGTCGGGCTCCGCGGCCACCCGGGCGGGGCCGAGCAGCCGGGCGAGCAACGCGTGCGCGTCGTCTTCCCGCAGGACGTCGAGCCGCTCGTGGACCGCGCCGTCCACGGTGGTGAGCATCTTCCTGCTGGTGATCAGCACCCCGCAGGTCGGGCTGGCGGGTAACAACGGCCGCACCTGAGCGGCGTCGACGGCGTTGTCGAGGACCAGCAGCACGCGCCTGCGCTCGGTGACGGTGCGCAGCCGTGCCGCCGCCTCGTCGGTGTCGGCCGGTATGGCGGAGCTCCCGACGCCGAGCGAACGCAACATCCGGCTGAGCGCTTCGATCGGCTCGAGTGCCTTGACCCCAGGGGTGGAGCCGTGCAGGTCGACGTAGAGCCGGCCGTCGCCGTAGCGGTCCGCGACCTGGTGCGCGACGTGCACGGCGAGGGCGGACTTGCCGATCCCGCCCGGCCCGGCGACGGCGCAGACGGCTGCGGAGCGGCGGCCGGGCTCCGTCAGGGCGGCACACAGCCGCGCGGCCTCGGCCGATCGGCCGGTGAACGCGTCCATGTCGGCGGGCAGCTCAGCCGGTACGGCGGCCTCCCCCACTTTTACCGCCGGCACGGCGGCATCGCGGACCTTCACCGCCGCTACGGGGGCCTCCCCCGCCCTGACCCCCGGCTCGGCCCGCCCGGGAACTGAGTCGCCGCGCAGCACGGCCTGATGCAGATCCCGCAGCTCCGGGCCCGGCTCGACTCCCAGCTCGTCCACGAGAGCCTGCCGGGTCCGCTGGTAGGCGCGCAGGGCTTCCGCCTGCCGACCGGCCCGGTACAACGCGACCATGAGCTGTGCCGTGAACCGTTCCCGCATGGGGTGATCGCCGACGAGCGCGTGCAGCTCAGGGATGACGTCGGTGTGCCGGCCGAGGGAGAGCTCGGCGGCCAGCCGGTCATGGAGCGCTTCCAGCTTCAGCTCCTCCAGCCTGGCCGACTCCTCGCCGAGCGGCGGGCAGTCGGTCAGGCCCGCATAGGCCGGGTCCCGCCACAGATCGAGCCCCTCACGCAGCAGCGTGGCTGCGCCGGCGGCGTCCTCTTCCGCCATGGCCCGCCGACCGCGCGCCAGGAGCTCCTCGAAGCGCTGCGAGTCCAGCTCGCCCGGATGTACGGCGAGCATGTAGCCGTGCCTGGTCGACGTGAGCCGGACCGGCCCGAAGGCCTGCCGCAGGTTGTGCACGTAGAGCCGGATGCTGACCTTCGACGACGAAGGGGGTGCGCCATCCCACCACAGCGCGTCGAGGAGCCGCGACGGGGAGACGGGCCGGTTGGCCGAGCAGAGCAGTAACCCGAGCAGCATGCGCTGCTTGCGCGGACCGATGTCGACAGGCCCGACCCCGGTGGAGCCGGCTCCCGCCGGGGCGGTGACCTCGAGCCGACCGAGCACGCTGAAGGTCAATTCGGCCATGTGCGCAACCTTTCACAGCGGCACGTCTGACTGGACCCGTTGACGCCCGGCTCATACGCCCGGTCATACGCCGACACTAACACCCGTGTGCCACCGTCGATCTACCGCTTGGTGATCAGACTCACACCATCTCATCCGCCATCGCCCCGCGGCCACCCGTCGTGGCAAACGCCGTCAGGGCCGGAAGAACTCGATGGCGGACGACGGGGAAATGGAGGGAGAAGTGTCTCGCTCGCGGGTGATGACGCGGAGGGGTCGGCTCGCCGGTGGACGGGTGAATCGTGCGATCACCGTCACCGGTGGAGGACATCTCCGGTCCGACGCACACGTACTCGATCTCGGCGTCGCAGTCCTGGAGGTGCGCAGGTTCCACCCGCTCACCGTGCAACGCCAGGCGTATCGGCCGCACACCGCACACGAGGACGCGATCCACCTCATCGCGCCGATGTACGGCACCGTGAACACGACATCGGCCGGGCTGCGCAGCACCGTGACAGCCGGTGAGCTCTATGCGTACGACCTCGCCGGGCACGAGGAACTGACCCTGCGACCCGACGGTTGTGACGACCTGAAACTGGCCCTGCTCGCCATCCCGAAGCCGGTGCTGCCGCTGCGGGACGACGCGATCGCCGTCCTCCTCGGGCGCGGCATGCCCGTCGACGGCGGGCTGAGCGGGCTGCTCAGACAATTCATCGAGGACCTGTCCGACGAGAAGCTGTCACTCAGCCCGGGAGACGGGCCGCGACTGGGAATGGTGCTGGTGGACCTCGTGACGGCGTGCTTCTCCAGCCTGCTCGAATCGGGGCGCGGATCCCAGCCCGGCTCCCAGCGGCAGGCCCTCGGCCTGCGCCTGCGTACCTACGTTCAGAACCAGCTGCACGATCCCGAGCTCTGCCCCCAGTCGATCGCGGCGGCGCACCACATCTCGATCAGTTACCTCCACCGTCTCTTCCAGGAGCAGGGTTACACGGTCTCGGGATGGATACGCGAACAACGCCTCAGGCGCACAATTCGTGACCTTGCCGACGCCGCTCTGGCCGACGTGCCGATCCACGAGATCGGCGCCCGCTGGGGCTTCAGCCGTCCGTCCGACTTCAGCCGGACCTTTCGCGCGGCTTTCGGTGTGTCACCACGGCAATTCAGATCAGAACAGCTAGCCGAACCGTTCCGAGCCGCGCTACTTCCTGACTTCCGTTACCGCCACCTGACCCGTGGCACCGAGTGATCTGATTCGAGTTTCCGGACGAGCCACCTCGACAAGGAGCTCCAGTTGAAACAGAAGTTCAGCGCTCCTCTTCATCGGATCACCACGCTGCTCATCGCTCCCGCGACCGTCCCGGCACTGGCGGCTCCAGCCGGCGCACCCGCACGCCGCACCTCCATGACCAAGGAGAACAGCGCCGCCGCGTGATACGCGGCGGTACCCCGAAGAAACTGGCCAACGGCAACCTCCGTTTCTCCGCCGGATCGGGAACGCTCGGGCGTTACTTCGACACGAATTGCCCCTTCCACGGCGCCCACTACACCGCCGTGACCTTCTACGACGGCTCGGGCGAGAAACTCGCCGGACGGAAAGCCCAAAAGGTCTCCTTCATCTGCTGAGAGCCGCATCCGCCCGGCCGTCGGCCATAACGCCGAAACAGTGTTCCCCTGCACATGAGCCTGCACGAAGCCTGCACACGAAGCCCGCACATGAGGCCTGCACATGAGGCCTGATGAACACCCGAAAGGACGACCGACATGATGAGAGGACTCGCCGCCGCGGCCTGCGCGGCGTTCGGACTGATGACCGTCACCGCCGCGCCCGCCATGGCCGCGGAGGGCCGCCTGGTCCTGCGCGGTGCCGAGACGACCTCGGTGCTGACCGACCCCCGCCCGGGCTGCTACCGCGCCTCGGCCCCCTTCACCACCGTGGCGAACGACACCGACACGGCCGTCACCGTCCACAGCCGGCCGGGCTGCACCGGCCCTTCGCAGTTGGTTCCCCCGGGCCGCACCACGGCGGTCGGCGAACGTCTCAGCGTCTCCGTTCCCACCTGATCGGAAAGCGGCACCTCCACGGCGCCCGCCGCGACCGGTGCGCGCCGATCACCCTCGATGGCACGTTCGACGAAAGGTTCACCATGGGCAAGAAACTCAGAGCGGCGAGCGTCCTCACGGCCGCCTGCCTCACCGCCACCGGCATCGGCGCCCTGCCGGCCTCGGCTGCGACAGCAGCAGACAAATGCTCGACGTACGCGGCCGGCGGCCCGTCCGCCGCGCCCGGCGAGCCGCCCAAGAAGGTGTACGCCCACATCCGCGCGACGTGCCAGAACGTCTACGGCGTGAAGCTCGAGATGACGCTCTACCGGAACGGCGAGAAAGTGGGCTCGAAACAGATCTGCCAGGACGGCCCGGACAGGTTCCCGTCCGACATGACGTGCGAGGTGAACCTGCGGGTCAACAGGCCGAAAACCAGCAACTGGCAGATCAAGGGCAAGATCACCTACATCTACAACTTAACCGTCCGCGAATCTCGCTCGATCAGCAAGTCGTTCAGGGCTTAGGGGGCCGGCATGACCAGACATCGGATGGGCCTCGCCGCGCGCCTCAGCACCATCACCGCCGCCGTCAGCTTGGCCGGGGCCGCCGCTCTCGCCTCGCCCGCCGGAGCTGTGACCCTCGACAAACCGCCTCCCGGCTGTACGGTCGCCGTGAAGACCATGGAGAACCATTCCGTCGGCCAGCGCACGATGGTCGGCCGGGCCACCGTCAAGTGCAAGTCGGCCCTCCGCCCGCTGATCTCACTCAGCCTGCACAAAGGCGACAAGGTCAAAGCGAAAGGCCGCAAGGACTGCGGGAAGGATCTCACATGTGTCGGCTGGACCGACACCGTCTTCCGGGCCTCGGGCAACGACTGGTGCACCCTCGCCGTCGTCAACTGGGGAGGGACAGAAACCATGAAGTGGGACTGCCTCTGAGTCAACGGCCGTCCCGCGATCCGAGGCCCGTCCCTTCGGCACCGAGCCGCCGAAGGGACGGGCCTTCGCCCATGACCGGGCGGGGCTACGCCGCGTCGCGCAAGGCTCGGATCGCCGCGAGCACCTCGGCCCGGTTTCCGGCCGACTTCATCCACGCGGGCAGCCGCTCCAGCATGCTCTGCGACCCCGCTGGGCGAGGCCGCTCACGCAACGTCGCGGCTGCGTACGCCTCCAGCAACTCCAGGTGGGCGGCGTTGTACGCCCACAACACCCGGCCGCAGCACGACCGCCGCAACCACAGGGGCAACCCGAAATAGGGATCGTCGGCGCCACCGAACGCCGGCACCGCGAGCACACCGCGAGGGGTGAAGTAGGCGTCCCCCGCGCCGACGCGCCAGCGCTGCGGCGTCCATGCGGCGACATGACCGCACGCGGGACACGTCAGCCGATGCGGCGCCGTCAACCAGCCGACGGCGTACGTGTGCCCGTCACGGTGACCAGGATGCACGGCCACCAGCGCGCGAGCGTCGCACCGCGGGCAACGGACCAGAATCTCCCTGGCGAAGTGCCACAGACGGACACCAGGGTCCCGGAACCGGCGCCCGCCGCCCGGCTCAGCCTCCATGGGATCCATCCTGCCACCCGCCGGTTCACTACCGCTCGGCCTTGGCCGCGAGTCTCTGGTCCGCCGGGCAGCGGAGGCCCTGCTGAGGCACGGTCAGCGAGATCAAGTACTTGTCCATCGCCACCGTGGTGCACTCGGTCCTGCCGTAGACGCCGTGGCCCCAGCCCTCGTAGTTGATCAGCACGGCCTTGGGGCCGAGTTGGCGGGCCACGTCGGCCGACCACGCGTACGGCGTGGAGGGGTCGTGCATGGAGGCGCCCACCAGCAGCGGAGCACTGCCCGTGTACCGCAGCCGGTGCTGCGGGTTGTTGACCGGGTGGCCCTGACACCTCGGCATGTCACCCATCGGCATCGGGTTGTACCGCATGTCGGGGGCCGCCGCGTTGGCGCTGCGCATGACATCGGCGTACACGTTGTAGCTCCGGAGCGACAGGTTGAAGTCCTCGCAGAGAATCGCGGTGGGGAATTCGGCGAACTCACCGCCCACGGGACCGTTGCCGGGAGGGCCCGGCATGTCATCCGGCACCGGCCCGCCGTCGAGGGCGCGGAGCGCCTTGGCCTCCTGCTCCCAGTCCGGCCCCTCGTTCATCACCACGCCCAGCCAGAGGAGGTTGTGGGCGCTCACCGGCCGGTCGGGAACCCCCGGCCAGGACAGCTTGCCGCGATCCGCCTTCACGAGCAGTCCCTTCCACAGGGCCCGGACGTCGCGCCCGTGCAGGACGCAGCCGGAGTCCCGGGCACACCAGGCGACGAACTCGTCGAAGCTGTCCTGGACGGCGGCCGCCTCGCTCACCTGGAACGCTTTGGCGTTCAGGCTGTGGTCCATGTTGCTGTCCAGCACCATGGCCCGGACCCGGTTCGGGAACAGCTCGGCGTACATCTGCTGGGCGAGCGTGCCGTAGGAGACGCCGTACGAGGTCAGCTTGTCGTCGCCGAGCGCGGCACGAATGGCGTCCATGTCACGGGCCACGTTGGCCGAGTCGATGTGGTCGTACAGGGGGCCGGTGAGCTTCCGGCAGTCCGCGTGCAGCCTCTTGTCGAAGGCGATCCACTTGTCGTGGTCGGCCTGGCTGGTCATGACCTCGTACGGCATCCTGTTGTACACCGAAGCCGAGCAGGTCACCGAGCCGCTGCGGCCGACGCCCCGTGGGTCGTAGCTGACGATGTCGAACCGCCGCCGCACATCCTTGCTGAACCCGGAAGAGCGAAGGATGTCGTTCACGCCGGAGTTGCCGGGTCCGCCCGGGTTGGTCAGCAGGGACCCGATCCGCGCGGAGGGGTCGGTGGCCTTGCGCCGGGCGAGGGTCAGGTCGACGGTTGGGCCGTTCGGCTTGGACCAGTCGATCGGTACGGCCAGCGTGCCGCACTCGACGGTGGGCTCTTCCGCACACGGTGCCCAGGCGATGCCGCGCTTCCCGACGATCTCCGTGGCTTTCCCTCCGAGGGCCGCCGCGTTGGCCGCCGCGCTCATCGCGGCGGTCAGAAAAGCCGCCATCACCACGAAGGCGGTGGCGAGCGTGGACAATCCTCTCCGCACTTTGCTCCAATCGTCGATCGGCGGACCTGGTCGCGCACACGGAACACGACCGACCTCAACCCGGCGCATCCGCCAGCCGTACAGAGCGGAAACAGAGGCTCGCCGATAGTCGGCTGCAGGCTTCTGAACTGGTCTTATATCGCTGCAGGATCATCAAAGCCTGCTATTTTTGATCTTCTGGCCCTCGCATTCAACAGGACGTGATCCTCATTTCGTCCTTGGTTCCGCCTTGCCTCCTTCGGGTGGCGACGGCGACCGGCCTGACGTCGGCGACCGAACAACGCGCCTTCCGGCTGGCCCGCCTGGCAGGAGCTGATGCCTCACCTGCGCGCCCCTGCTGTCCATGGCGCCCAAGGCCCTCGAAGAGAGGGCTCTGGTCGAGCTGGCCGAACTCGTTAGCCGCGCGTGCGGGGCACTCCGGGCGAGCGGCTATTACGCCGCCGCCGCGGACCTCGCGACGCTCGCGCTGCGGCAGGCCGGCGGTCTGGGGGCGGACCATCCGTGCGTCCTCGCCCTGCGCCACCAGCGTGGCGCCGCGTGGGCGTGCATGACGCGCGCCGTCGAGGCGGAGGCGGAACTCGCCCAGGTCCTGCGGGCACGGGCCGAGCTGCTGGGCGAGGAGCATCCTGACACGCTGGCGACCCGGCACGACTTCGGGTTCGCCCTCTTCGAGCAGGGACGGTACGTCGAGGCCCACAGCTGCTACGAGCGGACGCTGTCCACGAGGACGCAGGTGCTGGGCCCCGACCACCCGGACACCCTCACCACCTGGCACGAAATCGGGCGTGCCCTCGCCGTGCGCGCACTCCTCAACGAGGCCGAAGCGGTGTGCCGAAGGGTGGTGGAGGCGCGCGCCCGTGTCCTCGGGCCTGAGCACCCTGACACCCTGGCCAGCCGGTTCTACCACATCCGGGCGGTCGGCGATCTCGGCGACTACGCCACGGCGGAGAAGGGCTACGCCGACCTCCTCGCCGCGCGTGTCCGCGTCATCGGACCGGATCACCATCTCACGCTGCGCACACGTTTCAACATGCTGATGAACGTGGCCCTGCAGGCACCCGCGAGGCCGCGCGGGGCATGGCCGACCTGGCGGCCTACCAGGCCAGGGCCCTCGGCCCGGCGCACCCCGACATCCTGCTCACCAGGTCGAACCGGGCCTGGATGCTTCGCGACATCGGCCAGGAGACCGAGGCCGAGCAGGAACTCGGCACGATCAGGGAAACAGCGCAGCGGGTGTGGGGCGAGAACCACATCTACACCCTCGACATCCGCTACGAGCTCGCGCGCACATGGCGGGTCACCGGTGCTCACGATCGAGCGGAACGCGAGTTGCGCGACGTCCTGCGGCGCCAGGTCCGCGTGCTCGGACCGAGGCACCCGCAGACGATCGCGACCCGGTACGAGGTCGCCCGCGTCCTGGAGGAACGAAGCCTCTGGGACCAGGCGTGCCGCGAATACCGTGCGGTGCTGGAGCTGTACACGACCACGTGCGGCCCCGACCACCCGCAGACCAGACGCGCGGAGGAGCGCCACAAAAGAGCGTCCTCGAAAAATACTGACACGTAGCTCAGTGCGTGCAGAGCCACGTCGATGGCGATGTGATCGAGGCGGCATAATTCCGCCGACCGTACTGACGAACGAGCTCAGACTTTATGATTCGACGGGCAGGAGCTGGAAACGCAGCCAAGGGTCTGGTCATGGTCGTCGGAAAGTACAACCGTTCGGCAACCGGGGAAGCCAAGCCCTCGAATTTCACCGCCAGAATGCGCCATCCCGCCGGCTCCCCCACCCGACGTCCCTCCTGGTCAGACGGACTTCCCCTGGTCACCGACTGTGCCGGTGCACGGCGCCCGATTCTTCGACCTCGTGAACTGTCCTGCGAGCAGCCGTGTCATCACCGGCCGATCGAGTGATAGCAGTAATGACCCCCACCACGGCAGTCGGCGGATGCCGGGGCGCTTATCACGCCGAGTACGGAGGCTGCGGCGATGCAGACCGCCGCCGTGCGTAACGCCATTCTTCTGAGCTTCACGACTCACTCCGATCATCCAGGAGGTTCGGACATCGACATGAATTATTGAACACCGGTCACGGAGATTAGTAAATGTTTCATCTAAGTTGTGCGCACGATGAGGCTCCGATCGTCGCCGCGCGGACGGCCCGCGAACGGCTCGCGGACGGCTCGCGGACGGCCCGCGGACGGCGGGCTCACGGGTGGAATCGCTGCATGGCCTCGTGGGCGGAGTCCACGCTCCGCCGCAGAGCCTGCTCCAACTGGCCGGCGTCGGCGGCCAGGCGCTCCAACTCGGGCACCGCGAACGTGTCGGCCCCTGTCTCGGCCACCAGCTCCTCGTACTCGTGCGCCTCACCGCGCAGTTCCTCGATCTGGTGGCGGGCCATGTACGCGCGTTCGGCTTCGGCGACGTTGGCTGCGTACCGCTCCAGAGCCTCGACCCGGGCCAGCACCGCTGCCTCGCTGCTGTTCAGCGCCTGCGTCAAGGGAGCGGCCACGGCCTCCGCGTCGGGCGTCAGCCCCATCGAGACGGCCTTCGTGTGCCGGGCGCGCAGTGCCGACAGCTTGGCCAGCAGGCGGGCGATCTCCCACTCCTGCGCCGGCAGCATCACCGCGTTGCGCACGTCGTCGAGCAGTCCCTCGGCATTGACGCGGGAGCCGCTCACGGTGGCGATGGCTTGCTGCGCGCGGGCCATGAGCCTGCCGGCGGGCTCGTCGAGGTCGCCGGTGAACACGTAGCGGCCCTTGTACCAGCGGAGGTGCGCGAAGGCCTCCCGCTCGAACGTGTGCTCGTCCACCTCGTCCGTGGACCGGCTGTTGCGGCCGAGCAGCAACATCAGCAGCGGAATGGCGGGCAGCGCGAACAACAGCACGGCAAGCCCCGGGCTTATGAGGCCGAGGCTCAGCAGCAGGCCGAAGGTGGCCGCCGGACCGAACGTCGCCAGCATCCAATAGTGCAGGCCGGAAGACGGTCGCCAGAGCTTGGGGTCCCATCCTTGCCGCATCTTGATCAGAACGCGCCCGCTTTTCCTGAGCACCCGGGCGTCCTGCGGCGGTATTTCGGGGTCCAGGATCACATCCGCCACGGAGCCGGGTCCTTCGGGCAGCGAGTCGTCGAGGGGCCGGCGGAAGTTCTTACGCTTGCCGCGCCTCATGGCCTGCGTCCTCGGCGGGCTGCGGTTGCACGTCTCGTCATGAAGGTCCTCCCGCCGGGATCGGTGTGGCACCAGGCCCCGCTACGGACCGGGCCCGCACACCACAACGAGTTGAGAACCTTAGGCAGGTGGGCGTTTCTTCGCTGTTTCCTTCCCCTGCGAATGCAGGTCCCCGTCCGCGAGCCCGTCCACATGTGAACAGGCAGGGCTCGCATTCCGGACAAAATTCGCCCCAGGGTGCTATTGGCCGTCTCCGTAACAGTCACACATGTGCCGGAGAAGCGGATTAGGCTCCAAGTGATCCCCGTCACTGAGGGCACCCCTACACATGAGCGATATCGAGCAGAACGAGCCGCCTGCGACCAGGCCGGGTAAGTCGCAGGTCGCCTCAGCGGTGCAGGCGGCGCTGATCGGTGCCCTGGCCGGCGCGTTCGTCACGTGGATCTCCACGCCGTGGCTCGACCTGTTCAGGAGCCAGTCCTTGCACGTCCAGTTGTGGGTATCGCTGGGCGCCGGGGTTCTGGTCGGTGCCGTGGCGCTCATCCCGATGTTGCGCGACCTCATCCAGCGGCATCCGAAGGAGGTCAGGACGGCGCTGTGCGTGCTGGCCGGCGGGGCGCTGGCCACCGGGGTGTGGACCGTGGTCCAGGCGGTCGCCGCGGACGACCAGTGTCCGGCGCCGGCCGAGCTGCGGCTGGTCACCGCGCCCGAGAACGTGACCGAGCTGACCGCGCGCGCCCACAGCTACGTGCGCCAGCACCAGATGGAGGACGGCTGCCCCGTGGTCAGGATGACCGTGGGGGTGGCGCCGCCTCCCATCCACCTCCGTGACGCCTTCGACAACCGGTGGGAGTGGCGGGAGGACCGCCGCGACCAGCCGTACGCCCGCCTCTACGATCTGCAGCCCGACGCCTGGGTCGCCTCCTCCGCGGCCGAGCCGGGCGAGCTCATGGCGGATGACCTGCGCTCGCTCAGCGTCCCGGGGCCGGAGGACGCGGTGGGGCGTGACCAGCTGGTCCTGGCGATGACCGGGCAGCGGCGCGAGGAACTGGGCACGTACATGGACAATCCGGACGGCTATGCGTTCCGCGAGGTGTGGGACACGCTGACCGGGAAGATGGGCATGGCCATCGCGCGGCCGTTCCCCGAGACGTCCGTGGCCGCGCTGATCGCCACCCATGACGTGTTCCACGACCGCGGGCTGCCCGAGTCCCGCTATCTGAAGGCCGAGCAGGAGCTGGTGGAGAACGGCCTCGGCGCGGACACCGTCACCTCGTTGTTGTGCGAGTTCGACCGGCTCGCCGACGAGCCGGGCACCCGCGATCCGAAGATCGCCCTGCTGGTGCCGGGTCACAGCGTGGACGACTTCAACGCGGGCCTGGTCGAAGGCTGCGAAGGGACCGGTGACAGCGCGCGCCTCGTCGCGGTGCGTCACCATGACCTGAGCACGCTCGACTACCAGTTCGTCAAGGTGTCCTGGCCGGACCAGCGGTCGGCCGAGCGGGAGAAGCTGGTCGACCACTTCGGCGCGTGGTTGCGGGCCCACCCGCTCTTCCCCAACGCGCCGGGGCCGGGCGACGGCGAGCTCGACCGCCAGGAGCTCGGGCAGCTGAAGAAGCTGGTGCTGGACGAGCTGCGCCCGAAGCTCGACCTGCGGCTGCTCGTCGACACCTCGGGATCGGCGGACCGCCCGGTGCGGGTCCAGGCCGCCGAGGCGGTGCGGGCCAACAGCAGGCTGCTCGGGCCGCGCGACGGGGTCCAGGTGTTCGGCCTGCACGCGCGTACGAGGAACGGGCCCGCCGAGGTCACCGGCATCGCCGCCGACAGCACCAGGGAGCAGCTCGGCGCCGTGGCCGCGAGCATCGAGAGCACCCCGTTCGACCACTGGGACGCCCCCGCCTCCGCGGGGCTCACGCGGCTGGGGACGGGTGACGAGGCGGTGGCCGCGCCCGTGGTGCTGCTGACCGACGGCAGGTTGTTCGACAACGAGGGCAGGGGCGAGGCGGCGAAGGTGATCGCCCGGGCGCTGGAGGACGCCTCGACGGTCTCGGGCCTGTACGTGGTCGTCTTCGGACAGGACGAGTGTGCCGTGACCACGCTGCCGGGCACGGGCAAGCCGTATCGCTGCGTGACGGCGAGCGAGGGCGCGGACAAGGCGCTCACCCGGGCCATCATCACGGTGCGGGGGTGGCGATGAGGACGTGGTTCCCCCCAGGCTGGCGCGAACGGCTCCGGCGCGGGAACGTGGTGGCGTTCGGCTGCGGGGCCCTGCTGATGGTGCTGCTCCTGACGTGGCAGTCCAGCCTGTCCGCCGGCCCGTCCCAGCCGGACCGGCCCCGGCCGACGATCTCCCCGCCCTCGGTGCCCGCGACGCCTCAGGAGAACTGCGGCGGCAACGACGCCGAGCTCGTCGTGGCCACCGGCGACGACGTCAGCACGGGCAGCGTGCGGCGCGAGGTGATCGAGGAGTGGAACGGGCTGTTGAAGCCGCCCGGGGACCCGCGGGCCAAGCTGCTGGAGCTGTCCGACAGCACCGACGTGCGGCGCGCCCAGATGGCGGCGCTGGCGCAGGCGGGCAGCTGCGCGTACGACGTGCTCGTGCTCGACGTGGCGTGGGTGACCGAGTTCGCCCGGCACGGCTACATCCAGCCGATCGACCTGGAGGGGCGGGACGACCGTTTCCTGTCCGGTCCGCTGCTGGCCGGGCAGATCGACGGCGAGCAGTACGGCGTGCCGTTCGCCGCCGACGCGCCGCTGGAGTACCGGCGGCGTGACGGGCGGTCCGGCGGCTACCTGCTGCAGCTGGACGACAACGAGATGGGCACCATCAACTTCCTGGAGACGATCGAGCTCGGCGGCGGGAAGGTGCTCGACGGCGACGACAGGACCGCCATCGCCCTCGACCTTGAGCCCGACGGCACGTGGCGGGCGCTGAAGTCGTCCAGGCGCACGCTGTCCAGCACGGACGAGAGCGCGGCCGTGCTGCGCGAGTCGCTCCAGATGGACGAGGACGCCAGCGTCGTGGCCTTCAAGGAGGGCGAGGCCGGCGGGCAGCCGGTGTCCTACATGCGCAACTGGCCGATCGCGTTCCACCAGCTGGCGGCGGACCCGCGGATGCGCGCCCCCGACCAGAGGCTGACGTTCGACGTGCACGCGCCGGTCACGCGCGGCGGCGTGCTCGGCGGCTCGGTGCTGGCCGTCTCCCGGCACATCAAGCCGGGCAAGCTGGCCCCCGCCAAGCGCCTGATCGACCGGCTCACCAGCCCGGAGGTGCAGGCCAAGCTGTTCGCCTGCGGCGGTTACTCGCCGGTGCTCACCGAGGTGTACGAGCGGTACGAAGGCGGCGGCGGCCCGTCGTGCCAGCGCCAGGACGGCTCCGACATCACCAATCCGAGCCTGGACGAGCTGGCGAAGCTGGCCGCGGAGACCAGGAAGTCGATCGAGCTGGCCCGGCCGCGGCCGAAGTCGCCCTACTATGCCCAGTTCAGCGAGCTCTTCCGCCGGTGCGCGCGAGGGGTCTGGGAGAACAAGGTGTCGCGGGAGACGTTCTTCGCGTCCGTGGGCGCGCTGGAAGGGGCGCTGAGCGGCCGCGTGCAGGACGACCGCCCGCTCTGCGGAAAGGAAGGCACGTGACGGCCCTGCCGCTGGGACGCATGTGACTAAAGGGACAAAAGTTTCGCTTGTGAGGTTTTGGGGCTGACAATCCCGGTTAGTACGTAGTCGATGACCCTGTGGGAGTACGTCGAGGACCGGTGGGACCTCATCCTCTTCGAGACGGCGCAGCACGCGAGCATGGTCGCCCAGTGTGTCCTGGTGGCGGCCGTCCTCGGCGTGCTCATCGGCGTGGCCACCTACCGCCGCCCGCGGCTGGCGTCGCTGGCCACCGCCTCGTCCGGGGTGTTGTTCACCGTGCCGTCGCTGGCCATGCTGGGCCTGCTGATCCCGGCGCTCGGGCTCGGGGTGGCGCCCAGCGTGACCGCGATCGTGCTGTACGCGCTGCTTCCCATCATCCGCAACACCGTCGTCGGTCTGCAGGGCGTCGACCAGCTCGTGGTCGACGCGGCGCGCGGCATCGGGATGAGCCGGGGGCGGTCGCTGACCAGGATCGAGCTGCCGCTGGCCTGGCCGGTGATCCTCACGGGCATCCGGGTGTCCACGCAGCTCGCCATGGGCATCGGCGCGGTGGCCGCGTACGTGTCGGGGCCGGGGCTGGGTGAGCAGATCTTCTCCGGGCTGGCCCGGCTGGGCGGCGCCAACGCGGTCAACTCCACGCTGACCGGCACGATCGGGGTGGCCATTCTCGCGTTGCTCTTCGACGGCTGCTTCGTGCTGCTCGGGAAGCTGACCGCTCCCGAAGGCCCGCTGAGCCGGCGCTTGACCACAGGAGGCGTCCGTGGCTGACCAGAGCACCACCGGGGTGCCGATCGAGCTGCGCAAGGTGACCAAGGCCTTCCCGGGCGGCGGCGAGCCCGCCGTGCGCGAGCTCGACCTGAACATCCCCGCGGGCGAGATCGTGGTGCTGGTCGGGCCGTCCGGGTGCGGCAAGACCACCACCATGCGCATGATCAACCGCCTGATCGAGCCGACCTCAGGCGACATCGTCATCGACGGCCGCAGCTCCCACGACATCGACCCCGACCGGCTCAGGCGCAACATCGGGTACGTCATCCAGCAGGCCGGCCTGTTCCCCCACATGACGGTGGCCGCGAACATCGCCCAGGTGCCGAAAATGCTCGGCTGGGACCGTGCCCGCATCGCCGAGCGGGTCGACGAACTGCTCACGCTGGTGGGCCTGGACGCCGAGGCGTACCGCGACACCTTCCCGCGCCGGCTCTCCGGCGGTCAGCAGCAGCGCGTCGGCGTCGCCAGGGCGCTGGCCGCCGACCCGCCCGTGCTGCTCATGGACGAGCCGTTCGGCGCCCTCGACCCCATCAGCCGCGAACGCCTGCAGGACGAGCTCCTGGGGCTCCAGGACGACCTGGCCAAGACGATCGTCTTCGTCACGCACGACATCGACGAGGCGCTGAAGATCGGCGACCACATCGCGATCATGAAGGCGCCCGGCCACATCGTGCAGTACGCCACCCCCGCCGAGATCCTCACGAATCCGGCCGACGGCTACGTCGAGCAGTTTCTCGGCGCCGGGTCCTCGATGCGGCTGCTGCGCCTGACCAAGGTGGGCGACATCGAGGTGGACCAGGTGCCGTACGCGTCGGAGGACGCCGACGCGGCCGCGGTGCTCGTCGAGATCGAGCGCGACGGCCGGGGGTACGCGCTGATCACGGACGGGATGCGGCGGCCGCTGCGCTGGGTCAGCGCCGAGCAGCTCCAAGGGGTCGAGGGGCCCGTCGGCTCGGCCGGCGACGCGATCACCGGCACCCTCGGCCACCGGATGACGCTGCAGGACGCCCTGGAGGCGCTGCTCAACGCCGACAACGACGTGGTGCCCGTGGTCGGCAGGCGCCGGGCGTACGCGGGGGCGCTGTCGCTGAGCACCGTGCAGAACGCGATCCAGGCGATCAAGACCAGGGAACGCGAGCGCCGCCTGCACCGCAACCACCCCGGGGGAAGCGGATGACCGCTCCCACGGCCGCCGCCGACGAAGCCGTCCGCCCGGAGCCGCGGCTCGGCCGCTCCTGGCACATCGTGCTGCCGCTCCTCTGCTATCTGGCCGTGGGCGCGGCCATGGTCATCTACACGCAGTCGGTGCCGCTCGACGGCATCGAGCGCGGCTCGCTCAACCTGCCCTACATCTTCGGCCGCACGTGGGAGCACATCCAGCTGGTGTTCTACTCGACCGTGCTGGTGCTGCTGGTGGCGCTGCCGCTGGGCATCCTGCTCACCAGGGGCGCGATGCGCCGGGCGACACCGTTCGTGCTGGCTCTGGTCAACCTCGGCCAGGCCACTCCTGCGGTGGGGATGGTCGTGCTGCTGGCGGTGCTCTTCCAGATCGGCTTCTGGACGGCGGTCGCGGCCCTGTTCGCCTACAGCCTGCTGCCCACGCTCCGCAACACCATGGTCGGCCTGCAGCAGGTGGACTGGCGGCTGATCGACGCCGGCCGGGGCATCGGCATGTCGGCGGCCAGGGTGCTGTTCAAGGTGGAGCTGCCGATGGCCGCGCCGGTCATCCTGTCGGGCATCAGGACCACGCTCGTGCTGAACGTCGGCACGGCCAGCATCGCCGCCTTCATCGGCGCGGGCGGGCTCGGCGACCTGATCACCACGGGTGTGAGCACGCAGCGCAACCTGGTGCTGGTCACCGGGTGTGTGCTGATCGCCGTGCTGGCACTGATCATCGACTGGGTGGGCGGGCTCGCGCAGCGGGTCCTCGCCCCGAAGGGCCTGTCGTGAGAGCGTTCCTGGCCCTGCTGCTCGTCCTGGCGATGGCCGGGTGCGGGCTGCAGCCGGCGTCGTCGTTCGTGCCGCCGGTCGAGCCGGCCGGCATCCAGCCCCTCCCCTCGCTGGAGGGCACGCGGGTGCGGGTGACGTCCAAGGAGTTCACCGAGCAGCTCGTGCTCGGCAAGATCGCGGTGCTCGCCCTCACCGCCGCCGGCGCCGACGTGGCCGACCAGACGAACGTGCAGGGCAGCGTGAACGCCCGCGCCTCCCTGACCCGCGGCGACGCCGACCTCATGTGGGAGTACACCGGCACCGGCTGGATCACCTACCTCGGCCAGACCAGGACCCTGCCCGACCCGCACGAGCAGTACGTCGCGGTCCGCGACCTGGACCTGCGCGAGAACGGCATCGTCTGGCTGCCGCCCGCGCCGCTGAACAACAGCTACGCCATGGGCGTCACCCGAGCCACGTCCCAGAAGTGGGGCGTGAAGACGATCTCGGACATCATGAAGATCCCGGCGAACGAGCGCACGTTCTGCGTCGACCACGAGACCTTCGGCCGCGACGACGGCTTCCTCGGCATGGTCAAGGCGTACGGCATGAATTACGGCAAGGAGGTCCCGAGGGCGAACGTGCGCCGGGTGTCGGTGGGCGTGCTCTACAACTCCGTCGCCAGCGGCCAGTGCGCCGTGGGCATGGTGACCACGACCGACGGCCGGGTCCAGGCACTCGACCTGGTGCTGCTCGAGGACGACAAGAAGTTCTTCCCCAGCTACAACGCCGCCGTGACCATGCGGCGCGAGCTGGCCGACGCGCACCCCGAGATCGCGAAGATCTTCGCACCCATCAGCGCCAAGCTGACCGACGACGTCATGCGCGGTCTCAACGCCCAGGTGGACGTGGACGGCGACGTGCCCGCCCTGGTGGCGCGCGACTGGCTGCGGGCCGAGGGTTTCGTCCGGTAGGGCGTTAACCACGCCCGCACGCGGGCAGCCGCTGGGCATGTCGCAAACACCACCCGCCCAGAACCAGCCGTACCCGGGCCGTACGGAGGAGATGGCCCCTGAGCCGCGCGACGAGATGCGCGACTACGCGGGCCGTGGCCTGCTGAACGGCAGGAAGGCGCTGATCACCGGCGGCGACTCCGGCATCGGCCGGGCGGTCGCCGTGGCCTTCGCCAAGGAGGGCGCCGACGTCGCGATCGCGTACCTCAGCGAGCACGAGGACGCCGCGCACACCGGCAAGCTGGTGGAGGCGGCCGGGCGGCGCTGCGTGCTCCTGCCCGGCGACCTGGGCGACCGTGACCACTGCGCCTCCGTCGTCGAGCAGACCGTGGCGGAGCTGGGCGGTCTGGACGTCCTGGTGAACAACGTGGCCTACCAGGCGCCCGTCGACGGCCTGGAGGAGCTGACCGACGAGCAGTGGGAGCACACGTTCGCGGTCAACATCCACAGCTACTTCCGCGTCACTAAGGCCGCGCTCCCCCACCTGCGCGAGGGGAGCGCGATCATCAACACCTCCTCGATCAACGGCCTGCGCGGCAACAAGACGCTCATCGACTATTCCGCCACCAAGGGCGCCATCAACGCCTTCACCTACGCCATGGCCCAGAACCTGGTCGACCGCGGCATCCGGATCAACGCCGTGGCGCCGGGCCCGGTCTGGACGCCGCTGATCCCGGCGACCCTGCCGGAGGAGAAGGTGGGCTCGTTCGGCGAGCACGTGCCGATGGGCCGGCCCGCCGACCCGGACGAGATCGCTCCCTCGTACGTGTTCTTCGCCTCCGGCCGGATGTCGTCGTACTACACGGGCGAGGTGCTGGCCCCGATCGGCGGGGAGACGCTGCCCGGTTAGGGCGAGACGCTGCCCGGTTCGTCCGCCATCGGCAGGTAGACCCTGCCGCCGCGCCTGGTGAACTCGGCCGCCTTCTCCGCCATGCCGGCCTCGATCGCCTCCTTCGTGTCCAGCCCGTGCTCGTCGGCGTAGCGCCGCACGTCGTGGCTGATGCGCATGGAGCAGAACTTGGGGCCGCACATCGAGCAGAAGTGGGCGGTCTTGGCCGGGGCGGCGGGCAGGGTCTCGTCGTGGAACCCGCGCGCCGTGTCGGGGTCGAGCGACAGGTCGAACTGGTCCTCCCACCGGAACTCGAACCGCGCGTCCGACAGCGCGTCGTCCCACGCCTGCGCCCCGGGGTGGCCCTTGGCGAGGTCCGCGGCGTGGGCGGCGATCTTGTACGTGATCACTCCGATCTTGACGTCGTCCTTGTTCGGCAGGCCGAGGTGCTCCTTGGGGGTGACGTAGCAGAGCATGGCGGTGCCGTACCAGCCGATCATGGCGGCCCCGATGCCCGAGGTGATGTGGTCGTATCCGGGGGCGACGTCCGTGACGAGCGGGCCCAGGGTGTAGAACGGCGCGTCGTCGCAGAGCTCGCGCTGCAGGTCGACGTTCTCCTTGATCTTGTGCATGGGCACGTGCCCCGGGCCCTCGATCATCACCTGGACGTCGTGGGCCCGCGCGATCGTGGTCAGCTCGCCGAGCGTGCGCAACTCGGCGAACTGCGCCTCGTCGTTGGCGTCCGCGATCGAGCCGGGGCGCAGCCCGTCGCCGAGGGAGAACGACACGTCGTAGCGGGCCAGGAGCTCGCACATCTCGTCGAAGTGCTCGTACAGGAAGCTCTCGCGGTGGTGCGCCAGGCACCAGGCGGCCATGATCGAGCCCCCGCGCGAGACGATCCCGGTCTTGCGGCGGGCGGTGAGCGGCACGTACGCCAGCCGCACCCCCGCGTGCACGGTCACGTAGTCGACGCCCTGCTCGCACTGCTCGATCAGGGTGTCGCGGTAGACCTCCCACGACAGCGCCTCCGGGCGGCCCTTCACCTTCTCCAGCGCCTGGTAGATGGGCACGGTCCCGACCGGCACCGGCGAGTTGCGGATGATCCACTCGCGGGTCTCATGGATGTCGGGCCCGGTGGACAGGTCCATGATCGTGTCGGCGCCCCACCGGGTGGCCCAGGTCATCTTCTCGACCTCCTCCTCGATGGAGGAGGTCACGGCGGAGTTGCCGATGTTGGCATTGATCTTCACGAGGAAGTTGCGGCCGATGATCATCGGCTCGGTCTCGGGGTGGTTGACGTTGGCGGGGATGATGGCCCGGCCCGCGGCCACCTCCTGGCGTACGAACTCGGGGGTGACGCCCTCCCGCACGGCCACGAACTCCATCTCCTTGGTGACCAGCCCCTGCTTGGCGCAGGCCACCTGGGTCACGGGCGCTCCCGTCGCGCGCCGCTCGGCGACCCACGGCTCGCGCAGGCGCGCCAGCCCGCGCCGCACGTCGGTCTCGACGTACGGGTCGGTGTACGGGCCCGAGGTGTCGTAGAGCGTCACCGACGAGCCGTCGGAGAGGTGCACCTGGCGCCTGGGGACGCGGAGGTCGCCTTCGTAGATCTTGGTAAAGGTGGGGACACGCGCGTCAGTCATCGCGCAAACTCCCTTCGCCGGCATTACCCGGAGCAGGTTCTGGCGGTCGGCGGCTGTCAGCCGTCCTCTCAGCCCGGTCTGCACCGGGCTCCCGCGTTGGACGGCGGTGATCGTACCCACACCGCGGCCAGGACGAAACATGGCATCATCCGCAAAATGGAAGATCCCACGTCAAAGACCGCTGCCACCTACGACCACATCGCGCCCGCCTTCGCCGCCCGCACCGAGCACCCCGACGCCGGCCTCCAGGCCTTCAGGCAGCGCTTCGCCGACGCCGTGCCCGCCGGAGAAACGGTCGCCGACCTGGGATGCGGGCCGGGAAGGGACGCGGCCTGGCTGGGCGAGCGCGGGCTGCGGGTCGTCGGCGTGGACCGCTCGGCCGCCATGGCCGGGCTGGCCGCCGCCCGCGGCGTCCCCGCCGTGCTGGGCGACCTGCGCCGGCCGCCCGTGGCCCCCGGCTCGCTCGCCGGTCTGTGGTCGGTAGCGGCCCTCCTCCACGTGCCCGCCGCCGAGACCGAGGCCACGCTGCGCGCCTGGCGGGCGGCCCTGCGTACGGGCGGCGTGCTGGGTCTGAGCACCTCGACGGGCGACACGGAGGGCTGGGAGGAAGTTCCGAGCGAGGCCGGCCGGCACCGCTGGTTCGTCCACCGCGACCCCGGCACGCTCCTGCGCCTCCTCGGCGCGGCCGGATTCGAGACCGTCGAGCACGGCCTGAACACCGCCGGGCGCACGTGGCTGAGCGTCCTGGCGATCAAGCGCGAGGTTTGACGACCGTCTCCAGCGGTACCAACCCCACCGGGGGGACTATGAAAAAGATCGCCGCTGTCGCAGGACTCGTGCTTCTGGCCACGTTCGGCGCCCCCGCCGCCCATGGCGACGGGACAGACCAGCGCGAGGTGAGCGAGGAGCAATACCAGACGCTGCTCGCCCAGTGCCGCTACGCCGACACGGGCAAGGCGCGTTGCCGCTCGACGGTCAAGGAGATCTTCCGCATCGGCGAAAGGGACGCCGAACTCGACTGCCGTACGTACGCCGGCGTGACCGTGTGCGGCACGCTCAAGCTCAGCGAGGCCGAGCGCGCGTGCATCCGCGACTCCAGGGAGCACGGCATCTCGTTCCGCCGCGCCGAAGTGGAGTGCTACGCGTTCTCCTGAGAGGCTGACGCCATGATCATCGTCGGAGTCGACGGCTCGCGCGCCGGACTGGAGGCCGCCGGCTGGGCGGCCACGGAGGCGGCGCTGCGCCGTACCCGGCTGACCGTGGCCCACGCGGTGCCGCGGTGGGTGTGCGAGGAGCTGGCCGCCCGCTACGCCGAGGTCGCCCGGTGGATGCGCGACGAGGCGAACTCGGTGCTCGCCGCGGCCCGCGACCGGGCGCTCCGCGAACGCCCCGCGATCGCCGTCGAGACCACCCTGCTGCCCGGCGACCCCCGCACGGCGCTGATCAAGGCCACCGAACAGGCCGAACTCCTGGTCGTCGGCGGCCACGGCATCGGCGGCGTCCGCGGGCTGCTGGTCGGATCCGTCGCCCACGGGGTCGCCGCCCACGCCCGTACGAACGTCGTCGTGGTCGGCGAGCGGCCCGCGACGCCGCGTGGCGAGATCGTGGCCGGCACCGACGGCTCACCTCCCGGCCTGCGGGCGCTCGACTTCGCCTTCGCAGAGGCCGAACTGCGCGAGGCCCGGCTGCGGGTCGTGCAGGCGTGGGCGTGGCCGCGGCCCGGCGGCTTCGTCCCCGCCGACCCCGAGAACGAGCAGCACACCCTGCAGCAGCTCCAGGACCTGCTGGCCGAGCGCCAGGAGCGGCACCCGGACGTGGACGTGGTGCCCGAGGTCGTGCACGGCCACCCCATCGAGGTGCTGAAGGAGGCGGCCGAGGGCGCCGACCTGCTCGTGGTCGGCTCGCGCGGGCACGGGCAGCTCGCCGGCATGTTGCTCGGCTCGATCAGCCAGGCCCTGCTGCACCACTCCCCCTGCCCCCTCGCCGTGGTGCGGGTCTGACCTCGGGGGCGCGGTGCGGGCGTGACCGTCGGGGTGGTGCGGGCCTGACTCCTGCCTGGAGCGGCCTGACTCTATGCCTGGTGCGGGCCTGAAAGTTACATCCGTCGCCGCAGGTCACCGGGCCGGGCGTGCGCGCTTGCTTCCCGCCGCGGACCGGCGCTTCTTACCATCTGCGCAGGCGACGACGGGAGAGCAGACGATGCGCAGGATCAGCGCCGTGCTCGCGGCGATGCTGGCCGCGGCCGCCGCGGTGTTATTCGCGACGACCGTGCCCGCCGGCGCCGCCGCGACCAGGATCATGCCCCTGGGCGACTCGATCACCGGCTCCCCCGGCTGCTGGCGGGCGCTGCTCTGGAACAGGCTCCAGAACGCCGGCCACACGAACATCGACTTCGTCGGCACCCTCCCGCCACAGGGCTGCGGCGTCGCCCACGACGGCGACAACGAGGGCCACGGCGGCTTCCTGGCCACCAACGTCGCCGCCCAGAACCAGCTGCCCGGCTGGCTCTCCACGACCCGGCCCGACGTCGTGCTCATGCACTTCGGCACGAACGACGTGTGGAGCGACATCGCTCCGGCGACGATCCTGGGCGCGTTCACCACGCTGGCGAACCAGATGCGGGCGAGCAACCCCGCCATGAAGATCCTCGTCGCCAAGATCATCCCCATGAACCCGTCCAGCTGCGCCGACTGCGCCCAGCGGGTCGTGGCCTTCAACAACGCCATCCCCGCCTGGGCCGCAGCCACCACCACCGAGCAGTCGCCGATCACGGTCGTCGACCAGTGGACGGGGTTCAGCACGGCCACGGACACCTACGACGGGGTGCACCCCAACGCCGCAGGCGACCAGAAGATGGCCGACACGTGGTATCCGGCGCTGGTGGACGCCCTGGCCGGCCCTGGCCCCGACCCCTCCGACACGCCCACGCCCCAGCCTCCGGGCGGCTGCACGGCCGCGTACAGGAACGCCGGCCAGTGGCAGGGCGGCTTCCAGGGCGAGGTCACCGTCACGAACACCGGCACGGCTCCCATGAACGGGTGGGAGGTGCGGTGGACGTTCGCCGACGGGCAGCGGATCAGCCAGATCTGGAACGGCACGCTGAGCGCCGGCGGCTCGTCGGTGATCGTGCGCGACGCCGGCTGGAACGGCACGCTCGCGCCCGGCGCCGCGACCACGTTCGGCTTCCTGGCCTCGTGGAACGGCGCCAACCCCGCACCCGCCCCCACCTGCTCCTAATCGGCGGTGATCGGTGCCAGCCGGGGCCCCGCGAGGCGTACGTAGTCGTCGGTGGCCAGCGCCATCGAGCGGTCGAGGCGGGCGGCGTTGAAGTAGATCTCGGGCTGCTCCAGCAGCGCCGGGTCGGCCACCAACTCGAGGCGGGGATCGAAGCTGAACGGCAGCACGGTGCCGCTGACGCTGCCCGCCAGCTCCTCGGCCTTGTCCTTGCCGGCGAAGGCGACGTACGTGCCGTCGTGCAGCGCCTTGACCGCCTGCAGGTCGAGCCGGGCATCGCCGGGGACGACGGCCAGCACGTGACGGGTCTGCTTCTTGCCGACCTTGACCATCACGATCAGGCACTTGGCCGCCTGCGCCACGTCGTTGCCGCGCAGGACGCTGACCTCCTCGGTGCGCCCCTCGGGCGCGTGGTCGATCAGCCGGTAGCGCGCCTTCGCGGTGTCCATGTCGGCGATCAGCCGGTCGTAGGCGGCGTTCGGCTCACCAGTCACCGTTCAGCATCTCCTTCGCCGCGGCGATCCGGTCCTCGTCGCGCTGGTAGAACACCCACTGCTTGATCTTCCTGCCGCGGATCAGCCCCGCCTTGGCGAGCACCTTGAGGTGCTCGCCGCAGGCGGGCTGGCTCACGCCGAGCTTCTCGGCGACGAACAGCGAGCAGACCCCGTCGCGTACGAGGTCGCCGTCGCGCTGCGGCGGGAAGTGGCGCTCGGGGTCGCGCATCCATTCGAGGATCAGCAGCCGCTTCTCATTGGCCAGCGCCTTGACCAGGTCGACATCCAGCACCAAAGCATTATGGCAATAAGCTAATTCCCTGTCTACTGCCGCTTCCGGCAGGGGAGGCTTCGCCCGCGCATTCGTGTCAACCGCGCTCTCCCCCAGCAGGAGGAGGCTTCGCCCGCACATCCGCGTCCACCGCCGTCTCCCCCGCCAGGGGGAGGCCACGCACGCGCGGCCGCCATAGCTTGTCGGCCATGAGACCACACGCCCGGCCGGCCCTGCTGACCGCGGGTTTCGCAGGAGCCGCCGCGCTGGCGCTGGTGGCGCCGGGAAACCTCGTCATGCGGCTGGCGTTCGGCAAGCTCGACGATCCGGCACTCGGCCGGCAGCTCCTGCTCACCACCCTGGGCGTGCTGCTCGCCCTGGCCACCGTGCGTTACGGCACGCGCCCCCGCCCCCTCTCCCGCGAACGCGGACCCGGCGGCACCGTACGGCCCGCACGCTGGGCCAGGGCGGCTACCTGGGCGGCGGCCGGCGTGCCGGTGCTGGGGTTCTCCGTACCGCACCTGCTGTGGGGGCTCGGCGTGCCGTTCGGCGTGGCGGGACCCTCCGCGGCCGGGCTCGCGGAGCTTCACGACTCGCCGGTGTACTGGGGGCTGCTCGTCGCGGGGCCGGTGACCGGAGGCCTGCTCACGCTCGGGCTGATCAGCCGATGGGGCCAGATCGTGCCCGGGTGGGTGCCGTGGGCCGGCGGCCGGCGGGTACCGGCCGGCCTCGCCGTCGTCCCGGCCGCCACAGTAGGGCTGCTCGTCGGCCAGTACGGGGCGATGATGACGGGCTGCCTGGCGTTCGGCATCACGCGCACGTGCGCACCCGAGGGCGGCGCCGAGGTTCTCGACGGCAGCTGGGCGTTCGCCGGGACGTACCCGGTCTTTCTGGCGTGGGGGGTGTGCCTGCTCGGCGCCGCGCTCGGATACGTCCACACCCGGCGCTCCTAGGGGGCGTCCCCGTGCTGCCTGCTGAGCGACAAACCGTGCTCGTCGGCGAAGGCCCGCCGGCACAGGCCGTGGCAGAAGCCGTACAGGGTGCCCTGGTGAACGAGGGTCAGGGGAGTGTCGAGATCCACGCTCATGCCGCAGATCGGGTCGATCAGCTTGTCGTCCACCTGGGGCGGCGCCTCACGGTCGGACGCGCCGTCGCGGTAGGGGCGTGAGACGAGCTCGGTGAGATCCATGCTGTCCATGACCCTCCCGTGGATCCCGATGCCGCCCTCGGTGATGCCCTCGACGAGGATCACCGCGTGGGGTTCGCGTCGCACGCGTTCGGGATCGCGGCCGGCCTCCCGCTCGGTTTCGGCCAGGATGCCGGTGATGGTCTTCACCATGTGCTCGCACACGTCCTTGCGCCACGACGCCGGCACCGTGACGCGTACCAGATAGCGCGGCGGAGCCGCGGGGTCCGCCGCCGGCCGCTGACCGAGAATCCAGGTCGCCGGCTCGTGCACGAGCACCTGCGTGATCAGACGTTGCGCATCGATGATCTCCATGGCATGGCTGTCGTCCTCGACCATCAGCGTGTCGATGAGCCGACGCCCCAGCACCTGGCGTTCGTCCTCGCTCAGAGCTCCCCCGGGAACGAATACGTCGATCAGCAGCATGGCGCTTCACCCAACCCTTCGGAACAGACTTCTCCGCGCGCCACCACAATGCCCGGGAGGGGTATACGAAGCATCCGACGGGAGGAGCATCTCTTCCCTACTGCGGGGGAAGTAGTCCGAGGTGCATATGCGACGCCGCCCGCACACACCAGGGCCGGCGGCCCTCGCACCCCACCTCCGCAGGCCAGCTAGGAGGCCTGCACCACAGGAGCGCCCTCACTGGCCTGCACCAGAACGAACCCCTGCCCGTTGAACGCCAGCTGCATGGCCTCGCCGCTCCCCCGTCCGATCAGCGCCCCCGCCTTCACCGTCCTGTTCACTCCTACCTGCAGGCTGGTGCTCCAGCACACGGCGGACTGCCCATCGGCGTACGTCGGCATCTGCGCGGCGTCGAGCAACACCGGCGTGCCGTGCGTCGTCACCGCCACCCACCCGGTGCCGTTGATCGTCGTGTTGAACAGCCCACCCGCCGCGACGCCGGCGCCCTGGACGCGCTGGATGTCCCACGACAGCTGCGGCTGGAAGGCCAGCAGGTTTCGCCCGTTGACCGTGAGCCCTTCGTTCTCCAGGAAGAACAGATGGATGTCGTCGGCGTTGTCGGCGAGATAGAGCAGCCCTTCGCCGCGCACCCGCATCAGCGACGCGCCCTCGCCCGTCATGGCCTTCTTGAACAGCTTGCCGATGCCGCCCGAACCTTCGTAGTCGAAGTCCATCCTCCCCTGGAAGGCGACCATCGAGCCCTGCTTGGCCAGCACTTCGGGCAACTGCACCCTGAGCATCTTGCCGTTCTGGAGGGCGAAGCCGGGGGGCAGCGGCTGGGCGTCGAGGTTTCCGAAGATTGAGCTACGCACGTTATCTACCTTTCGAGAAGCTGTGCCCGCCAGCGTACGGAAAATCCCCCACGACCGCGTACACGCTCACCGCCGCCCGTCACCCCGACCCGCGAACCCACCGCGCCCACTCACCC
>NZ_SMKO01000008.1 GCF_004348685.1 Nonomuraea deserti | reverse complement strand
TATAAGAGACAGGGACAGGGGCGGGCCGGGGGTGGCGTTCCAGCTGCTGGTCTGCCCGATGCTCGACGACCGCAACACCACGCCGTCCAGCCGGGAGTTCACCGAGGCCGTGGTGTGGGACAGATCCGCCAACCTCTACGGGTGGAGGGCACTGCTCGGCGACGCGGTCGGCACCGGCGACGTCTCCCCGTACGCTGCTCCGGCCAGGGCGGCCGATCTCTCCGGGCTGCCGCCCGCGTTCGTGGACGTGGGAGAGCTGGAGGTGTTCAGGGACGAGTGCATGGACTACGCGCAGCGGCTGGCGCAGGCGGGGGTGTCGACGGAGTTCCACCTGTATCCCGGGGCGTTCCACGGGTTCGACATGATGGTGCCCGACACCACGCTCAGCCGGAGGGCCGTGGCGGCGCGGGTGGCGGCGCTCAGGCGGGCGTTGCGCCCCTGACCTTACGGCGCTCTGTGGCGCCCTGCCACTGTGACGGCCTGTGAGGGCTGTGGCGTCTTGTCGCGCCCTGTGGCGGCCTGTGGCGCGCTTACCAAGCGTGCGCTAGGTTGGTTGTGTGGATCTCGACTTCTCCCCGGCCGAGCGGGACTTCCGAGCCGAGGTTCGTGACTGGCTGCGCGCGCACGTGCCGGAACCGCTCCCGTCCATGGACACCGCGGAGGGCTTCGCGGCGCACCGCGCCTGGGAGGCGCTGCTGGCCGGCGCGCGGCTGTCCGTCGTCTCCTGGCCCGAGCACTACGGCGGGCGCGGCGCCTCCCTCATCGAATGGCTGATCTTCGAGGAGGAGTACTGGGCCGCCGGAGCCCCCGCCCGGGTGACGCAGAACGGCATCTTCCTGCTGGCGCCGTCGCTCATGAAATTCGGCACGTCCGAACAGCGCGACCGCTGGCTGCCGCGGATGGCCCGGGGCGACGACGTGTGGGCGCAGGCCTGGTCGGAGCCCGAGGCCGGCAGCGACCTGGCCGCGCTGGCCTCCAGGGCCGAGCCCGCCCCCGGCGGCCACCGGCTGTACGGCCACAAGACGTGGAGCTCGCGCGCCGCCCACGCCACCCACGGGTTCGGCCTCTTCCGCACCTCCGGCACGCGCCACCACGGCCTCACGTACGTCATGTTCCCCATGGACGACGTCGCCGTCCGGCCGATCGCGCAGCTCGACGGGCTTCCCGGGTTCGCGGAGCTGCACTTCGACGGGGTGTTCGTGCCGGAGTCGATGGTGGTCGGCGAGCCGGGCGACGGATGGCGGATCGCGATGGCCACCACCTCATCCGAACGCGGGCTGACCCTGCGCAGCCCGGGACGTTTCCTCGCCACCGCCGACCGGCTCATAGCGCTCGCCCGCGACGCCGGCCCGGCCCTCGCCGACCTGGCCGCCCGATGCTGGGTGGACGCGGAGGCGTACCGGCTGCACACGTACGCCACCGCGCGGCGGCTCATGACCGGCGAGGAGCTCGGGCCCGAGGCCAGCATGGGCAAGGTGTTCTGGTCCGAGCTGGACCTGCGCATGCACAACCTCGCCATGGAACTCCTCGGAGACCGGGCGGGGGACACGCCTTGGCTGGACGGGTTCCTCTTCGCGCTGGCAGGCCCGATCTACGCCGGCACGAACGAGATCCAGCGCACCATCATCGCCGAACGAGTCCTCGGGCTGCCCAGGGCGGGGGTCCGGCGGTGAACTTCGGCTTCACCGGCGACCAGCTCGCCCTCGGCGCGACCGTACGCGACGTGCTGCGGGCGCACTGCCCGCCGGCCGCGCTGCGCACCGAGCGGCGGCCCGCCTGGAAACAGCTCGCCGGCCTGGGCTTCTTCGGGCTGCTGCTGCCCGCCGGGTCCGGCGGCCTGGGGTTGTCGCTGGCCGACGCCCTGCCGGCGCTGGAGGAGACCGGGCGGGCGTGCCTGCCAGGGCCGGTCGTCGAGACCGCCGTGGCGGCGGCGTACCTGCAGGCAGGCCTGCCGGGGCTGGCCTCCGGCGCGGTGTGCGTGAGCGTGCTGCCGCCGGGGCAGGCGTACGCGCCGGACGCCGACCTGGCCGACCTGCTGGTGGTGGCGCGGGCGGGCGGCTGGCACCTGGTCCGCAAGGAGTCCGTACGCCTCGCGGCCCGCCCCGGCGTCGATCCGTGCCGGCCGCTGTTCGAGGTGGGCTTCGACGTGTCCGAGGACCTGGGCGGGGCCGTCGAGCCGGCGCTGCTCGGGGCCACCGTCGCCACGGCGGCGCAGCTCATCGGGGTCGCCAGGGAACTGCTCGCGGTCACCGTCGCGTATGCGCGGGCCAGGACGCAGTTCGGGGTGGCCGTCGGGTCGTTCCAGGCGGTCAAGCACCAGCTCGCGGACGTCGCCGTGGCCGTCGAGTTCGCCGCACCCCTCGTGCACCGGGCGGCCCTGTCGGTGGGCGGGCCGTTGTGGGGGCCGGAGGACGGGCCAGTGAGTAGGCCGGTGCGTGGGCTGGAGGATGGGCCAGTGAGTAGGCCGGTGCGTGGGCCGGCGGGCGGGCCGGAGGATGGGCCAGTGAGTAGGCCGGTGGGTGAGCCAGCGGCCGGGCCGGTGAGTGGGCAGGCGCGTGGGCCGCTGCCCAGCGCCGGACGGGACGTCAGCGCCGCCAAGGCCGCCGCGGGGGAGGCCGCCGTCCGCGCGGCGCGGGTGGCGCTGCAGGTGCACGGGGCGATCGGGTACACCGAGGAGCTGGACCTGCGGTTCTGGCTCGCGCGGGCCTGGTCGCTCTCGACCGCGTACGGCACCGCGGCCGCTCACCGCGAACGCCTGCGCGCCGCCATCCTCAACGGCGGCCCGGGACGGTATCCGTGAAGTTCGGCGTGCCGCTCGGTCTGCTGCATCCCGCCGCGTGGAAGGACGTGGCGGTGGCCGCGGACGAGCTGGGCTTCGAGTCGGTGTGGCTGCCCGAGCACCTGGTGTTCACCACGGACCTGTCGCTCGCCGAGTACCCGGGCGCCACCGGGCCGGGGATCAAGCCGGGCACGCCGCTGTTCGACGCGCCCGCGTACCTGTGCTGGCTCGCCGCGTTCACGTCCCGCGTCAGGCTCGGCACGGCGGTGCAGCTCCTCGCCCTGCGACACCCCTTCGTGTCGGCTCGCGCGTTCGCCACGCTGGACGTCGTCTCGTCGGGGCGGGCCATCTGCGGCGTCGGCGCGGGCTGGTACCGGGGGGAGTGGGAGGCGGCCGGCATCCCGTTCGGCACGCGAGGGGCGCGGCTGGACGAGGCGATCGAGGTGGTCAGGCGGCTCTGGAGCGAGCCGGTGGTGGCCCATTCCGGGACGTTCTACTCATTTTCCGAGGTCGCGTTCGAACCCAAGCCGGTGCAGCGGCGGCTGCCCGTGCTCGCGGGAGGGGAGTCAGCCGCCGCGTTGCGCAGGGCGGCCCGGCTCTGCGACGGGTGGATCAGCATGCCGCACACGATCGAGTCGATCCGGCCGCAACTCGACCGGCTCGGCCCGGGGGTTCCCGTGACGGTCCACGCCTACGCGCTGGCCTCCCCTGACGAGGTGGCCGCGTGGGAGGCGCTCGGCGTGGAGCGGCTCATCGTACGGCCGTGGACGCGCGGCCGCGACGCAGTCTCCCGGCTGGCCGCCTTCGCCACCGAACACGACCTCAGATAGGGACGTCCTTCAGACGGCCTTCGGCGTCGCGCTGCGGTGAGGTCGGCGCGGGTCGGGACGCTGGTCGGGCGCGGTGGCGTCGCGCTGCGGTGAGGTCGGCGCGGGTCGGGACGCTGGTCGGGCGCGGTGGTGATGCGGTGGGTGCGGTCGGCGGTTGGGGAGGGCGGTGGCGTCGCGCAGCGGTGAGGTCGGCGTGGGTGGGGCGGCCGGTCAGGCGCGGTGGCGTCCCTTTCCGGGGCGGGTGGTGCCTGCGCCGGCGAGCTGGCGGCCGTCGTCGGGACGGGTCGTCCTGCGGTGCCGGTGGCCCTTCAGCGGGAGGTCCTGGACGAAGCCCTCGCCACCGCGTCCCTCGCCGGACCGCCTGGACTGCGCGCGTCCCGCGGGCTGTCCGGGCTCCTGACGGCCCGCGTACGGTGTCCTGGCGGGTTGCGGCGCGCCGCCGGGGCGAGGCCCTTGGGCGTCCGGCGAGCCGGGCTGGGCGCGGCGGTGGCGGCGGCCGCGCGACGGCAGGTCGGACGCGAACGCGGGCTCTTCGGCCAGCCGCTCGTGCCGCCGCCGCCGTCCGCGATAAGGGCCGCCGGAGGTGCGGTCCCGCCCGCCGATGGAGGTGCGGCTCGGCACGCTCCCGGAGGTACGGTCAGCTCCGTCGTCGCCGAAGGTGTGGTCCGGACCGTCGATGGAGGTGGGGCCTGGTCTGTCGCCTCGTGAAGGAGCGTCCAGTCGGCTACCGGGGAACCAGTCGGCGGCGGTGGGGCTGGACAGCGGGCCGGATGCTCCGATGGCGCCTGCGTCAGGCGTTCCGGCGCGGCCTCGTGCGGGTGCCCTGGTGCGGCTTCCGGCCGGTGTTCCGGCTGGGGCTCCTGCGGGAATTCCGGTACGCGCCTGGGGGGAGGCTCCGGTGGGTGTGGTCGGGTACGTGGCGTGGACGCCGGAGGGGTGGCCGACGGTGACGAGAGGGGCGAAGGCGTCCGCGGTGGCGTTCGTGGTGGGGGCGAAGGCGTCGAAGCTGCTCGTCGCGCCCGGGATGACGACGCGTTCGAACGGTCCGGTGTCCACGACGCGTTCGAGCGGGCCGGTGTCGAGGACGATCTCGAGCGGCCCCGTCTCGGCGGGAGCCGTGTCGAAGGCGGGTGTGAACGGCCCGGTGTCCGCCGCGCGGCGGCCCCCGGCAGCCGCGGAGCGGGGAGGGGTGTGGAGCTCGGCGGCGTCCGGCGAACGCAGCACGGTGGTGTCGCCGGCGTGCCGGGGGGAGCGGAGCACCGTGGTGTCGGAGGCATGGCGCGGGGAGCGGAGCGCCGTCGTGTCCGTGGTGTGGCGCAGGACGGCGGTGTCCGTGGTACGCAGTTCGGGGGCGTCGGTGGCGAGGTCGAAGGGCCGGGTGGCGAGCCGGCGCCGGGGCGCGGGGGCGGCGTTGCGGCGGCGACGGCGGCCGGCGTTCGAGCGGGCCGGGCGGGTTCCCGTGCCGGACGCGGCGGCCCGCAGGCGGCGGGTCTTGGCGACGGCGAGCAGCGCCAGCGCGGCCACCAGCGCCGAGCCGACCAGCGTCGGCGTGGACACGGCGGGTATCGGGCCGGTGGCCGAGGTGTCGACGTGCGTGGGGAGGGGGTCGGCGGTGGCGGCCGTGGTGTCGGCCGTGGACGGCTTGGCGTGTTTGGCCTTCTTGGCGGGCTCTTTGCCGGTGGCGCTCGCGGAGCCCTGGACCGCGGCCTCGTGCTCGGCCTTCTTCGACGGGGCCGGGGCGGGCGCGGCGTCGCGGCCGCCGGAGTGCGGGGCGCGGGCGGGCTCGTCGCGTTCGGCGCGGGGGATCATGCCGGACAGCGCCTCGTCCGCGGGAAGCTCGAGCACGCCGACGTCGTTGCCGGGCCTCGACGGCTCCTCCGCCCGCTCCTCCGCCTTCTTCCTGGCCTCTCTGGCCTGCTGGGCGGCGTCCTCGTCCAGGCGTTCCTTGATCTCCTCCGGGTAGCCGTAGCCGACGACCTTGCTGGTGTCACGTTCTTTGCGCTTGGCGACGCCGCCGTCGATGTTGCCCTCGATCGTGTAGATCGTGTTGCCCTCGACCCGCGTCACGACGCCGACGTGGTCGATCCTGCTGACCTTGTTGGATCCGCTCCAGTCGTAGAAGACGATCGCGCCGGGCTTGGGCTTCTTCCCCCACGCGCCCTGCTCCTTGAACCACTTCGCGTGGGCGACCGTCCAGGCGAACTGGCCGATCCACTCCTCGTAGCCGAGCTTGTGCGCAGCCCAGGACAGCATCATGTCGCACCACGGTGCGGCGCTGTAGTCGGCGTCGAACTCGACGTTCTTGCCGTACCAGGAGCCGAACTTGGTGTGAGCGCCGGCCTTCTCCGAGTAGCCGAGCTGGCGCTCGAGCAGCTCGATGAACTTCTGCATCTCTGGCGTCATGGAGGCGTGGGGAACCTTCCGGGCAAGACCGGTTTTGTCCACGCAGGCCTGGGTACAGGAGCGCCCTGTGACTTGTGTGACGAAACCGGCGGCTTGTCATCTTCTGCGATGAGCGAGGTTACCGTTTGGTAACCCCAGGTCAAGCACGCCCCAAGAGAGTGTCGACTCTTCTTGGGAAAGAACCGCAGGTCAGGATGCTGCCAGAAATGTCCGATCCAGGTGGTTTAAACCCAAAAGATCTACCTTGGGGTGAGATCTTAGTATCCCGCCCCGGTCAGCAGCCCTCCGTCCACCGTGAACTCGCTGCCCGTGCAGTAACCGGCCCGGTCGGAGGCCAGGAACGCCACCACGTGCGACACCTCGACCGGCTTGGCGAACCGCTTGATGACCATGGACTTCATGAACGTGTCCGCGTCCACCTCGTTCACCATGTCGGGGTTCATGGCCATCGCGGTGTTGATCGCGCCGGGATGCACCGAGTTGACCCGGATCTTGAACCTGGCCAGCTCCCGCGCCGCCGACTTGGTGATCCCGCGCAGCCCGAACTTCGAGGCCGAGTACGCCGACAGCCCTTCGGCGCCGATGAAGCCCTCGATCGAGGAGATGTTCACGATGGCGCCGCGCCCGGCCGCCTTCATGGGGTCGATCACCGACTTGATCCCCAGCCAGGAGCCCTTGAGGTTGACGCCGATCACCTGGTCGAAGTCCTCGGGCGACATCTCGTGGATGCGCCGATATTTCAGGATCCCTGCGTTGTTGACCAGGATGTCGAGCTTGCCGTACAGGTCGGTGGCCATCGACACGGCGCGCTCCCACTCCTGCGCGCTCGTCACGTCGTGCCGGACGTAGACCGCGCCCGTCTCCTCCGCCAGCGCCTTGCCCTCGTCGTCCAGCACGTCGCCGAACACCACCCGCGCGCCCTCCTCCAGGAAGAGCCGCACGTGCGCCGCCCCCATGCCCCGGGCCCCGCCCGTGATCAGCGCGACCTTGCCGTCAAGCAACCCCATGACGTCCTCCTCCGGCGATGGCCGCTGCGGCCGCCTCCATGGATCGGTAGACGGGGATCCCCGCCGCCGCCGCGATCCGTCTCACCTCGTCCTCGACGCCCTCGGGCGCGCAGTCGCCGTTCCTGGTGACGAGGGTGATCCGGGTGCCCGGCAGCGCGTCCTGAGCCTCCGCGACCGCCCTGGCGTAGGCGTGAAGGGGCTCGGCCGCGTCCCCGTACGTGAAGAAGGCCTGCACGTTCACGTGCGCCACGACGTCCCGGTACGGGCGCCGCGACATGATCGCGCCGATCACCTCGGGCACGAGCCCGGCACGCCCGAGCGGCCCGACGGGCACCTCGAGCGGATTGCCCGTCGCGGTCACCCCGAGCCCGCGCAGCGCGTCCAGCACGTCGTCCGGCAGCGGATCGAGCCGCACGCCCGCGCCGTCGAACGCGTCGGCGGCCAGCACGCTCGCGCCCCCGCTCGGCCCCACCACCAGCACGCCGTCCCCGGAGGTGACCCGAGAGCCGTGCACTTGGAAGTACGCCAGGACCCCGATCAGGTCGTCCTGGCCGGACACCAGCGCCGCGCCCGCCTGCTCGGCCACCGCCTCCCAGATCCGCCGGTCGCTCACCAGCCCGCCCGTGTGGGAGGCCGCCGCCCGCCGCCCCTGCCCGCTGCGCCCGCCGACGAGCAGCACCACGGGCAGGTCCGTCGCCCGCAGCGCGTCGTACAGCTCTCGCCCGCCGCGCGGATCCTCCAGGTACAGCCCGACCGCGCGCGTCTCGTCGTCGCCCGAGAGCCAGCGCAGCAGCTCGGCCGGGGTCACGTCGGCCGCGTTGCCGACCGTGGCGACCCGGCTGAACGCCAGCCCGCGCCGTTCCCCGACCTTGATGACCTCGCCGGCCAGGCCGCCGCTCTGCGAGATCAGGGCCACGGATCCGGCGGGCCCGAGCCCGCCGCCGACGAACGTCTGCCGGCCGCGCGGGCAGTAGACGCCCATGCAGTTGGGGCCCAGCAGCCGCGTGCCCGCCGCCCGGGCCGCCGCGACCAGCTCCTGCTCCAGCTCGTGGCGCCCGGCCTCCTCGAACCCGCCGCTCATCACCTGCACGAACGGGATGCCCGTCGCCTGCCGCACCACGTCGGCGCACCGCTCGGCCGGCACGGCGACCAGCGCGTAGTCGACGTCCGCGTCCGCCAGCGCCGGCGGGCGTACGGCGGGCACCCCCGACACCTCGTCCGCCTCGGGGTGCACCGCCACCAGCGGGACACCCGCCTCGCGGTAGAAGCCGAGGAACATGTTGCCGAAGTTCGGCCGGGTCGTGGACGCGCCGGCGACCGCCACGGCCCTGGGCTCGAAGAGCGGCAGGAAGTCCGCGGGGGGCCGCGCCGCCACCGGCGCGGGGGCCGCGGCGGGCAGGTGGCGGGCGTCGGCGGCCACCACCCCGGACGGGCCCGCGATGACCGGGTTCAGCTCGAACTCGCCCAGCTCCAGCCGCTCCCACAGCCCGCCGGGGCCGGCGACCGTCACGAGCAGCTCGACCACCGCGTCCGCGTCCACCGGCGGGCCGCCGCGCCACCCGCGCAGGAGCGCGGCCCCGCGCAGCGAGGCCAGCATGCTCCGGGCGTCCTCCTCCGTGATCGGGCAGAGCCGCAGCGCCGTGTCGCCCAGCGCCTCCGCCCACACGCCGCCGAGGCCCGTCAGCACCACGGGCCCGAACCCCGGGTCACGCACCAGGCCCACGATGAGCTCGACCCCGGCCTCCGCCTGCTCCTCGACGAGGAACCCCGCGACGTCCAGCCGGCAGGCCATCGCGGCGGCCGCCGCCGCGAGCTCGCCGTGCCGCAGGCCCAGCGCCACGGCCCCGGCCTCGGACTTGTGCACCAGCCCCGGCCCGAACGCCTTCAGCACCAGCGGCGCGGCCAGCTCGCCGGCCGCGCCGAAGTCGCCGTCGCACACCACCACCCCGCGCGGGACCGGCACTCCCGCCTCGCGCAGCAGCGCCTTGACCTCGTGCTCGTACGCGCTCACCCGTGCAGCTCGCGGATCTTCCTGCGCAGCAGCTTGCCGGGGCCGCCGGAGGCGTCCTGCGCGTGCGGGAGCCCGGCGGCCACCACGATGTGGTCAGGGCGCTGGTGGGCGGGGAGCGTGTCGGTCAGCGAGAGCGCGATCTTCGAGGCGTCCAGCGAGTGCCCGGCGCGCGGCACGACGGCCAGCAGGACACGCTGGTCCGCCGCGCCCTCCGGCACGCCGACCGCGCCCGCCTCGGCCACGCCGTCGAGGGCCGCGGCGGCCTCCTCGATCACGGCCGGCTGCGTCCAGACGCCGCCCTTGATGATCGCGTCCTCCCGCCGGCCGAGCACGCGCAGCACGCCGTCGGCCGAGAGCGTCCCGAGGTCGCCCCCGACGTACCACTCGCCGCGCAGCACCTCCGCCGTGCGGTCCGGCAGGCCGTCGTAGCCGGCCATCCGGTGCGGCCCGGCCAGGTTGATCTCGCCGACCTCGTCGGTCACGCGGTGTCCGCGCCGGTTCGTGATCCGTACCGCGTTGCCCGTGCGGGCGCGCCCGGACGACCCGAGCGGGATCGAGCCGTCGTCCACCCGCCCCATGCATGTGTACGGCGCCTCGGTCTGGCCGTAGTACGAGAACACCGCCGCCTGCGGCAGCCTGGCCTTGATCCGGTCGAGCATGGTCGCGGTCAGCGGCTCCCCGCCCAGCATGATCACCCGGATGGACGACAGGTCCACGCTCTCATGGTCGGGCGAGCCCAGCAGGGCCGCGTAGAACGAGGGGATCTGCGACACGTGCGTGACCCGTTCGCGGGGGACGACGCGCAGGAAGTTCGCCGGACCCCAGTCCTGCTCCAGCACCAGGCGCATCCCGGCGTAGAGGGCGGGCCCGGCGATGGCGGGGAAGCCGATGCCCCAGATGATCGCTCCCGTGCCGAACACCGCGTCGGGCCCGCGCGGCACGTCCAGCCAGATCTGCGCCGTGGCCAGCGACGACGCGTGCGTGTGGACGACGGCCTTGGGCAGCCCCGTCGTCCCCGAGGTGTAGTAGAGCGCCAGCGGATCGTCGTGGAACCCGCCGAGCGGCGGCTCGGCGTCCGAGCCCTCCAGCGGCTCGTGTACGTCGATCCACGTGGTCACCGCCGGGAGCTCGTCCCTGATCTGCTCGACCACTCCCTCGACCGTCGCGTCGTGGACCAGCGCCGTGCACCCCGAGGCGGCCACCACGTCCCGCACCGTCTCCACCGGCCAGTACGGGTTCAGCGCCGCCGTCACCGCCCCGATCTTGGCCTGCGCCAGGTAGACCTCGGCCACCCGCAACGTCTCGTTGAGCAGCACCGCCACCCGCCGCCCCGGCGTGATCCCGGCGGCGATCAGGGCGTTCGCGCGGCGGTTGACGCTCCTGTTGAGCTCGTCGTAGGTGAAGCTCCGCTCGCCGCAGTACGTCAGCGCCACCCTGCCGGGCGTGCGCAGCGCCCCCGCGGTCAGGATCGCGTGGCCGTAGTTGCCGTAGGGTGATCGTGCCATGGGGGGTGCCTCCACATCAGAGGGGCAGGTCAGAGGGGCGAATAGAGCACGAAGACGTTCCCTGAGGGATCGCGCAGCACGGCCCGCCTCTCGTGCGGCCCGTCCTCGGGCGCCCGCACCACCTCGGCGCCGCGTCCCGTCATCTCCCGCACGACCCGCGCCACGTCGTCCACCTTGTACGACGGCGCGGCCGAGGCGGTGACGTGCTCGGCCGGCCCGGCCAGCGCCACGGTGACCCCGCCGCCGTCGAGCGCCGCGAACCTGTCGCCGTCGCGGAACTTCACCGGCAACCCGTAGAAGGCGATCGCCTCGTCCAGGTCGGCGACGGGAATCAGCACGTTGCCCAGCTTCACGCGGGCCTCCAATGGGGGAGATCGTCTATGAACGTCACGCGTACCGGCATGCCGACGCGTACCTCTTCTGGCGCGCACGCCACCACGTGCCCGAACGCTCTGGGCCCTTCCAGCAGATCCACCCAGGCCGCCACGTACGGCTCGCGGCCCTGGTAGCCGGGGGCGAACGAGCGGTGCACGATCGTGAACGTGTGCACCACGCCCTCGCCGGAGGCCGGATCGGAGCGGAAGTCCCGGCCGCCGCACCAGGGGCAGGCCGGTTCCGGGAGGTGGCTGCGGCGGTCGCAGCCGGTGCAGCGCCGGATGACCAGTTCGCCGTGGGCGGCCCGGTGGGCACAGATGTCACCGCTCATCGCTAGCCAAGCTAGCGCACGCTTGGTTGCCTCACAAGACCTCGGCCCCGGCCCGCGCCGCCTTCGCCGCTGGGCGGGGCGCTCCCGTAAAGGTCGTCGCTGAAGCGTACTGGTACGGGCGAAGGGAGGACCCGCCGGGAGCTCGGCGGAGGGGACTCCGGAGGGGCTCCGGTGGCGGATCTTCCTTAGGCGGGCGGCGGCGCAGCGGCGGGCGGTCAGGCAGGCGGTGAGGCAGGCGGTCAGGCAGGCGGTGCCGCGTGGTGCTCCGTGACGGGAGGCGGTGCCGTGCCGGGGTCCGTGACAGGAGGCGGTGCGGCGCCGGGGTCCGTAGCGGGTGGCCCGGCGTCGCGGTTCGTGCCGGGCGGTGCGCTGCCGGGGTCCGTGCCGGGGTTCATGCCGGGGTCCGTGCCGGGGTCGGTGGTGGAGGGCGAGGAGGTGTCGCGGTCGCTGGCGGGAGGCGGCGACGCGCGGCGCGGCGCTGCGGGCGGCACCCCGTCCGTCGTGGGGGGTGGCGAGCCGAGGCGGGCGGGCGGTGACGAGGCGGTGCGGGCCGACGAGGGCGCGGGGGTGGTGCGGACCGAGGCGGTGGGTTCCCGGGTGGGCGTCGGGACGGTGGACCCGGACGAGGTCAGGGTCGGCGTGGGGGCGGCGCAGGCGGGCCCGTCCACGACCACCTCGCTCACCTGCGGCCCGTTGCCCGCCGCCGGCTCCGTCATCACGAGGATCCCGACGTACGCCCGCCGCCCGCACGCCACGCCCCCGGGGTCGTGCGTGACGGCGCTGGTGTAGGCGGTCCGTCCGTGCAGGGTGCGGGACTCCTGGCGGACCGTCCTGGCCGCGCCGGCGTCCCCGTCCCGGCGCGTGTACGAGATGCGCAGCCGCACGGGCCCGGTGCCGTCCGCCGAGACCCTGATCGCGCCGGCCGTGCCGCTCCACCGCACGATGCTGGCCGCCCGGACGGTGGGGGTCGAGGCGGGGGACCGCCGGACGGTGGGGACGGATCGTGAGGCGCTGCGCGCGGGAGGCGTGGGCGTCGGCCCGGCGGTCGTGCGCCTGGGGGCGGCGGACGTCCTGGTCGGGCCGGGCGTGGTGGCGTCGGCCCGGGTCGGTTCCGGCTCGCTCTGCGTCTCGGGCGGCGGCATGAGGATCGCCCCGGGTCCGGGGGGCAGCCGGCCGCCCGACATCATGAGCGTGATCGACACGGCGACCACCGTCGCGCCGGCCACCCACAGGTGCGGGGGCAGCCGGGGCACCCTCGGCATGCGGTCGCGGATGCGGGACGCGGCCGTCGCGGAGTGGTCGGTCCTGGCCAGCGGGAAGCGGAGGGCGAGCAGCGTGGCCAGCTCGGCGAGGTGGCGGCGCCCGCGCTTCTCCCAGTCGGGGCCGTACGCGGCGACGGCGTCCTCCTCCAGCTCCGCCGCGAAGTGCCGGGCGGAGGCGTACCGGAGCGCGGGGTCCTTGGCGAGGCCCCGCCTGAGCAGGTCGCGCAGCGTGTCGGGGGCGACTTCCACGGGCACCGGCTCCACCAGATGTCTGTCGCGCAGGGCGGGCACGTCCAGCTCGCCGTCGTCGCCCTCCTTGTACGCCCGGTAGGGCGGCCGCCCCCTGGCCGCCTCGAACAGGACGCACGCGGCCGCGTACACGTCCGCCGGCGGGCCCGTCCTGCCCTGGGTCCACAGTTCGGGCGCCATGTACTCGGGGCTGCCGGCGGGCACGCCCGGCTCCTCGGCGTGCACCACGACGCCGAAGTCCGCCAGCTTGGTGGTGCCGTCGGCCTGGACGAGGATGTTCTCCGGCTTGACGTCGCGGTGCGCCACGCCCCGCTCGTGGGCGGCGCCCAGGGCCAGCAGCGTGCTCTTCACCACGGCCAGGGCCGCCTCCGGGCTGGTCCTGTGGTGCTCGGCCAGCAGGGTGCGCAGCGTGACGCCGTCCACCAGCTCCATGACGATGGCGGCCCTGCTCTGCGTCTCGACGTACTCGTAGAGCTTGACCACGTTCGGGTCGTCGATCTCGACGAGTTCGTGGGTGTCGGTCCGGTAGCGGTCCATGAACTCGGTGTCCCGGCGCAGTGTGGCGTTCAGGTATTTGATCGCGACGTAGGCGCCGGTCTGTTGGTAGGTGGCGAGGAACACGCGGCCGGTACGGCCCGCGCCGAGCTGGCGTACTTCACGGTAACCAGGGACCAAGTCCTACCCCCATCAGGCAGCCGTCTTGGATTCGACGGTCTCACCCGGGGTTCCGGTTGTCACGAGTCCAGAAATTTCGCCCAGCGTCAATCGGGGATGACGCTGGACGGCAGGTGTTATGCTGATCGACGTTACCAAGCAAGCGCTCGGCTAAAAGGCATGCGGAGGTCGCCGGTGGAGCGGGTAGCCGTGCTGGTGATGGAGATGCAGCGGGGTGTCGTCGGCGATCTCACGAAATTTCCAGATCTGGTGGATGCGTGCATCCGGTACGACGTCGTGGCCAACGCCGCCCGCCTCCTCCACGCGGCCCGGGCGGCCGCGATCCCGGTCATCCACTGCACGGCCGCCTTCCGCCCCGACCGGGCCGGCTCCCACACGGGCAACTGTCCGTTCATCGTCTCCCTGCTCAACGACCCCGGCCACATGCTGGACGGCACGCCCGCCACCGAGGTCATCCCCGAGTTGCGCGACGGCGGCGACCTGGAGAGCCGGCGCTACCACGGCTTCTCCCCGTTCACCGGCACCTCGCTCGACATGACGCTGCGCTCGATGGGCGTCACCGCCGTCGTCGCGGCAGGGGTCTCGCTCAACCTGGGCATCCCCGGGCTGGCCCTGGAGGCGGTCAACCTGGGTTACCGGGTGACGGTGGTCAAGGACGCGGTGGCGGGCATCCCCGACGACTACGCGCGGGCCGTGATGAAGCACACGATCGGCCTGCTCGCCACCCGCACCGCCGCGGCGGACCTGGCCCAGGCGTGGACGAGACGGGTGCCGACCTGATGAACGGGCTGCGCCTGGACGGGCGCGTGGCGGTCGTGACCGGGGGAGCGGGCGCGATCGGCGCGGCCGTCGCCGCCGACCTGACCGCGCTCGGCGCCCGCGTGGTGATCGCCGACGTGGACCTCCCGAACGCCGGGAGGGTCGCCTCGGGCCTGCCCGGCGCGCGGGCGCTGGCCGTCGATCTGGCCGCGCCCCCGTCCGTCGAGGCGTTCGGCGGCGCCGTGGGGCCGGTGGACATCCTGGTGCACAACGCCGGGGTGTCGGTCGTGCAGCCGTTCACCGAGAGCGACCCGGCGAGCTGGGACCTCATGTGGCAGGTCAACCTGCGCGGGCCGATGCTGCTCACCAAGCTCCTGCTGCCCGGCATGCTGGACCGGAGCTGGGGGCGGCTGGTGTTCGTCTCCTCCGACGGCGCCAGGGCCGGCTCGGGAGGCGAAGGCGCGTACGCGGCCACGAAGGCAGGGCTGTTCGGGCTGGCCAAGACGCTCGCCCGCGAGGCCGCGAGAGCCCAGGTCACCTCCAACGTCGTCTGCCCGGGCCCCACCGACACGCCCATGCTGCGGAGGGTGTCGGAGGCCGATCCGGGGCTCGTCGGCAAGATCGCGCGCGGCATCCCGCTGCGCCGCCTCGGCACGCCCGCCGACGTGGCGGGCCTGGTCGCCTACCTGTGCACGGATCGCGCCGCCTACATCACCGGGCAGATACTGTCGGTGAGCGGCGGCGTGACCATGCACTGAGCCCCATGCGGTCACAGGGCTCGGTAGACGGCCTCCACCAGGCGGATGCCGCGCAGGTTGCCGGAGAGCGCGGCGGCCATCCTGTTCATGACGTAGCCGACGGCCAGGCCGCGCTCGGGGTCGCCCAAGCCGATGAAGCCACCCATGCCCGTGTGGCCGAAGGCGGTCTCCGACGGCACGAAGAACGTCAGCGACGGCCGCATGAAGCCGAGCCCGAACGAGGTGTCCAGGAGCAGCACCCGGTCGGGGCCGGTCACGCGCGGACGTACGGCCTCGCGCAGCGCGCCGGAGGGCAGCAGCTCGCCGGCGATCAGCGCCCGGTAGAACCCGGCCAGTCCGCGCGCGGTGGCGACGGCCCCGGCCGCCGGCCATCCGGCGCGCAGGATGACCGGATGGTTCGCGCCGCCCTTGAGCAGGTGCATGCCGGGGTTGCCGATCGCCCGGTTCATCAGGCTCTGCGGGTCCTGTGCCGCCCTGGTCATCTCGGCCAGCACGTCCCGGGCCCGCCCGCCCGGAGGCTCGACCGGCACGGCTTCGGTGGGGGCGGGGGCCTGGCCCGGCTGCGCGCGTTCGCCGGCCTGGAGCCGGGCCGTACGCGCGATCACGGTGTCCGGCGCCCCCACCCAGAGCTCCAGCCCCAGCGGTCGGGCGATCTCGGCGGCGACCAGATCCCCGACGGTCTTGCCCGTCACCCGCCTGATCACCTCGCCCAGCAGGAACCCGTAGGTCAGCGCGTGGTAACCGTGCGCTTTCCCCGGCTCCCAGAGCGGCGCCTGGGCGGCGAGCCGGGCCGCGATCGCCGCGTGGTCCTCGAACTCCTCCACCGGCACCGGCTCCTCGATCACCGGCAGCCCGCTCTGGTGGGTGAGCACCTGCTCGACGGTGATGGCCGCCTTGCCCTCGGCGGCGAACTCGGGCCACACGTCGGCGACCGGCGCGGTGACGTCCACCTGGCCCCGCTCCGCCAGCTGCAGCAGCACGGTGGCGGTGACCGCCTTCGTGCAGGAGTAGACGAATGCGGGCGTGTCCTCCTGCCAGGGCCGCCCGGTGTGCCGGTCGGCGACCCCGCCCCACAGGTCGACGACCAGCTCGCCGTCCAGATAGACGGCCAGGGCGCCGCCCAGCTCCTCGCCGTCGGAGAAGTGCCGTTCGAAGACCTCGCGTACGCCGGAGAACCGGGGATCGCAGTGCATCAGACCTCCGCGGAGAAAGGGAGCTCAGTGGTAGACGAGCCTAACAACTGGGGACGATTCGGCCCAGATGATCAGCGTGGCACGCTCAACCTCCTCACCCCCGCCGTGGTGCTCGACGCGCTGCGCAGCGCCACCACGGGCGAGGTGCTGAGCCTGGCCATGCCGATCAGGGGCGCCACCTCCTCGCCCGCGCCCACGACGGTCCCGCACCTGCCCGGCCGCCCGCTGCCGCAGCACTTCATGTCCGTGGACGGCGGCGACTACGCGGCGGGGGCGCGGCCGATCGGGGACGGCCTGCGGGTGGCCGACGACGCGCTGCTCGTGACCCACCACGGCACCACGACCCACATGGACGCGCTGTGCCACATGTGGTCGGGCGACGAGCTCTACAACGGCCACCCCGCGGCCAGGGTGCGCTCCTACGGCGCGACCCGGTGCGGCATCGAGCGGGTGGGCGGGGTGGTCGCCAGGGGCGTGCTGTTCGACGTTCCCCGCCACCTCGGCCTGGACCACCTGCCGGCCGATCACCGGATCACGGCCGACCTGCTGGCGGACATCGCCACCCCGCGGCCGGGGGACGTCGCGGTGATCCGTACGGGCTGGCCCCAGGTGTGGGAACGGTCGCGCGAGGAGTACTGGTCGGGCCAGCCGGGACTGTCGGCCCCGGCGGGCCGGTGGCTGGCCGCGCACGACGTCGCGGCGGTCGCCGCGGACAACGCCGCGATCGGCGGGCTCGACGCGCGCGGGCGCGCCGAGGAAGGCCTCGCCGACGACCTGCACCTCGTTCTCCTCCACCGGCACGGCGTCCACCTGATCGAGCTGCTCTGGCTGGAGGAGCTGGCCGCGGCCGGGCGTACGGAGTTCGTGTTCGTGGCGGCGCCGCTCAGGATCGAGGGCGGCACCGGCAGCCCGCTCACCCCGCTGGCCATCCTGTGATCCGCTGACACGGCTGGAGAGCCGGGAGACGGCCCGGACCGTGGGCCGGCACCCCGCGTCGAGCGTCAGCCCGTGGGCCAGGTCACGGGCAGGCTGGTGACGCCGTACACCGTGGCGTCGTGCTTCAGCGGCACCTCGGTCGCGGGGACGGCCAGCCGCAGCCCCGGGAAGCGCTCGAACAGCGCGCGGTAGCCGATGCGCAGCTCGATCCTGGCCAGTTGCTGCCCGAGACACTGGTGCACGCCGTGGCCGAACGCCAGGTGCCGGATCGAGGCGCCCCGGTCGAAGCGGAGCGTTTCCGGGTCGTCGTGGACGGACGGGTCGCGGTTGACGACGGGGAGGGACACGGCGACGGTCTCGCCCTTCCTGACCAGCTCGCCCGCGACCTCGACGTCCTCCAGCGCCGTACGGAGGGGCGCGCCCAGGTGCAGGATCGACAACCAGCGCAGCAACTCCTCGACGGCATCGTCCGGGACCTCGCCGGGAGGAGCGCCGCGCTCCAGGAGCGCGAACACGCCGAGGGCCAGCATGTTGGCGGTGGTCTCGTGGCCGGCGACGAGCAGGAGCAGGGCGACGTTGGCCAGCTCCTCGTCCGTCAGCTCGGTGACGAGGCCGCTGATCAGGTCGTCGCCGGGCGCCGAGCGCTTGCGCCGTACCTGCTCGTGCAGGTAGGCGGTCAGGTCCGCGACAGCCGCGGGGTCGCCGCCGGGGACGACGAGCTGGGAGCTGCGTTCCTGGAAGAAGTCATGGTCGGCGTACGGGACTCCGAGAAGCTCGCAGATGACCATGGACGGGATCGGCAGCGCGTACGCCGGCACGAGGTCGGCGGGCGGCCCGGCCGCGGCCATGGCGTCGAGAAAGTCGGCGGTGATCTGCTCGATGCGCGGTTCCAGCAGGCGCATCCTGCGCACGGTGAACTGGCCGGTGAGCAGCCGGCGGTAGCGGGTGTGCCGAGGCGGGTCCATGTTGCCGAAGAAGCCCGGCGGGGCCGCCTGGCCGGGCCCGTCGGGACGTGAGGAGTGCGTGACGACGTGCTTGATCTCCTGGCGGGCGCTGAACCTCGGGTCGCCCAGCACGGCGCGGGCCGCGGCGCTGGTGGTGGCCAGCCAGCCGAGGTGGCCGTCGGCGAACTCCAGCCGGCCCATCGCCGGCAGCCCGCGGAGCCCGGCGGGAGGGTCGAAGGGGCGATCCTGGTGACGTTCGATAGGAAGTCTCATGAATATGAGAGTAAACCATCAAATTTGATCGCGCTCGCATATTGTCCGGATCAATGGCCGGGGTAACCTCCGCCGCCGTGCGCGGCGTCCAGGGCGTCATAGTCCGGAGTGGGGCCGCGCTTCGGGATCTCGTCCACGAAGACGACCTCTCGCGGCTTCTTGTACGACGCCAGCAACGCCTGGACGTGCCCGATGAGCTCGTCGCCCGTCGCCGTCCCGCCCGGGTGGAGCGCGACGACGGCCTTGACCGCCTGCTGCCAGACGGGGTCGGGCACCCCGATCACGGCGGCGCCGGCCACCGCGGGATGTGACGCGAGCGCCCGTTCCACCTCGGCGGGGTAGACGTTCTCGGCCCCTGACTTGATCATGCGCAGCTTGGGGCCGATGAAGGTGATGGTGCCGTCGAGTTCGCGGCGGCCGAGGTCGCCGGTGTGGTGCCAGCCGTACGCTGACTTTGCTGCATTTAAGTCAGGCCGGGCGAAATATCCGGAAAAGAGGGTCTTGCCCCGCGCGCAGATCTCCCCCACCTCGCCCACCGGCACCTCGACGCCGTCCGGCGCCAGCAACCGTACCTGGACCAGCGGGTTCGGCCGCCCCGCGAAACCCGCGCCGCCCTCGGCCAGCCCCAGGAACGTGAGCATCCCGCCCACCTCCGTCTGCCCGTACCCGCCCATCTTCGACCGGCACCAGGGCGAACCGTCCACGGTGATCATGTCGTCCCACTCGGCCGAGTGGGTGACGAAGCGCAGGGACGACAGGTCGTACGCGCCGTCCGCGTTCGCCTTCGCGACGGCGTCGATCATCGGCCCGAACAGGAACGCCTGCGTCACCCGCTCGGCGTCGACCAGCCGGCACACCTCCTCGGCGTCGAACGCGGGCGTGAAGACGTTCGTGCCGCCGATCTGCAACGTGGCCAGGCAGAACATCATCGTGCCCACGTGGTAGAGCGGGCCGCTGTTGAGGAAGGTGAAGCCGGGCTCCATCTGCCGGACGACGAGCAGCGAGGTCGCGTGGGCGATGAGCGCGGCGCTGCTGAGCAGGGCGGCGCACGGCCGGCCGCCGAACCCCGCGGTGTAGAGGGCCAGCACCGGCTCGGCGTCCGGCACCTGGGGGAACTCCCGCGGGCTCGCGTCCGCGATGAGCCGCTCGTACTCGTCCCCTGCCCGCACCCACGTCCCCGGGCCTGAGCCGCGCAGCGCGGCCGTCGTGTCCGACGGCTCCCAGACGACGACCGAAGGGGTCAGGTCGGCCAGCACGAACCGCAGCTCGTCCTCCGACTGCCGCCAGTTGGCCGGGCAGCACACCGCGCCCAGGCGCGAGCAGGCCAGCAGCAGCTCCAGCACCGCGTGGGAGTTCCGGCCCAGCCACAACACCCGGTCGCCGCCGCCGACCCCCAGCCCGGCCAGGGCGCCGGCCAGGCGGGTCACGCGGGCGTCGAGCTCCGGGTACGTCAGCCGCGTCGCCCCGTCCACCACCGCGGTGACCCCTGGGCGGCTGCGGGCGTGGTCGGCGAGGACGTCCGACAGGGACAGGCTGTGGATCATGAGAACCTCCGGAAGGCGGGCATCACTTCGGCGGCGAAGAACCGCATGACCCGCTTCATCTCCTCCAGCGGCATCGGCCGGGTGCTGCCGAAGTCGCACAGCAGGTTCGTGAAGCCGGCGTCCCTGAGCAGCGCGATCTGCTCGATCACCCGTGCCGGATCCCCGATGACCTCCAGCTGCTCCCACCGGAAGCCGGCCGACACGGAGCCGCCCTTGAGATAGCGGTCCTGGTAGTACTCGAAGCCCTGCGCGGCGCGGCCCGTCTTCGGGTCGATGGGGGCGCTGCGCTCGTTGAAGATGCGCGAGCGGTCGAACGACGCCTCGAAGCGCTCCTGGTCCGCGCGGGCCTGCTCCAGGGTCGGGGCCACGTACACGCTGCGCGCCACCACCAGCTCGGCGCCGTCCGGGTGGCCGGCCCGCGCGGCCGTCTCCCGCCAGGTCCCGGCCGCCGCGCAGACCTTGCGGAACGTCGCCGCGGGGTCGGCCAGGATGGGCAGCCCGCGCTCGGCGTACATGGTGACGGTCTCGGGCGAGACGGCCGCGACGTGCAGCGGCGGGTGGGGCGTCTGCAGCGGCCTGGGCACGAGCGAGACCTCGGCGCCGGTCCGGTAGAACTTCCCCTCGTGCTGGTACGCCTCCCGCGTCCAGAGCCCGACGATCACCTCGAGCGCCTCGTTGAACCGGTCGCGGGCCTCCGCCAGGTCGATCCCGAACCCCTCGAACTCGACGCTCTGGTATCCGCGCCCGATCCCCAGGTCCAGCCGCCCCCCGGAGAGCACGTCCACCTGCGCGGCCTCCTCGGCCACGTGGATCGGGTCGTGCAGGGGCAGCACCACGATGCCGGTGCCCAGCCGGAGGCGGCTGGTGCGGGCGGCGGCGTGGGCGAGCATGGTGAACAGGTTCGGGACGACGCCGTAGTCGCGGAAGTGGTGCTCGGCCAGCCGTACCCCGTCGAACCCCAGCTCCTCGGCCAGCTCGATGAGCTCCAGGTGGTAGTCGTAGACGTCCTTGAAGCTCTGGCCGTCGAAGCGGTGGAAGAGGTGGAAGGTCGAGAACTTCATGCGGCGGCCCCTCAGCGAATAAACCAAGCGCTCGCTTGGGAGCGTATACGCGAGAGGCCGCCGCAGTCCAGGCCGGGAGCCTCGCGGTCCGCGCCCCGGCGCCGGAACGCCGGTCAGCGGGCGCTGAGTGCTCCTTCCCGCGGTGGGGTGGACGCGGGCGCGGGCCGCAGCACGGGGCGAACACCAGCGGCACGACCACCGCCACGCCCAGCCCGAGCACGGTGTATCCGGCGGCGGCCGCCCCCGGACCGGCGGAGGCGATCTCGGAGAGGTAGACGGCGGCCCAGCCGGCGCCGGCGCCCTCCGCGAACGTGGCGCAGAACCCGACGGCGCCGATGGCCAGGAATCCGCGGGAGGGGAGGACGAGGCGGCGGGGCGCGGCCGCGTGGGCGGACGCCTCGCCGGGCGGCAGGCTCCGCCCGGCCACCGCGCCCAGGGCGATCAGGACGAGGGAGACCGCCGGAAGGTGGATCCTGGCTCGTGGCCGGCCGCGCCCACGTGGCGGGCGTCGACCTGCGGCGTTCGGCCGTCCACGTCACGGTCGCCGACCTCGCGGGCCGGCCGGTCGGCGCGGCTTCGAGAGCGCTCGCCGACCCGCTCGCCGGCGTCGTCGCCGGAGCGGACTGATCGTGCTCGGCGGCGAGCTGGGACAGCAAGGCGGTGACGCGCTGGCGGAACAGGTGGCCGAGCGTCTGCGGGCCATGTCACCGGCGCCCACCGAGATCCGCGCCACCACGGTCAAGGGTGACGCGGTGCTTCACGGAGCCGTGCTCACAGCGCTCGACCGCGCCCGTGACAACGTTTCAGCGCGGTCACGCCAGGGCGCTGACCAGGCCGATCGCCAGCGCCGTCCGCTCGGGGATGTGCTCCACCAGCACGTGCTCGTGCCGCGCGTGCGCCCCGTCGCCGATCGCCCCCATGCCGTCCAGCACCGGGCGCCCGAGCGCCGAGACGAAGTTGCCGTCGCTGGCGCCGCCGACCGCCGCCTCGTCCAGCAGCCACCCGAAGCCGGCCGCCACCTCCTGCGCCTCCTTGAACAGCCGCTGGGAGGCCGGGTTGGGCATCATGGGCGGCCGGTTCCACTCGCCGGTCGACGAGATCGACACCCTCGGGTCCGACGCCCTCAGCCGGGCGAACACCTCGTCGATCCGCTCCATCTCCGCGGGATCGCTCACGCGTACGTCCACGCCGCAGGTCGCCCGCCCGGCCGCGACGTTGCGGCCGGTGCCGCCGCCGATCAGGCCGACGTTGACCGTGGTGCCGCGCTCGGGCGAGCCCGCCGCGGCCAGCGTGGTGACGACCTCGGCCAGCGCGTGGATCGCGCTCGCCCCCGCGTACGGGTCGAGCCCAGCGTGCGCCTCGACCCCCGTGGCGCTCACGTTGAACAGCCCCACGCCCTTGCGCGCGGTCTTGAGCGCGCCGTCCATGGACGCCTCGAACACCAGGGTGGCCAGCGCGTCGACGCCGGCCGCCTCGATGTGCTCGCGCGAGGCCGGGCTGCCGATCTCCTCGTCCCCGTTGAACAGGTAGCGCACGCTCGGGTGCGGCAGGCCCAGCTCCCGAAGCCCGCGCAGCGTCCAGATCGACTGCACGAGCCCCGTCTTCATGTCGAACACGCCGGGCCCCGTGGCCTTGTCGTCCACCACCGCGAACGGCCAGGACCGCAGCGTCCCCGTCGGCCAGACGGTGTCGTAGTGGCAGAGCATGAGCACCGTGCCCGGGGCGGTGCCCTGGTAGGTGAGCTCCAGGATGTCGCCGTGCTGCCCGCCCTCGTGCAGGATCTCGTCGTCGGGTGTCCCGAGCAGCCCGACGGCTCTGGCCCTGATCTCGCGCAGACCCTTGACCAGCATGGCCTTGTCGTAGCTGTGGGTCTCCAGCTCGACCACGGCCTTCAGGTCGTCGAGCATGGCCGGTAGGGCCTGCCGGGTCCAGTCGATGATCAGCACGAAAGTCCTTCCGAGGGCTGCCGGGAAAGGGAAGCGCCGGGCCGGGCGGGGCGCCGGGTCATCGGGTCGCGGGCAGGCCCGGGCTCACCGGGGCCGGCGGCGGGCGTGGCCACGGGCATGCCTCCTTTCCGCATTACGGTCAACCATTACATGGGGTCACGACTCATCATGACAAGTCGAGATTGCCGCTGATTGCCCGCACGCGCCGCGTCCTCAGGCTCATACGGATGGCTCGGGGACCGCCGTGGGCTCGCGCAGCGGCAGCCGTACCTCGAACCAGGTGTCGCCCGGCTTCGAGCGCACCTTGATCTCGCCGCCGTGGCGCCCGGCCACGATCCGGTAGGAGATGTCGAGACCCAGCCCGGTGCCCTCGCCCACGGTCTTCGTGGTGAAGAACGGCTCGAAGATCCGGTCCCTGATCGCCTCGGGCACGCCGGGCCCGGTGTCGCCGACCTCGACGATCGCCTCGTCCTCGTCGTGCGCGGTGCGGATGGTCAGCGTGCCCGACTCGCCCATGGCGTCGAGCGCGTTGTGCATCAGGTTGGTCCACACCTGGTTGAGCTCGCCCGCGTAGCAGGGGATCAGCGGCAGCGTGCGGTCGTAGTCGGTGACCACCGTGACGCCCGGCGCGATCTTGCCGCGGAAGATCGCGACCGTGCTGTCGAGCAGGTCGTGCACGTCGACCATCTGGAACGGCGCCCGGTCCATCTGGGAGTACTGCTTGGCCGAGCGGATCAGCGAGGTGATGCGCTCGGTCGCCTCGGTCACCTCGTTCAACATCTGCGAGATCTCGATCGCGTCGGCCAGCCAGCGCAGCGCGGCCGGGGTGTGCTCCTCGCCCACCTTCCCGCGGACCTTCTGCAGGTCGTCGCTGGAGAACCCGGCGTTGACCAGCGACGGCGCCAGGTCCCACGCGTCCTCGACGCCCGCCTCGTCCAGCTCCTCGCCGAGCGCGTCCTCGGCGTCGGAGATCTCCATCGGCGAGCGCTGCTGCCTGCCCAGGGTTTCGGTGCAGTGCTCCTGGACCTCGACCAGCGTGCGCAGCTTGTCGGGCGCGATGCCGTCCTGGGCGAGCTGGGCGAGCTGCAACCGCGAGGCCCTGAGCAGCGTGCGCAGCTCGCTGACCGCGCGTACGGCCGCCGCGGCCGGGTTGTTCAGCTCGTGGGTGAGCCCGGCCGTGATCGTGCCGAGCGCGGTGAGCCGCTGCCGCCGGTCGATGATCTCCCGCTGCATCCTGCCGCCCGACAGCAGGCCGTCGAGCAGGTGCATCGCCATGGGGAACCACTCGGCCACGATGTAGGCGAACTTCTTGGCCGGCAGCATGAAGATCCGCGAGGGGGCCGTGGCCCGCAGCGTGTGCTGGTAGGTCAGCGGCGCCCGCTCGCCGAGGTAGGCCGAGGTGGCGCCGCCGTAGACGCCGGGCTGCGAGGTGCGGGGCATGGCGACGGTGCCGGCGCTGACCGTCTCGCTGATCATCTGCACCTCGCCCTCGATCAGCACCGCGAAGCACTCCGCCGGCTCTCCCTGCCGCACGATGTCCTCGTCCTGCGCGTACGTCTGCACCGCGCCGCTGCCGGCGAGCTTGGTGAGCTGCTCGTCGGTCAGCCGCTCGAACAGGAAGAGCTTGCGCAGCTCGTCGATGTCGATATTCGTTTGTCGGCTCATCAGGTACCTCCGAGAAAACCCCCGCTCCTCAATCCAAGGCGAGGGAGGAACCGGACCTCTGCGGAGCGGCGCAAAGGAAGTGGGTCCGTCGTCAGGCGGACTTGCAGTATCGAACACGCGCGCAATAACAGGGTGATCCCGCGGTAGAGTGCGGAGCGCGGCGCAGATCGTGAAGCGGGCCTACAAATACCGCTTCTTTCCGAGCCCCGAGCAGGCGGAAGAGCTTGCCCGGACGTTCGGCTGCATCCGCCTCGTCTACAGTAAGGCCCTTGAGCGCGAGTGGGTGGGCGCCTGCGGCGCAGCCCACGACCGGGACGTCAACGCGGCCAGGAACGTGCTCGCCGCCGGGCTGCGGAGAACTGAAACGCCTGTGGAGCTGATGTAAGACCTCAACGAGATTCCTCTCGGGTGGGCGACCGGCGACGAAGCAGCAACCCCCATGGGCGACCGTGGGAACCCCCGTTCGCGAGGGGGAGGATGTCAATGCTTCTCCAGGTAGCGGTGCACGAGCGCGACGGCCATCGCGCCCTCGCCGACGGCGGAGGCCACTCTCTTGATCGATTCGGCGCGTACGTCGCCCGCGGCCAGCACCCCTGGCACGTTCGTCTCCAGGTAGTACGGCTCGCGCCGCAGCGGCCAGTTGCGCGGTCGCCGTCCGCCCTGCACCAGGTCGGGCCCGGTCAGCAAGAACCCCCGCGCGTCCCGCTCGATCGTCTCCCCGAGCCAGGACGTGTACGGCTCGGCGCCGATGAACACGAACAACCACTGGGCGTCGACGACGCGCTCCTCGCCCTTGAACGACAGCGTCAGCCGCTCCAGGTGGTCGCTGCCGCCACCGCCGACGACCTCCGTCTGGAGGTGCACCTCGACGTTGGGCAGCGCGGCGATCTGTTCGATGAGGTAGTGAGACATGGACTTCTCCAGACCATCACTTCTCACCACCAAGTGGACCTTGCTCGCGAATCCCGACAGGTAGACGGCCGCCTGCCCGGCCGAGTTGGCCGCGCCCACGATGTAGACCTCGGTGTCCTTGCACGCCGGGGCCTCGGTCAGGGCCGCGCCGTAGAACACGCCCCGGCTCACGAACTCGTCGAGCCCCGGCGCCTCCAGCCGGCGGTAGGTGACGCCGGTCGCCAGGATCACCGCGTGGGCCGCGATCTCCCCGCCGTCCCTGAACCCGATCACCCGCGCCTGCCCGCGCGGCTCCAGCATGGTCACCTTCCGCGCGGTCAGCAGCTCCGCCCCGAACTTGAGCGCCTGCCTGCGCGCCCGGTCGGCCAGCTGCTGGCCGGAGACGCCGTCGGGGAATCCCAGGTAGTTCTCGATGCGGGAGCTCTGGCCCGCCTGGCCGCCCGACGAGTACGCCTCGACCAGCACCGTGTTGAGCCCCTCCGACGCGCCGTAGACGGCCGCGCCGAGCCCGGCAGGCCCGCCGCCCACCACGATCAGGTCGTAGAAGTCGGTGGCCGGAGTGGTCGACAGCCCCACCGCCGTGGCCAGCTCGGACTGGTCGGGAGACTCCATCGTGGTGCCGTCGGCGGTCACCACCAGCGGCAGGTGGCAGCCCTCGCCGGCCGCGCTCACCAGCTGCGCGCCCTCCGGGTCCTCGGCCAGCATCCACTGGTACGGCACGTGGTTGCGGGCCAGGAAGTCGCGCACCTTGTAGGACTGCGCGGACCACCGGTCGCCCACCACGCGCAGCTCCGACCGCTCGATCCTGTCGGTGCGCAGCCAGGCGTCGAGCTGTCCGTCGATCACCGGGTAGAACTTCTCCTCCGGCGGGTCCCACGGCTTGAGCATGTAGTGGTCGAGGTCGACCACGTTGATCGCCTGGATCGCGGCGTCGGTGTCGGCGTAGGCCGTCAGCAACACCCGGCGCGCGTACGGATACAGGTCCATCGCGGCTTCGAGGAACTGCACGCCGTTCATCTGCGGCATGCGGTAGTCGGCCAGGATGGCCGCCACCTCGACGCCGCGCAGCCGCATCTCCTTGACCGCCTCGATGCCGTCCCTGGCCGCTTCGGCGCGGACGACCCGGTAGTCCTGGCCATAGCGGCGTCTCAGGTCACGGGCGACCGCCCGCGAGACACCCGGGTCGTCGTCCACCGTCACGATGACCGGCTTCTCCATGCGTTACGCCCCTGCCTTATCGCACTCCGTCCCTTAAGGGAAGGATGTCATGTGCTGAGCGGTGCCCGAGCAGGAGCCCGCCGGTCCGCGCAGCGCCGACCGGGGAGCCTTCAAGCAGGCCTCACGCAGGTGCGGGCGTCAGGCGATGACGTGGCTCTCCCCGCCGTCGACCAGCAGCGAGACCCCGTTCACGAACGACGCCCGCTCTCCGGCCAGGAACGCCACCACGTCGCCGACCTCCTCGGCGCGCCCGATGCGGCCGACGGGCACGGACTCGCCCCGCTGCCGCAGCGCCTCGTCGCCGCCCGCCAGCTCCCGCAGCCGCTCGGTCTCGATCGGGCCCGGCATCACGTTGTTGACCAGCACGCCGTCGCGGCCGGCCTCGCGGGCGAGCGTGCGCACGATGCCGGCCACGGCCGAGCGGGTGGCGTTGGACAGCGCCAGGCCGTCGATCGCCTCGCGGGCCGACCTGCTGGTGACCGTGATGATCCGGCCCCACCCGCGGGCCCGCATCTCCGGCAGGACGGCGTGGATGAGGCGTACGGTGCCGAGCAGGTTGCGCTGGATCGCGACGTCCCACTCCTCCAGCCCCACCTCGTCGAACCGGCCGGCCGGCGGGCCGCCCGCGTTGGCCACGAGGATGTCGATCGGTCCGAGCACGTCGCGGGTCTCCTCGACCACCCGCCGGGCGGTCGCCGGGTCCTCCACGTCGGCCAGCACGGCGTGCACGACCTTGCCGTATTCCTGCAGCTCCACCACCGCGTCCGCGAGCCGTTCCGGGCTGCGGGCGCTGACGCAGACGTCGCAGCCTTCGCGCGCGAGGCTCTTGGCCGCGGCGAGCCCGATGCCCGCGCTGCCTCCGGTGACGAGGGCGACCTTGCCCGAGATGCCGAGATCCATCAGAGCCTCCTGAGGGGACCGTCGCCTTCAGGCGATGGGGGGATTGGGAGCGGGAGGGCCGCCAAGGCCCGAGCGTGCAGTGGCAGAACCCCAGACATTGTCGCCACCTCCGGAGAGAAATGAGCTTGTGCTTTCGGGCATCGGTCAGGGCTTGGCCGTCGTCTCCCGCGCGAGCGGGGCGAGAAGCCCCTCCCTTCGGGAAGCGGAGGAGTCACACGCGTGACTATAGGTCGTGCGGGCGCCCGGACCGGTGAGGCCGGGCGTCACATCTTGCGCACGCGTACCAGCTTGTCCGGGTTCAGGACGGTGTAGATGTCCTTGATGCGGCCGTCGTGGATGTGCACCATCACGACCTGATCGCCTTCGTCCGACCGCGTCCAGAGCGCCGGACGGCCGTTGACGTCCAGCAGCCGCACGTACGTGAACGCGTAGCGGGTCACCAGCGCGGACAGGAAGGCCAGCACCTTGCGCCGGCCGGCGACCGGCCGCAGCGCCGCCCTGACCTTGCCGCCGCCGTCGTTCCACGAGACCACGTCCTGGTGGAACAGCTCGGTGAGCGCGTCAAGGTCGCCGTCCTTCGCCGCCTCTATGAACTTCACCAGCAGCCTGGTGTGGTCCTCCGTCGTCGGCTGGAACCTGTCGCGTCCCTGGGCGAGCCGCATGGACGCGCGGTGGTGCATCTGCCTGGCGTTGGCCACGGAGGATTCCACGATCGCGGCGATCTCGTCGTACGGAAGCTCGAACGCCTCCCGCAACACGAACACCGCCCGCTCGGGCGGCGAGAGCCGCTCCATCATGTGCAGGGTGGCGAAAGAGACGGTGTCGCGCAGCTCGGCGGTGTCCAGCGGGCCGGCGTCCGACGTCAGCACCGGCTCCGGCAGCCACGGCCCGGTGTAGGCCTCCCGCTTGGCCCGCGCGGAGCGGAGCTGGTCGAGGGCCAGCCGCGAGACCACGGTCACCAGGAACGCCCGCGGCTCCCTGATCTCGTCGTGGTCGGTGCCCTGCCAGCGCAGCCACGCCTCCTGTACGACGTCCTCGGCGTCCCACATGCTGCCGAGCAGGCGGTAGGCCAGCCCGAGCAGCATGGGGCGGTGTTCCTCGAAGTCCACGGTGGCATCATGCCCTGTCACCGCGGCGGGGTGCGTGCCGGGGCCGCCTGTGAGCCGCGAGCGGACGGCGATCCCCTTGGCCGGCCGCAGGACGTGACAGTTCACGGGTGGAAATGCCGCGGCAAGCATGATGGGCTGGATGGGTGGCGAGAAATCTGATCCTCTCAGGGGGCCTGTTCCACGACTTCGCCGCCACGTCGGAGGCGCTCGCCGGAGTGCTCTCCGAGGTCGGGGTCGAGTCGGAGATCACCGAGGACATCGCGGGCGCGCTGAGCGAGCCGTCGGAGGTCCAGCTCATCACCGTCAACGCGCTGCGCTGGCAGATGGGCCACGACCGTTTCGCCGACCAGCGGGCCGCCTGGGCCTTCTCCTTACCGGCCGAGGCCCGCACCACCCTTCTCGACCACCTCGACCGGGGCGGCGGGCTGCTGTGCATGCACACCGCGTCGATCTGCTTCGACGACTGGCAGGGCTGGCCGCGGGTCCTGGGCGGCTGCTGGAGCTGGCCCAAGTCCCACCATCCCCCGTTGGGGTGGACGGGGGTGCGGGTGCACGGCGGACACCCGGTGGTCGAGGGCCTGCGCGACTTCGACGTGGTGGACGAGGTCTACAGCGACCTCGACGTGCTGCCCGACGTCAGGCCGCTGGCCTCGTCGAACGGCCAGCCCCTCGTGTGGGCGCGGCCGGTCCGGCGTGGCCGGGTCCTCTACGACGCGCTGGGCCACGACACCAGGTCCTACGACAACGAGATCCACCGGACGCTCCTCCAGCGGGCGGCGTTGTGGCTGCTCAAGCGGCCGGTCACGATCCGCGAGTGACGTGTCCGGAACCTACAAGACCACGGGCGGCGATCCGGGCACGATGACGGTATGAACGTGAATCTCTCCGCGATCCCCGGCTTCCTGGCCGGGCACGCGCGTGTCCTTGACCGCCGCCGCTACGACCTGATGACGGGCGAGGGCGACGCCGCCTCCGTGCTGGCCGCCCTCGACGCCTACCGCAATCCCGACGGGGGTTACGGCTGGGGCCTGGAGCCCGACCTGCGCACGCCCGAGAGCCAGCCGGGGGCGGCGCTGCACGCCTTCGCGGTGTTCGGGGACGTCGCCCCGCATACCACGCCGCACGCCGTGGCCCTGTGCGACTGGCTGGACTCGGTGACGTCGCCCGACGGCGGGCTGCCGTTCTCGTTGCCGCTCACGGTCTCCGAGGCCAGCGCTCCCTGGTGGAGGAGCGGCGATCCGGCCGTCTCGTCCCTACAGATCACCTCCGTGACCGCGGCCGCGGCCCACCAGGTCGCCGCGCACGATCCGGCCGTCGCCGCGCATCCGTGGCTGGAGCGGGCCACCCGCTACTGTCTCGACACGATCCAGCAGTTGGAGGGCGTGCCGCACGCGTACGTGCTGCTGTTCTCCGTGCACTTCCTCGACGCCGTCCACGACAGCAGGCCGGAAGCGGCCGGGCTGCTCAAGCGGCTGGGCGGCCACATCCCCGCGGACGGGCGGGTGCCGGTCGAGGGCGGCACCGAGAACGAGGCGCTGCGGCCGCTCGACTTCGCGCCCCTCCCCGGCAGGCCGGTTCGCGGCCTGTTCGAGCCCGAGGTGATCGCCGCCGATCTCGTACGGCTGGCGGGGGAGCAGCAGGACGACGGCGGGTGGGTCGTCGACTTCGCGCGCATCTCGCCCGCCGGGGCGCTCGACTGGCGCGGGGACGTCACGGTCGGCGCCGTGCGGACCCTGCGGGCCAACGGCGTGGTCTAGGGAGCGTGGGGTTCGTCAGAATCCGGAGGGGCGTCCCGGCGCGAGATCGTGGTTCTCGTCACCTTCGAGCGCAGGGCTGAACACGCAGATGAGCCGCATCCCGCCGGCCGAGGTCAGGCGGTGTTCCTCGCCCGGGTCCGGTGCGTACAGCGTGCCTGGGGCGATGGTGAAGAGCCCGCCGGCCGTCTCGACCCGGCCCTCGCCCTCGACGCAGTAGCAGGCTTCGAGATGCCGGTCGTAGCGGAGGAGGGTGGTGGTGCCCGGACGCACGCGGGTGTCGGTGAGCGTGTATCCGCGTCCGTCCGCCGCGACGAGGAGGCGGCGGCTCGTGCCGTTGGTCCAGTCGACGTCCTGCGCGGAGCCCAGCACGTCGTCGAGTGTCCGGATGAGCATCGTGACTCCAGCGCGGTCAGGGCCACACGACACCGCTGCGCACGGTGTCGATGCGGTGGTCGCTCACGTGTCCGTCGAACAGGCGCGTCCCGAGACCGAACGCCTGGGCCAGCGGATCCGCCGGGTCGCGCGCCACCTCTCCGCGCGAGTTGGCGACGCCGCGCACGACGCCGACCAGATCGTGGTGGAGGTAGCGGGCGAGCTCCTGCAACTGCGCGGTGACGCCGACCATCGAGCCCGGGTAGGTCTCCTCGGAGCTCACCACGACGGCCATCCGCTTGCCGACCAGGCGCTGGGTGACCTCCGCGCTGTCGGGGTGGTCGGCTTTGATGTAGCAGAAGAGGCGGTCGATGAAGATCTTCAGCTGTCCGGCGATGCCGTACCAGTAGAGCGGGGTGGCGAGGACGAGCGCGTCTGCCGGAAGGACCTGCCGCCGCAGCAGCGTCTCGTAGCCGTCCCCGATCGAGCATGCTCCGTCGGCCTGCCGGCACGTGCGGCAGTCGCGCAGCGGCGCCGCGACCGCGTCGGTCAGATCGGCGAGCTCGACCTCGTGCCCGCGACTCGCCGCACCCTCGAGGACGGTCTCCGCCAGCATGCGGGAGTTGCCGTCCTTGCGGGGGCTTGCGCTCAGGGCGAGTGCCTTCATGAACCGTGCACCCCTTCCTTTCGACCTTGGTGCCTGGGCTTCCATGGTGCCGCCCGCGAACTGTGAAGACAATCAAATGTTTACGGCCGGTAATGGTAAGTTGATGTGCATGGTTGATCCGGCTCGCCTGAAGGTGCTCGTGGCCCTGCACGAGCAGGGCACGCTCCACGCCGCCGCCTCCACCCTGCACATCTCCCCGTCAGCCGCCTCGCAGCAGCTGGCGACGCTGACCCGCGAGGCGGGGGTGCCGCTCGCCGAGGCCGACGGCCGCAAGCTGCGCCTCACGGACGCCGGCCGCGTGCTCGTCGACCACGCCTATGCCATGCTCGCGCTGCTCGAGCGGGCGATGGGAGAGATCCAGGCCACCGTGAACGGCGAGCTGGGGCGGATCACGGTGGGCTCCTTCCCCTCCACGATCTCGTCGCTGCTCATTCCGGCGGCACTCATGCTCCGCGACAGCCGTCCACGGCTGCAGGTCGACATCCGTGAGGTCACCGCGCCCGACTGCCTCGACCAGCTCGCCGGCGGGGACCTCGACGTGGTAGTCGAGGTGGAGGCCGAAGGAGCGCCCTGCGGCGACGACGCGAGGCACACCAGGGTGGAGCTGGGCACCGACGACTTCGACCTCGCCCTGCCGATCGCGCACCCGTCGGCGGGCGAGCCGGCGATCGCCCTGTCGCTGCTCCGAGGCGAGGAGTGGGTCAGCACCATCGAAGGCGACGCCTGTGACCGCCTGCTGCACCTCGCCTGCGCCTCCGCCGGCTTCCGTCCCAGGGTGCGGCATCGCGTCGGCGACTGGACGGCGATCCTGGCCCTGGTCGAAGCGGGGATGGGCATCGCTTTCATCCCCCGCGCCGCACGGCTGCCCATCCCCGGCGGCGTCGTCACCGTGGCCCCGACCGGGCACGACATCCGGCGGCACATCTACGCGGCGGTCCGGCGGGGGGCGGAGGTCAGGCCGGCGATAGCCGCGTATCTCGCGGCGCTGAAGGCCGTCGCGTCGCCGGCGCGGGGCTATGAGCCGAGGCGGGCGGCCGACTCCGACTCCTGAGCCATCCTGCGCAGCGCGTCGAACGCCCTGCCGTAGAGCACCGTGCCGAGCACCAGGGCCTCCACAGCGGCGTCGCGCGGCCCGTCGAACGGGATCTTGTCCATCTCCACCTCCGACACGAGTTTCCTGGCCGCCTCGACGTAGGGCGCCAGGTCCACGGCCATGTCGAGCTGGCGCATCCTGACCAGGGTCTGGGCCAGCTCGTCCCGGGTGGGGGCGTCGGGTGTGACGTCCCAGCCGAGCTCCTCGACGAGGCGGTCGACCTCGGCGCGGGCCTGCTGCCAGTCCTCGCCTGGCTCGGGCTGGGCACCGGGGCTCAGGGCGTAGTGGGCGATGCCCAGCATCTCGTGAATGGGCAGCGACTCGTCGTCGACGGCGGCGACGACCTTCTTGATGGAGGACACGGAGAGCCTGCCCACGTCGAGCAGGGCGCGGATCAGGCGGAGCCGGCGCAGGTGCGACTCGTCATATTCGGCCCGCGTCGCGGCTGTCTGCACGCCCTGGTGGAGCATGCCTTCGCGCAGGTAGTACTTGATCGTGGGAATGGCCACGCCGCACCTGGCGCTCAGTTCGGAGATGCGCATCGGTAGATAATAGCGCTATCCAGATCGGGCCAGATGGCGGGCCGCGCTGACCAGCTCCTGCACGTCGGCCTGGCGGTTCCAGAGGAAGACGACCTCCAGGGGCGGGACGTCCTCCTTGATAGGGACAAAGGCCAGCGTGTCGGGAATTTTCGTGCCTTCGTGGACACAGAGGGCGTAGCCCACTCCCGCCTCCACCATGTCGATGACCAGGTCGTGCGTGGCCGCCGACGGGCCGAGGCGGGGGTGCAGGCGGTGGCGTACGAACCCTTCGAGGAAACGGCGGGCGCCGGCCACCGCGTCGGACTCCGGCATGACCAGCGGCTCCGACGCCAGGTCCGCCAGCGACAGCGCTCCGGCGGCAGCCAGGGAATGAGTGCGCGGCATCAGCGCGCGCACCGGGAAACGGTGGACGAGCATCCGGGCCACACCCCTCGGCATGGAGCCGGGCGCGTAGCCGAGCCCTGCCTGGAGCGCGCCGTCGGCGATGGAGACGATCTGCTCGGCCGTTCCCATGGGGGCGACGCGCAGGTTGCCGTTCTGGAGCTGGGACAGCAGGCGGGCCACCACGTCGGTCAGCCCGTCGGCCACGCCCAGGCGCGCGACGTGGCCCTTGCTCCTGGCGGCGGTCACGGCCCGCTCGAAGGCGTCGACCGCCACGGTGGCCTGGGCCAGGAACGCCTCGCCCGCCTCGGTGAGCCGCACCCCGCTCCGCGAGCGGCTGAACAGCTCGACGCCGATCTCCTTCTCCAGCGCCCTGAGCTGCTCGGACAGCGTGGGCTGGGAGATGTGCAGTGCGGTGGCGGCCCGGCGCAGGGAGCCCGCGCGCGCGATCGCCAGGGCGTAGCGGACGTAGCGTAGATCCATCGCTCACCTCGGGCGTGATGATGATGGGCTATCGGTTGATCGAACCTCGGTATTACAAGAGGCGATAGCTTCCGTGAAGATACACAGTTATCCGCCGCCGTCGATCTTCCGGTGCTGCGCGGCGATCCGCTGGTCGGGCGGCCGATCCCGCGGTTCGTGCCGGTCCGTGGGCGGGGGCTTCGGACGAGGGACGCGGTTGTTTTGGCTGTCCGTAAATCGGGATGGGGCTCCTTGAGCAAGCGCTTGTCTGAAGTGGGTGCGGCCGGTTAGCGTGATCGGCGAGGCGCCGGTGGCCCGTCCCGGGCCGGCCGCGCGAGGCGGATGGCGCGCCCTGCCGGCCGCGGCGGGACGCCGGAGGAGGGAGCATGCAGCCCTTCGCGAGGCGGGCGGCCGTGGCCGGGATCGGGATGACGGCCCTGACCAGGGAGTCCGGGCGCACCGAGGAGGAGCTCGCGGCCGAGGCGTGCCGGGCGGCCTGCGCGGACGCGGGGATCGGGCCGCGCGAGGTGGACGCGGTGCTCAGCCATCACATGAACGACTCCGCGCCGGTCGTACGGGTGGCCAGGGCGCTCGGGATCGAGCGGCTCGGCTGGCACAACGACATCGCCGGCGGGGGCACGCAGGCGGCGTCGATCCTGGGTGACGCGGCGATGCTGATCCAGGCCGGTCTCGCCAGCAATATCCTGATTTATCGGGCGCTGAACGGGCGTTCCGGCAAGCGCATGAATACCGTCTCCACCGGCACCCCCACGTACGGGCTGGCCGGCCCGATCCCGCTGTTCGCCATGGCCGCCACCCGCTACCTGCACGACACGGGCCTCACCGCCGAGCACCTGCACGCCGTCGTCGCCCAGTCCAGGGAGAACGCCGCGGCCAACCCCCGCGCCCTGCGCCGCGACCCGCTCACCTTCGACGCCTACCTGGCCAGACCGTACGTCTGCACCCCGTTGCGCACGGTCGACTGCTGCCAGGAGACCGACGGGGCGTGCGCGCTGCTGGTCAGCGCCGTGCTCGACGGGCCGCGCGTGCACGCCGTGGTGCGCGGGGGAGGGCCGGGCTGCTCGTCGATGGACCGCGCGCCCGACGTCAGTGCGATCTTCTCCGCGTACGTGGCCCCCATGCTGTGGGACGCCTCCGGCATGCGGCCCGCGGACGTGGACGTGGCGCTGCTGTACGACGCGTACTCGTGGCTCGTGCCCAGGCAGCTGGAGGACTTCGGCTTCGCGGCGCGCGAGGAGCTCGGCACCTACCTGACGGAGCGGCGGCACGCCTGGGTCAACCCGCACGGCGGCCTGCTGTCGGAGGGTTACGTGCACGGGATGAACAACGTCGCCCAGGCCGTCAGGGAACTGCGGGCCGGGCGATCCGTGGCGCTCGTGACGGGGTTCGGCGGAAGCTACGGGAGCGCCGCCCTGCTCGTGAGGTGAAATATCGGCTGAAATGCTGATGGCCCCTTCGACATGTACGGGGTGTTCAGATCCCCCGAGCTCCGAGGAGGCGGACCATGGGATCCGCCCGTGGATGACGACCGGAAAAGCCGGTTCGAGGCCGTCTACAAGGAAACCTACGAACGCATACTCGGCTATGCCGTACGCCGCTGCGACTCTCCCGAGGACGCGGCGGACGTGGTCGCCGAGACCTTCGCCATCGTATGGCGCCGGATCGACGCCCTGCCGCCCGGCGAGCAGGCCCCGCTCTGGCTGTACGGAGTGGCCAGGAACGTGCTGGCCAACCACCGCCGTGGCCAGGCCAGACACCGGCACGGGAACGCGGAGCTCGACACCGAGATCGCCGACCTCTACGGCCACTCGCCCGAGAGCGGCGTCGAGCTCAGCACGATCGCGCGGGCCTTGCGCGAACTGCCCGACGACGACCGCGAGCTGATCTCGCTCGTCGCCTGGGAGGGCCTCGACCACGGGGAGATCGCCGAAGTCCTCGGCTGCTCGCGCAACGCCGTACGCATCCGGCTCTACCGGGCGCGCAAGCGCCTGTCCAAGGCGCTGGCCGGTGCCGGCGTCTCCGTCGCCGGCGTCGTCATGGAGTCGCTGTGACCTCTCCCCGTACGTACTTCAGCGAAAGGGACGGATCGATGAACGATCTGCAGCAGCTCGCCCGGATCCGCGACGAGAACCTGCGAGGACAGGCCTCCGGCGCGGGGGCGCGGACGCTCCTCACCTCGATCACCGGGGAAGCCCTCGAAATCGTCACGAGCGACGCGACGGTTGTTCCCCCCACCAGGGGCGGCCTGTTCCGCAGCCGAACCCGCCGCCTGGCCGCAGGCGGCGTGGCCGTCGCGGGCCTCGCCGCCGCCGCCGTCATCGGTCCGGCCGTCGTCGGGGGTACCGCCACCTCCTACGCCAGCTCCGCCATCGACATCGAACTGCGCGGCGACCAGTACGTCGCCACCATCAAGGACCCACTCGCCGAGTACGCCGAGTACACCAAGGGGTTCAAGGCAGTGGGCCTGGACGTGCGGCTGCAGCTCGTGCCCTCATCGCCGTCCCAGGTGGGCAAGGTCACGGGCTGGCGCACGCACGGCCATCCCAAGGTCAGCCATCCTAACCAGCTCCCCTTCGGTTCGGGCAGTGCGCCGGCGGGCTGCACGCTCGGGCAGGACGGCTGCGCGATGACCGTCATCGTGGAAAGCGACTTCACCGGTGGCGCCGTCGTCAAACTCGGCCGACCGGCCCGGCCGGGGGAGAAGTACCAGAACCGGGGATCGGCGACGGCCGAGGGCGAGATGCTCGAAGGCTACGATCCCGCCGAGAAGACCGTGGGAGAGGTACGTGCCGAAGCCCGCGATCGCGGCCTGAAGACGGCGTTCCAGGTCATCACCCCCTCACCCGACTACACCGGCTACCGGATCGAACCGGAGCGGCGGCGGGCCAAGGTCGGCGACGACTGGATCGTCTGGAGGGCGGAATCAGAGCAGGCCGGGGTGCTGCGCCTGCTCGTGACCCGCGAACGCCTGCCGAGAAACCCCACCGCACCCGCCTGACCGGACTCCGGAGCCACACCTACCGTTGACGGAGTTGTATCGGCAGTTGTTCAACCCGCACAGGCCCACACGTCCCAGCCGGGAGCGCCGGACCCGACGTGGACCGGGGACGGCGCCCGACGAGGACGTGAACGGGGAGGCGCGCCTGACCGGGATGTGAACGGGGGTGTCGCCTGAACCGGCTGTGCGGCGGGGATGGCGCGCAACCAGGGTGTGGGAGTGGCGTGGACAACCGGGACGCGTGAACGGGAGCGACGGGCTCAACCGGGCCGGGTGAAACGGTGATGGAGCTCATCGGACGCCCGCGGTCCCAGGAGGGGCCGTGCGGCCAGCCACGCCGCCGCCCCCGCCGGATCCCCCGCCGTGACCGCACCCTCCAGAAGGCCCCGTACGGCATCGCGTACGGGGCCTTCCGCCGTGAGCACACCACCGGCGAGCACGAGGGGCAGGCCCGGCTCGTGCACCCGGGAGGCGGAGTTCGCCAGCCTGGACGCGGCCTCGGCCACGATGGACACCGCCACCGGATCGCCCCCCATGGCCGCCTCGCTCACCAGCGGCGCCAGCTTGGCAAGCGCGAGGGGCGGCCGAGCATGCACCGCGGCGGCCAGCCGCGCCCCCGGGTCACCACCTGGGCCATCCGGCAGCAGCCGCCGCAGAACCATCTTCACCAACAACCCCGAACCAGCCCAGCCACCGCACCGCCCACCCCCACCCGCTCCGCGGACGCCGGCTTCGTTCTCACCCGCTCCGCGGACGCCCGCCTCGCGGTCGCCACCTTCGCCACACACCGACCTGCAGCCGTCCGCCTCGGAGTCGCCTGGCTCGCGGCCGCCGCCCGTCTCGTTGCGACCCGGCTCTGGGCGGTGCGCCGTGCCGTTCGGCTCGTGGTCGCGTACCAGATCAACGCCCGACCTGGTGGGGGAGGGGCGCGGGGTGGTGAGGGCGCGGATGGTGGCGCGGGCGGCGGCGCGGCCGATCCAGAAGGCCGAGCCCTCGTCGCCGAGCAGCCAGCCGTACCCGTCGGCGGTGCCGGCGGGAGCGTGGTCGACGATCTTGGCTGCGATCGCCCCCGTCCCGGAGATGAGCACGGTGCCCGACGGTGAGGGGGTGCCGGCGGCGAAGGCGGTCACGATGTCCCCCATCACCCGTACCGGCGTGGCTCCGGGAACGCCCGGCTCGCCGGTGAGATGCGCCCCGGGCAGGAGGGCGCAGAAGACGCGCTCGGCCAGCGTCGCGCAGAGCGCGGGGTTGCCGGCCAAGCCCACGACCACGCCGACGACCGTGCCCGCGCCCGTGCCCGGGAGTTGCGCCGAGCCGGGCTCCAGGGCAGCGCGTACGGCGGCGGTGAGGTTGGCGGCGGCGGTGTCCATGCCGAGTGCCCCCGGATTGGCGCCGCCCGCCTGCCCGCGGCCCACCAGCGTGCCGTCCAGCGTGAACAGCGCGGCCCGTGACGAGGTGCCGCCGGCGTCGACGCCCAGAACCAGGTGCATGTCAAAAATTATTGCCGAAACACCTTGACGGCACCAGGTGTTGAGCATAATTATCACCGCGTGGAACTACTGAGCCGCATCAGGGCCGAGCAGCACGACATGCCCGAGGCGCTGCGCAAGGTGGCCGATGCGATTCTCGCCGCCCCGGCGGAGGCGGCCCGGCTGACCATCGTCGACCTGGCCGAGCGGAGTGCCACGTCCACCGCCACGATCACCCGATTCTGCCGTGCCCTCGGCTTCACCGGCTACGCCGAGCTGAGGGTGGCCGTCGCCACCGAGACCGGCCGGGTGGCGCAGCAGACGTGGCAGACCGACATCGGCCGCGAGATCCTGCCCGACGACAGTCTCGACCGTGTGCTGAGCGTCGTGTCGGGCAACGACATCCGCCTGATCCAGGAGACCGGCGACCAGCTCGACCTGGCCGTGGTGGAGAAGGTCGCGCAGGCCGTGGCCAGGGCCGGGCGGGTGCTGCTGTTCGGGGTGTCGAGCAGCGCGGCCGTCGCCAGCGAGATGGAATACCGGCTGCAGCGCATGCGGGTGCCGACCTGGAGCAGGTCCGACGCCCACACCGCGCTGACGGACGCGGCGCTGCTCGGCCAGGGCGACGTGGCGATCGGCATCTCCCACAGCGGCCGGACGCGCGAGGTCATCGAGGTGCTCGCGGAGTCGGGCAGCCATGGCGCGATCACCGTGGCCGTCACCTCGCAGCCGAGGTCGCCGCTGGCCGAGGTGGCCGAGCTGGTGCTGACGACGGCGAGCCGCGCGACGAGCTACAGGTCCGAGGGGTTCGCCGCGATCCACTCGCAGCTGCTCGTCCTCGATGTCGTCTACGTGTCGGTCGCCCAGCGCACGTACGAACGTACGAAGCAGGCGTTCGACGTCACCGTGCGGGCCGTGGCCGGACACCGACTACCAGAACAGGGCCTGACAGGACCAGGCTCAGCAGAAGGGGATATATGACGGTCAACCAGCGAGTCGCCCCGCAGGCTTTCGCCGAGCACATCGCGCACCTCGTCCAGGTGGTCCCGAAGGATCCGGAGATCTCGCGGGCTGCCGGCCTCTTCACCAAGGCGCTGACCGCGGGAGGCGTGATCCAGGCGTTCGGGTCGGGTCACTCGGAGGCGGTCGCCATGGAGATCGCCGGCCGCGCGGGCGGCCTCGTGCCCACCAACCGGCTCGCGCTGCGTGACATCGTCCTGTACGGCGACGCCCCCAGAGCCGAGCTCGACCGCTACGACCTCGAACGCGACCCCGCCATCGCCCGCACCATCCTCGACCTGGCCCCCGTCCAGGAGCACGACCTGTTCGTCATCATCTCCAACTCGGGCGTCAACGGCGTGGTCGTCGAGCTGGCCACGCTCGTCAAGGAGCGCGGTCACGACCTGATCGCGATCACCTCGCGCGCCCACAGCGAAGCCGTCGCGTCCCGCCATCCCTCGGGCCGCCGGCTCGCCGACCTGGCCGACGTCGTCCTCGACAACCACGCCCCCTACGGCGACGCGGTCCTTCCCCTGCCCCCGTCCGGCGGAGGCTCCACAGCGCCCGCATCCATCGGCGCGGTCTCCACGATCACCTCGGCACTGCTGGCCCAGCTCGTCGTGGCCCAGACCGTCAGCAACCTGCTCGAAGCCGGTGAAGTGCCACCGGTCTACCTCTCGGCCAACGTCCCCGAGGGCGACGCGCACAACCTCCGCCTGGAGGCGCTGTACGCGGGCCGCATCCGCCGCGGCGCCTGACCCGCGCCGCACCCACCGTTGCTCTTCGGCACCGCACGACAGTCGGGGGACCCGTCGAATCAAGGAGAACCCCAGTCATGTCCCGAAATTTCGGTAAAGTCCTGCTCTCCTTAGCCATCCCCGCTCTCCTCGTCGCCGTCGCCCTGGTCGCGCCCGCCAACGCCGACCAGGCCGTCCGCCTCCAGTACCGCACCAGCGCGCCCGGCGCCACCACGGCCCAGGCCGAGCCCTGGCTCCAGCTCTTCAACGACGGCACCACCACGATCCCGCTCAACCAGGTCAAGATCCGCTACTACCTCACCGGCAGCGAGACCTACCGCTTCGCCTGCTCCTGGGCGGTCGTGGGATGTTCGACGGTGACCGGCCAGTTCGTCCGCCAGTCGGGCGCCGACCAGTACCTGGAGGTGGGCTTCACCTCGGGCAGCCTGGCCCCCGGCCGCACCACCGGCGACCTGCAGCTGCGCTTCTACCGCTCGGACTGGCAGACGTTCACGCAGGGCGACGACTACTCCTACGGCCCTCAGACCAGCTACTCGAACTGGGACAAGGTCGCCGTCTACGTCAACGGCACGCTTTCCTGGGGCAAGCCCAACGGCAGCGACCCCGACCCCACCGTCACGCCCACCGTGCCCCCGGGGCCGGGCGGCGAGCTGTTCGACGACTTCACCTACACGGGCTCGAACGACCCTCGGCTCGCCCAGCGCGGCTGGACGGTCCGCGGCAGCTCGGGAGGCCCCGGCGTGCCCGGCGCCACCTGGTCGCCCGGCGCGGTCTCGTTCCCCGGCGGCCTGCTGACGCTCGACTCCTCGACGAACGGCACCCCCTCGGGCACCGTGCAGACCGAGCTGTCCACCGCCAACCGCAAGTTCCACGAGGGCACGTACGCCGCCCGCGTGCGCTTCAGCGACGCGCCGACCAGCGGCCCCGACGGCGAGCACGTGGTGCAGACGTTCTTCACCATCACCCCGCTGCGCTTCAACCTCGACCCCGACTACGGCGAGCTGGACTTCGAATACCTGCCGAACGGCGGCTGGGGCGAGCCGGCCAACATCCTCTACGCCACCAGCTGGGAGACCTACCAGGGCGAGCCCTGGCAGGCCGTGAACACCCACACGGAGGAGCGCGCCAGCTTCGCCGGCTGGCACGACCTCGTCATCCAGGTCTCCGGCGGCCGGATGAAGTACTACGTGGACGGCCGGCTCTTCGCCGACCACGGTGACATCTACTACCCCGAGACCCCGATGTGGATCATGTTCAACCAGTGGTTCATCGATCTCCAGGGAACGACGGGCACCCGTACGTACCGCCAGCAGGTCGACTACGTCTTCCACAGCAAGAACGAGGTCCTCTCGCCCGCCGAGGTGCAGAGCCGGGTCGGCTCGCTGCGCTCGTCCGGCACCGCGTTCAAGGACACCGTCCCCAACGTGTGACCGCGCCCCGCGCCCGCCCGGCGGGCGCGGGTCCCACCCCCCAGCCCCAGAAGGAACACCATGAAGTACCGCATCCTTGCCCTGGCGGCCGTGCTCGCGGTCGGCGCGTGCGGCACCGGCGCAGAGCCGGAGACCGGGGCGGCGGCGAGCGGCGCCCCGGCGAAGCTGACCGTCTGGATCATGGACGGCAGCGTCACGCAGGAGCTGCTGAAGAAGTTCGAGACCGAGCACGAGGACGCGCACAAGGGTGTCGACCTCGACATCCAGATCCAGGCCTGGGACGGCATCGGCGAGCGCGTCACCGCGGCCCTGGCCAGCACCGACGCGCCCGACGTGATCGAGGTGGGCAACACCCAGGTCGCCCAGTACTCGTCCAGCGGCGGCGTCACGGACCTGACCGCCAAGATCGCCGACCTCAAGGGCGAGGACTGGCTGCCGGGGCTGGCCCAGCCGGGCAACATCGACGGCAAGCAGTACGGGATCCCCTGGTACGCCGCCAACCGCGTGGTCGTCTACAACAAGGACCTGTTCGCCGAGGCCGGCATCAAGGAGCCCCCGAAAACCCGCGATGAGTGGCTAGATATCACGACAAAGCTCAATAAAGGTGGCAACCAGGGCATCTATCTGACCGGCCAGACCTGGTACGCGCTCGCCGGATTCATCTGGGACGAGGGCGGCGACCTGGCCGTCCAGGAGGGCGGCCGGTGGAAGGGCGCCCTCGACACCCCGCAGGCCCGGGCCGGCATGGACTTCTACCAGCGACTCCAGGCCCTCGGCAAGGGCCCCAAGGACGCCGACGAGGCCAACCCGCCGCAGCACGAGGTGTTCGCGCAGGGCAAGGTCGCGCAGATCATCGCCGTCCCCGGCGTCGCCGCCCGCGTGCTGGAGGTGGACGACCAGCTGAAGGACAAGATGGGCTTCTTCCCCATCCCGGGCAAGACCGCCGACAAACCCGGCACGGTCTTCACGGGCGGCTCCGACCTGATCATCCCGGTCGCCTCGCAGCACCAGGATGAGGCGTACGAACTGGTCAAGGCCCTGGCCGGAGAGAAGTTCCAGAAAGAGCTGGCCACGACGATGAGCTTCGTCCCCAACCGCACCTCGCTGGCCGGCGTGCTGTCGGGTGACGAGGGCACCGCCGCGATGGCCGTCGGCGCGGCCAACGGCCGGGCCACCCCGAACACCCCCAACTGGGCCGCCGTCGAGGCCACCTCGGTGATCAAGCAGTACATGACCGCCGTGCTCACCGGCGCCGACCCGGCGGCGGAGGCGAAGAAGGTCTCCGAGTCGATCACCACGACGCTGAACAGCGGATCCTGATGCGGGCTGGACACCGCTCGTTCTGGCCCTTCCTGCTCATCGCCCCCACGGTGGCAGGCGGGGCCTTCCTCCTGCTCTATCCCATGCTCAAGGCGGCGGTGATCTCGTTCCAGCACTTCCGCATGGGCGAGCTGATCAGGGGCGGCGCCACCCTCGTCGGCCTGGAGAACTACGCCGAACTGCTGGGCGGCACGGAGTTCTGGCAGGTGGTGTGGCGCACCGTCGCGTGGACCGCGATCAACGTGGTGCTCATCGTCGTCCTGTCCACCGGCGTCGCCCTCATGCTCGTACGCCTGCGCCGCGGCCTGCGCCTGGCCGTGATGAGCGCCCTGGCCCTGGCCTGGGCCACCCCGATCATCGCGGCGACCACGATCTTCCAGTGGTTGTTCCAGTCGGAGTTGGGCGTGGTCAACTGGCTGCTGGTCACCCTCGGCTTCGACTCCTTCCAGGGCTACACCTGGTTCGCCGACGGCACGGCCACGTTCGCCGTACTCGTGATCCTGGTCGTGTGGCAGTCGGTCCCGTTCGCCGCGCTCACCCTGTACGCGGGCCTCACCACGATCCCGGCGGAGTTGTACGAGTCGGCGCGGATCGACGGCGGCAACGGCTGGCAGGTGTTCTGGAAGATCACCGTGCCGATGCTCAGGCAACTGTTCGCGCTGATCGCCTCGCTCGAGGTGATCTGGGTGGCCAAGTGTTTCCCGCAGATCTGGGTGCTCAGCCAGGGCGGCCCCGACGACGCCACCACCACCCTGCCGGTCTACGCGTTCAAGATCGCCCGAGTGCTGCACCGTTACGACCTGGGCTCGGCGGTCGCCATGCTCACGGTCGTGATCCTCGCCGTCGCCCTGGTCAGCAACCTGCGAAGGATGGTGCGCTCGTGAAACGTCTCGCGCTCAACGCGACGGCGGTCGCCGTGCTCGTGACGACGGTCTTCCCGGTCTACTGGATGTTCCTGACCGCGTTCAAGCCGACCCGGGACATCCAGGCGGCCACGCCGACGTTCTGGCCCGCCGATCCGACGCTGGAACACTTCGTCACCGCGGTCAGCGCGCCGGGGTTCTGGACCTACTGGCGCAACAGCCTGCTGGTGACGGTCGCGGCGGTGCTGATCGCGCTGGTGGTGGCGCTGCTGGCGGCGTTCGCGATGACCAGGATGCGCTGGCGCGGGCGGAGCGCGTTCGTGGTGGCGGTGTTCGCGGCGCAGATGGCGCCGTGGGAGGCGCTGCTGGTGCCGGTGTTCATCATCGCCAGGGACACCGACCTGCTCGACTCGCTGGCCATGCTGACCGGCGTCTACTTCATGATCACGCTGCCGTTCACGATCGTGACGCTGCGCGGGTTCCTCTCCGCGATCCCGCCGGAGCTGGAGGAGGCCGCGCAGGTGGACGGCTGCAGCCGGCTGGTCGCCTTCCGGCGGGTGATCTTCCCGCTGCTGGCGCCGGGGCTGATGGCGACCTCGCTGTTCGGGTTCATCACGGCGTGGAACGAGTTCGCGTTCGTGAACGTGCTGATCATCAAGGACCAGGACAAGCGCACGCTGCCGGTGTGGCTGTCGTCGTTCCGTGACGTGTTCGGCACCGACTGGGGCGCCACCATGGCCGCCGCCAGCCTGTTCGCGCTGCCCGCGCTGCTGCTCTTCCTCTTCCTGCAGCGCCGCGTCGGCACCGGGATGACGGCGGGCGCGGTCAAGGGCTGACGGGCCATCGCGCCGGATCGCACACGTAGGTTCCCCGGTGCGGCACCGTGACGACCCACCGCTGTTCCCGCAGCCGCGAGACGGCCAGCCGGGCCGTGACCTTGGCGACGCCGTACTGCCGCATCAGCACCTGCTCACTGGGGATCGCCCTGTTGGGACGGAGTTCGCCGCGTCTGATGCGCACGGCCAGGTCATCGGCGATGATCGCATACTTGGCTCTCGTCGGCTTTTCACGTGGCACGCCGGCGGGCCCGACGAAGGTGCCCTCGCCCCGAACGGTATGGGCGAGCCGCCGTCGGCGAAGCTCCCGGGCGACGTTGCGCGCGGTGCTGCGCGCGATGTCGAACTCCGCCTCCAGGTCCGCCTCGCTCGGCACGGGTTCGCCGGTCCGCAACTCCCCGCCCCGACTCGATCGTCGTCAAGAAGATCTGATCACCCCTGCGGCTGAAGAACCGACACCTTGAGCCCGTGGTGCCCCCGTCAGAGGGTGGTGGTGAAGGCGGCGTGCAGGGCCTTGGCGTCGGGCTCCGGGAGCAGGTCGCGGGCCGCCAGCCAGGCTGCCGCACCGGCCGCCTCACCCGCCGTCTTGACCTGCTCGCCCGCGAGCAGCTCCGTCACGGCCTGGCGCACCGGCCCAGGGCTGGTCAGCACGCTGCCGGCGAGCACCACGGGCCCCGACGTGTGCACCCTTCTCAGCGTGGCGACCAGGTGGCCGGCCGCCTCGCGCACGATTCCGGCGGCCAGCGGGTCGCCTTCCGACGCGGCCCGGCTGACCAGCGAGGAGAGCTCCGCCAGGCGCATGTGGTCGGCCTGCGCCAGGCGTACGATGCGGTCGGCGACGGCGCGCGGCGCGGCGGGCCGCTCGTCGCCGAGGAAGTGCTCGCCGACGAGAGCGACGAGCAGACCGCTCCCGGCCGCAGCGCCGCCCGCGCCAGGAGCGGGATCGCGGTCCGCCTTCGTGCCAGGAGCGGGATCTCGATCAGCTCCCGAGCGGGGAGCGGGATCGCGGTCCGCGTCCGTCGCCGTGCGGTCCAGGGTCGTGACCGGCAGGCCGCGGTCGAAGGCGTCGACCACCGCCCTGGCGGCCTCGCGGCCGATCCAGAAGCCCGAGCCCGCGTCGCCCAGCAACCATCCCAGCCCGTCGGCGACCACGCCGAGCTCGAACCCGGCGATCCTGGCCGCGACCGCGCCCGTGCCCGACAGCAGCAGCGAGCCGTCCGGTTCGGGCGACCCCGCGGCGTAGGCGATCGGCACGTCGCCCATGTAACGCGGCCCCGCGGCGACGCCGTGCCCGGCCCAGACCTTCGCCAGCGCGGGCACCATCTCCTCGACGTGCCCCGCGACCCCGGCCAGCGAGGCGACCACCCGCGACCCGTCGAGGGAGCCGAGCGCCTGCCCGAGCGCGGTCTCGATCGCCGACACCGCCTTGGCCAGCCCGTGGGCGGTCGGATTGCCCGCGCCCGCCCGGGCGTAGCCCACCCGCGTGCCGTCGAGCGTGTGAACGGCGACCCGCGTGGAGGTGGCTCCGGCATCGACACCGACGACTAGCGATTGCATCACGGACTGAGTCTGGGGCTTGACGTGGCCAGGAAGCAAGAATAATTTTCGCCAGAAGACCGAGTATTCGGAAGGAATATTCGTGACTTCAGGAGCGCTAGGGCGCGTCGAAACAGAGCTACCCGGTTTGCCGGAGGCACTGCGCAGGGTGGGCGAGGTGATACTCGGCGACCCGGCGGAGGCCGCGCGGTCGACCATCATCGCGCTGGCCGAGCGCGCCGGCAGCTCGCCCGCCACCGTGACCAGGTTCTGCCGGGCGTTCGGCTTCTCCGGTTACGCCGAGCTGCGGGTCGCCCTCGCCACCGAGACCGGGCGGGCGGCGCAGGCGGGCTGGGGCGCGGGCGTCGGGCACGAGATCGGCCCCGACGACCCGCTCGACGCGGCCATCGAGGTGATGGCCGCCGCCGACGTCCGGCTGATCCAGGACACCGCCGCGCAGCTCGACCTCGACGTGGTCGCCCAGGTGGCCGCGGCCATCGTGGCCGCCCCGCGCGTCCTCCTCGTCGGCGTCTCCACCAGCGGTAACGTCGCCACCATGTTCGAAGGCCGGCTGCGCCGCATCGGCGTCCCCTGCTGGAGCGCGGGAGACGCCCACGTGGCGCTGTCGGAGGCGGCGCTGCTCAAGGAAGGCGACGTGGCCGTCGGCATCAGCCACAGGGGCCGCACCCGCGAGGTCATGGAGGCGCTGGCCGAGGCCGGCAGCCACGGCGCGCTGACGGTCGCCGTCACCTCTTTCGCCCGTTCCCCGCTGGCCGAGCTGGCCGAGCTGGTGCTGACCACCGCCAGCAGGGAGACCACGTTCCGGCTCGGCGGGCTGGCCGCCGTCCACTCGCAACTGTTCGTGCTGGACGCCGTCTACGTGGCGATCGCCCAGAGCACGTACGAACGGACCAACGAGGCGTTCGAGCGAACGATCAGCGCCGTGGAAAGCCATCGGGTGGAGAGAGGCTAGATGACGTACGCAGACAGGGTTCTCGATCTGGCGCACCAGGTCGCGGAGAGCCAGGCCGAGCCGGTGCGGAAGGCGGCGGCGCTGCTCGTGCCTTCGCTCAGGGCGGACGGCGTGGTCAACGCCTTCGGCTCCGGGCACTCCGAGGCCATCGCCATGGAGATCGCCGGACGGGCCGGCGGCCTCGTCCCGAGCAACCGCCTCACGCCGAGAGACCTCGTCCTGTACGGCGGTCAGCCGCCCGGCGTGCTGACCCCGGAGCTGGAGCGCGACCCTGCCGTCGCGCGGCAGATCTACGACCTGGCGCCGGTCGCGCCGCAGGACGTGTTCGTGCTGATCTCCAGCTCGGGCGTGAACGGCACGGTCGTCGAGCTGGCGAGTATCGTCAAGGACCAGGGCCACCCCCTGATCGCGCTGACCTCGGTCAAGCACAGCACCCAGATGACCTCGCGCCACCCGTCGGGCAGCAAGCTGCTCGACCTGGCCGACGTCGTGCTGGACAACGGCGCGCCGTACGGCGACGCTCTCCTCGACCTACCAGGAGGGGGCAGCTACGGCGCGGTGTCCACGATCACCTCCGCGCTGCTCGCGCAGATGGTGGTCACCGAGGCGGTGGACGAGCTCGTGGCCATGGGCGAGACGCCTCCTATCTACCTGTCGGCCAACGTGGCGGGCGGGGACGAGCACAACAAGGCGCTGGAGAGCCGCTACGCAGGGCGCATCCGGCGCGGAGCATGAAAGGTCAGGAGCAGTAACCATGCCCAACACCCCCCATATCACCAGGCGCGAGCTTCTTCGCGGTGCCGCTCTCGTGCCCGTCGCGGGCGCGCTCGCCGCGTGCGCTACCCCCGCCGCCCAACCCGCGCCCTCCTCGGCGGCGCCGGCCGCCACCAGCGCGGCCAACCCGTTCGGCGTGGGCGACAAGCCCCTCGAGGTGTGGATCTTCGACGGCGGTTTCGGTCAGGCCTATGCCACGGACATCCACCAGCCGCTGTTCAAGAGCAAGTACGCGAAAGTCGAGATCAAGCACAACTCCACCAAGGAGATCACCAAGGTCCTCCAGCCGCGCTTCGCCGGTGGAAACCCTCCTGAGGTGATCGACAACTCCGGCGCCAACGCCATGGACTTCGGCGCCCTCGCCCAGGACGGCCAGCTCCAGGACCTGACGCCGCTGCTCGACGCGCCCTCGTGGGACGACCCCAACGTCAAGGTGCGCGACCTGCTGGACCAGTCGGTGATCGACATCGGCACGTACGACGGCAAGTTCAGCGTCCTCGGCTACGTCAACTACATCCACGGCATCTGGTATTCGCAGAAGGTCTTCAAGGACAACGGGTGGGAGGTCCCGAAGACCTGGGATGAGTTCCTCGCGCTGTGCGAGACCATCAAGAAGTCGGGCAAGATGGCGCCCTTCACCTACGCCGGCAAGCACCCGCAGTACCTGTACGAGCCGCTGCTCACCATGGCCGCGAAGATCGGCGGCAACGACGTGCTGGTCAACATCGACAACCTGGAAGACGGCGCCTGGACCGCCGAGCCCATGCTGACCGCCGCCGAGCACTGGGCCGAGGTGGGCTCCAAATACCTCATGCAGGGCACCGCCGGCCTCGACCACGTGCAGACGCAGACCGCCCAGAACAAGAACCAGGTGGCCATGCTGCCCTGCGGCTCGTGGCTGGAGAACGAGCAGAAGACCACCACGCCGGACGACTTCGCGTACGCGATGTTCCCGATCCCCGACATCACGGACTCCGACGCGATGCCGTACGGCACCTTGCACACCCAGCCGGGCGAGAACTTCATCGTCGCCGCCAAGAGCGCCCACCCGCAGGCCGGCATGGAATACCTGCGCGCCATGCTGTCGAAGAAGGCGGCCGGCGACTTCAGCGAGCTGGTCACCACGGTCACGGTGGTCAAGGGCGCGAGCGAGGGCCGCGACATCTCACCGGGTGTCACGAGCGCCTCCAAGGCGGTCGCCGACGCGGGCGAGAACGCCGTCTACTACCGCTGGGCGGCGTGGTACGGCCCGCTCAACGACGAGGCCAAGGCCGCCACCGGCGAGCTCATGTCGGGCGGCCTGACCCCGAAGGCGTACCTCGAGCGCGTCCAGAAGAAGGCCGACGAGATCAAGAACGACTCCTCCATCAAGAAGTACAAGCGCTGATGTTGTTCAACAGGTATCGCCGTGGGCTGTTCATCACCTCGTTCCTGGCAGCCCCGGTGATTCTCTACCTGGTCTACGTGATCTCGCCGTACGTGCAGGCGTTCTACATCGCGATGACCGACTGGCGCGGCGTTTCCGCCACGCCGAATTTCATCGGGTTGGAGAACTTCCAGCGGTTGCTGGGCGACAGCGTCTTCTGGAAGGCCGTCACCCACAACATCGCCCTGCTGGTGCTGCTGCCGGTGATCACGATCGTCATCGCCCTGTTCTTCGCCTTCCTGCTCAACGTGGGCGGGCGGCAGGGCGTGTCGGGCATTCCCGGGTCCGGCTTCTACCGGGTGGTCTTCTTCTTCCCGCAGGTCCTGGCCGTCACCATCGTGGCGGTGCTCTTCCAGCAGGTGTTCAGGCCCGACGGCAGCGGCATGCTGAACGGGCCGCTGATGGGGCTCGGGCTCAACCCTGTCGGGTTCCTGTCCGACCCTGACGTCGCGTTCTGGTCGGTGCTCGGCGTCCTGGTCTGGCAGGCGGTCGGCTTCTACGTCGTGCTGTTCTCGGCCGGGCTGGCGAGCATCCCCAAGGACATGTTCGAGGCGGCCCAGATCGACGGGGCCAACCGGATCACCCTGTTCTTCCGCGTCACGCTCCCGCTGCTGTGGGACACCGTCCAGGTCGCCTGGGTCTATCTGGGCATCCTCGCCATGGACGTCTTCGCGATCGTCTGGGTGATGACCGACCAGCAGGGCGGGCCCGACTGGTCGACCACGGTCATGGCGGCCGAGATCTACCGCAACGCCTTCGAATACTTCCGCTTCGGCTACGCCTCCGCCCTCGGCGTGGTGATGTTCTTCTTCACCGTCGGCTTCGCGGTCCTGTCGCTGCGCCTGTCGCGGCGCGAACGAATCGAGTACTGAGAGATGGCAACGACGACTCAGGCGACCCCAGGGGCGCATTCGAGGAGCGCCGCCCGCGTGGAGCGGAAGCGGCGGCTGGGGCCGATGGGCGTGCTGACGCACGCGGCGCTGGGAATCTGGACCCTCCTCGTGACGGTGCCGATCGTCTGGACCTTCCTGGCCTCGGTCAAGAGCGAGGACGAGATCTTCGGCGACGCCTGGTCGCTGCCGGCCACGTTGCAGTGGGACAACTTCGCCAGGGCCTGGGAGCAGGCGCGCATCGGCCAGTACATGCTCAACAGCCTCGTCGTCGTGTCGTTCAGCACGTTCGGCACGATGCTGGTCGGCTCGATGGCGGCGTACGTGCTGGCGCGCTATCCGTTCCGCGGCAACCGGGCGATCTACATGTTGTTCGTCTCGGGCCTGGCCTTCCCGTTCTTCCTGGCGCTGACCCCGCTGTTCTTCGTGGTGCAGAACATGGGCAACGTGCCGGTGATCGGGCAGTTCATCGGCCTGAACACGTACGCGGGCGCGGTGCTGGTCTACATCGCCTATTCGATGCCGTTCACGGTCTTCTTCCTGGCCGCCTTCTTCCGTACGCTGCCGACGGCGGTCGCGGAGGCCGCGATGGTGGACGGGGCGTCGCACACCAGGGTCTTCTTCCAGATCATGTTGCCGATGGCCAAACCGGGCATCATCAGCATCACGATCTTCAACATCCTGGGCCAGTGGAACCAGTACCAGATCCCCCTGATCCTGCTCCAGGATCGCGAGAAGTGGGTGCTCACCCAGGGCATCGCGGACATCTCCACCGCCGCCGGATACGACGCCGACTGGGCGGCCCTGTTCGCCGCCCTCACCCTGGCCATCCTGCCCATGCTGGTCGTCTACACGGTCTTCCAGCGGCAGATCCAGTCCGGCCTGACCGCGGGGGCGCTCAAGTAGCCGGTGCCGCGCTGGACGTCGGGTGCGGTTGCGGGGGGCCGGCGGCGGGGCAACGCCAGCCAGGAGGCCGACACGCTGTCACGGCTCCACGCCCACGCGGCTCGGGGCCCTCCCCGGGCCCGGTCGCGGACCGGCTCCTGCGGCACGGTCCACGACCGGGGGCGTCGCAGGCCGTCAGCAGCGGTTGATCTGCGAGTTCACCAGCTCGATGTCGCGGATGACGATGTTGTCGCCGCACGGGTTCTCGTTGATGGCGGAGTTGGTCAGCGTCAGGTTCTGCAGGGTGATGTCCGACGTCACGGGGAATTCGCTGCGGGCGGCGATGCGGATGTCGGAGCCGTTCACGGTGCCGCTCTGGGCGGCGATGGTGACGTTGTAGCAGTTCTCGATCAGGATCGAGTTGCTGCCGGTGCCGGAGATGTCCACGCGGTCGATGACGGCGCCGCCGCTCTCCGAGACGCAGAAGACGCCGCGTCCGCCGCCCCTGGCGATGACGGTGCCGACCCGGACGTTGGTCGGGTAGCCGCTGCCGATGCGCCCGTTGCGGTTGGCCATGCGGAAGGCCGCGTATCCGGTTCCGGTGCCGGCGCCCTGGGCGTCGACGGTGCCGACCGTGGCGTTGATCGTGTCGTTGAACAGCAGGCCCGACTCGCCGGTGTCGCGCGCCGTGACCGTGCCGATGGTGATGCCGTCCACGCCGTACGTCTCGACGCCGTGGCTGCTGCCGCCCGAGGCGTACACGCTGTCGATGCGCACGTTGCGGGTGCGGACGTTCCTGTTGGCGTGGTTGTCGATGCGGACGCCGAGCCCGGACGATCCGAGCCGCAGGTCGAGCCGGCCGAGCGTGATGTTGGTGCCGTTGCGGACGAACACCCCGAAGTACGGGTTGCCGGTCACGGTGAGGTGGGTGACCTCGACGTCGGTGACGTTCTGGGCACGCACGACCGCGTTGTTGGCGCTGATGCTCCCCGACACGTTGATCGTGCCGCAGACTTCGAGCACGGTGTAGCTGGGCAGGTCGAGCGACTGGTTGGCGTTCATCGAGCCGGAGCCGCGGACGATCACCTTCTGCTTTGAGGTGCGGCCGGACGTCAGGCTGCCCACCGCCGCGCGCATGGCCTCGATCATGCTGCCGCCGTTGTAGAGGGTGGTGCCGCCGTTCCTGGCCGTCCAGGTGCTGCCGCTGAGCACGGCCTCGGCGTTGAACGACCCGCTGCCGCAGTCGCCGGACCCGCCGCCGCCCATCTTGACGAGCTGCCACTGCTGGTTGGCGCCGCCGAGGTCGTCCCACTGGGAGATCCTTGCGCCGTCACCGGTGCCCCACTCCCACACCTCCAGGGCCTTGCCGCTGTTGCGGTTGATCAGCCGGACGTGGCCGCCGTCGGAGTCGGCCAGGCGGAACTGCTGGTTGGCGGCGTTGAGGTCGGCCCACTGGACGATCTCCGCGCCGCCCTCGGTCGACCACTCGTAGACGTCCAGCACCTTGCCGCTGTGGCGCGACTTGAGCCGGTAGTAGCCGTCGCCGGAGCTGACGAACTGCCACTGCTGCTGGTTGCCGTCGTTGCGGGCCCACTGCACGATCGGCGCCCCGTCGTCGGTCGCGAAGTCGTACAGGTCGAGGGCCTTGCCGCTGTGCCGGTTGACCAGCACGTACCACGCGCTGGTGTCGACGCTGGCCGCGCCGGCGGGCGGCGGTTGCGCGACGACGGCGCCGGTCAGGGCGAGGATCGCCGCCAGGACGGCGAGCAGGCGCCGCCAGCCTCGTCCGGTGGCCTGGGGTAAGGATCTCACTGTCTGCTCCCATCCTGGAGGAAAGCGCTTTCCTGGGATCAGATCAGCGAGCGGCCGGGACATAGTCAAGCGGGTAGGGGCCGCCAGGCCCGCCTGCCTGCCCAAACCCGGTGAAACTTTCATCCGATGTCCGAGCGCCACGCCTGAGCCTCACAACCCGGCGCGCACGTCGCGGGCGGCCGCGACCACGTTCGCCAGCGACGCCTCCACCTGCTCGTACGTCCGCGTCTTCAGCCCGCAGTCCGGGTTCACCCACACCCGCTCCGCGGGCAGCACCGCCAGCGTCCTGCGCAGCAGCTCCTCGACCTCCTCAGCGCTCGGCACGCGCGGCGAGTGGATGTCGTAGACGCCCGCCCCGAGCCCGCGCCCGAACGCCTCCACCGCTCCCAGGATCCTGCCTCCCGACCGGGCCGACTCGATGGTGGTGACGTCGGCGTCCAGCCCGTCGATGGCGGCCAGGATCTGGTCGGCGTCGGAGTAGCACAGGTGCGTGTGGATCTGCGTGCGGTCGCTCGCCCCCGACGTGGCCCTCCGGTACGCCGCCACCGCCCACTCCAGGTAGTCGGCCTGCGCGGCCCGCCGCAGCGGCAGCAGCTCGCGCAGCGCCGGCTCGTCCACCTGGATGATCTGCACCCCGGCCGCCTCCAGGTCGCTCACCTCCTCGCGCACCGCGTCGGCCACCTGGAACACCACGTCACGCAGCGGCAGGTCATCGCGGACGAACGACCAGGCCACGATGGTGACGGGCCCGGTGAGCATGCCCTTGACCGGCTTGTCGGTGAGCGACTGCGCATAGGTGGCCCACCGGACGGTGATCGGCGAAGGGCGGCCGACGTCGCCGTGCAGGATCGGCGGCCGGGTGCAGCGCGACCCGTACGACTGGACCCAGCCGTTGGCGGTGACGGCGAAGCCGTCGAGGTGCTCGGCGAAATACTGCACCATGTCGTTGCGCTCGGGCTCGCCGTGCACGAGGACGTCGAGGCCGAGCCGTTCCTGCAGCCGGATGACCCGTTCGATCTCGGCCTCGACCCGCCGCTCGTAGTCGTCCCGCGACAGGGTGCCGGCCGCGACCGCCGCCCTGGCCGCGCGGAGCTCGCCGGTCTGCGGGAACGACCCGATCGTGGTGGTCGGCAGCGGGGGCAGCCGCAGGTGCTCGGCCTGGGCCGCCGCGCGTTCCGCGTACGGGCCGCGCCCCTCCGCAGCCACGGGCGCGGGCAGCGCCACGGACGGCCCGGGCGGGACGAGGGCGGCGGTGGACGGAGGGAAGGCAGTCTGCGAGAGCGCCACCACCTCGGCCACCTTCTGCTCGGCGAACGCCAGCCGCTCCTTCAGCGCCGGGTCCAGCCCTGGCTCGGCCGCCACGTCGTAGGGCACGTGCAGCAGCGAGCACGAGGTGCTCACCGTCACCCGCCCGGCGCGTACGGCGGCCAGCGCCGCCAGCGCCCGCTCGGGCGAGGTGCGCCACACGTCGCGCCCGGACACGACGCCCGCGACCACGGTCTTGCCCGGCAGGTCGATCTCCGGCACGCCGCCCCTGACCAGGTCGACGCCGATGGCCTCCACCGGCGTGCCGGCCAGCACCGGCAGCGCCTCGCCCGCGTCCCCGAAGTACGTCGCCACGAACAACCCCGGCCGCGCGCCGGCGGCACCCAGCCGCTCGTACGCGGCCCGTACGGCGGCCAGCTCCTCCGGCGTCCGGTCGGCCACCAGCGCCGGCTCGTCGAGCTGTACCCATGCGACGCCCTCCGCGGCGAGCGCGGACAGCAGCTCCTCGTAGCAGCCGAGCACCTCGTCCAGCCGGTCGAGGGCCGAGGCCAACAGCACGAACGTCACCGGCCCCACCACCACGGGCCGCGTCTCGTACCCCAGCGCCCGCGCCTCCCGCACCTCGGACAGCGGCTTGCCCGGGTCGAGCTTGAACACCGTGTCGGGCCCGACCTCCGGCACGATGTAGTGGTAGTTCGTGTCGAACCATTTCGTCATCCGCAGCGGCGCCAGCCCCTCGGTGCCCCTGGCCATCGCGAAATAGGGGTCGTCCGCGGCGCGATAGCGCGCCGGCACCGCGCCCAGCAGCACGGCCGTGTCCAGCACCTGGTCGTACATCGAGAAGGTGTTGCTCGGCAGCCCCTCCAGCCCCAGCCCGGCCAGCCCGCGCCAGGTCCGCTCGCGGAGCTGGGCGCCCACCCGGTCGAGCTCGTCACGGGTGGCGCGGCCGTCCCAGTAGGACTCCAGCGCCCGCTTCAGCTCCCTGCGCGGGCCGATCCGCGGGTATCCGAGCACCGTGGACGTGGGAAATGGGGACATCTTCCAGGCTCCCTAGGACGTGGATCAGATCGCTGAGATCCTGCCGAGTACCCCTGGAGTCATGCACTATGTATTGGTGCTGCTTATGCTCAGGGAGATCCACTGCTTCACCAGGGTGGCGGAACGGCTCAGCTTCTCCAGGGCCGCCGCCGACCTGGGGATGTCGCAGCCCGCCATGAGCCAGGCCATCACCCGTCTCGAACGCGCCACCGGCGTCCAGCTCTTCCAGCGCACGGCCCGCGAAGTGCGGCTCACGGCGGAGGGCAAGGCGCTGCTCGCGCACGCGCGGCAGGTGATCGACTCGGCCCGGGCGTTCACCGATGAGGCCGAGCGGCTGGCCCGGCCGACCATTCACCTTGCTTATCCTCCGCTCGTCGGCACGCTCGCCGCGCGGATCGCCAGGCGGCTCGCGAGCCGCACCCCGGCGCTCGGCGTGGAGCTCCGGCCCGCCGGCCGGGGCGCGGCGGCGCGGGCGCTGGCGGGCGGGGAGGTCTCCGCGGCGATCCTCGCCACCCCCGCTCCCGCGCAGTTCGTCACCGCCGCCCGGTTCCACGTCACCGTCGACCACCTGGCCGTCCCCGTGAGCCACCGGCTGGCGCCCGCAGCCAGGGTCGCCCCGGCGGACCTGGGCGGCCAGGTGCTGCTCACGCCGTTCAGCCGGCCGTGGTCGGGGTTGCCCGGCCGCGCGCGCATGGTGGCCGACGACGACTTCGCCGCCGCGCTCGACCTGGTGGCGGCGGGCGCCGGGCTGCTGCCGATCCCGCACCTGCTGGTCAGGACCATCAAGCGGGACGACGTGCGCTTCGTGCCGCTCGACGCGGGTGACCTGCGCATCACCTACGCGCTCGCCTGGTCGAAGGAGCGCGTCACACCGGAGCTGATGGCCCTGGTGCAGGCCGTCCAGGACGCCCTGTGGACCAGGTGACCTACCACGGGAGGGTGCCCGAGACGTCGAAATAGCCGCCGGTCGGGCCGTCGGGGCCCACCTGCGCCATCCGTACGATGATCTCCGCGCCCTCCTCCACGGTCTGCGTGCCCGTGTGCCCGTTCAGGTCCGTCGCGGTGTAGCCGGGCTCAACCGCGTTGATCCGCATGCCGGGGAACGCCTTCGCGTACTGCACGGTGATCATGTTGACCGCGGTCTTCGAGGCGGGATAGGCCACACCCGGGTAGGCGTGCGCCGGCGTGCCCTGGGCGGTGACCCCGGCCAGCGACGCCAGGCCGCTGCTGACGTTGACGATGACGGGCGCCGCCGACCGCCGCAGCAGCGGCAGGAAGGCGTGGGTGACGCGGACGACGCCGAAGACGTTCGTCTCGAACAGCGTGCGCATCATGTCGGCGGTCACGTCCGCGGCGCCGAGTACGCCTCCGTCAGGGGTGCGCCCTTCGATGCCCGCGTTGTTGACCAGCACGTCGAGCCCGCCCTCGGCCTCGATGGTCTTGGCCGCGGCCGCGACGGAGCCGTCGTCGGTGACGTCGAGCAGGACGGACCGCGCGCCCAGCCGCTCGGCGGCCAGGCGCCCGCGTTCGGCGTTCCTGCTGCCGACGTACACGGTGTGACCTGCCTCGATGAGCCGGCGGGCGGTCTCGAAGCCCAGGCCCTTGTTCGCTCCGGTGATCAGTGTGGTCGTCATGCCCTCAGCCTCCGGCGGGGCGGTCCGGCCGGCCAGTCGTCCGGTTGTCCTGGGACCGTCAGTACCAGGCGGGCACACCGGTGCCGCGTGCACACTGGTGGCATGACGCGGACGGAGTTCGGGCGGGCGGTGCGGCGCTGGCGCGACCGGATGTCGCCCGCGACGGTCGGGCTGCCCGCCGCCGGGCGCCGGCGCGCGGCCGGGTTGCGCCGGGAGGAGCTCGCCCTGCTGGCCGGGATCTCCGCCGACTACATCACCCGCCTCGAACAGGGCCGGGCCGTCAGCCCGTCGGCCCAGGTCGTCGAGGCGCTGGCGCGGGCGCTGCGGTTGTCGGCGGACGAGCGCGGCTACCTGTTCCGGATGGCCGGGCTCGAGCCCCCGGGGCCGGAGATGGTGCCCGGGTTCATCACCCCGAGCGTCCAGCGGCTGCTCGACAGGCTGGCCGGCACGCCCGTCGGGGTCTACGACGCGGCCTGGACGCTGCTCCTGGCCAACCCGATGTACGCGGCGCTGATGGGCGATCCGTCCGGATGGCGGGGCGACGAACGCAACGGCGTTTGGCGCAACTTCGCGGGCCCCGGCGGCCGGGTGCGCCACACGCCCGAGGCGCGGCGCGCGTTCGAGGCCGCGCTGGTCGCCGACCTGCGCGCCACCGCCGGGCGCTATCCCGGCGACCAGCAGGTGCGCCGCCTGATCGCGCGGTTGCGCGCGATCAGCGCCCGGTTCGCCGAGCTGTGGGACTCCGGCATCGTGGGCCGGCACGAGGCGGCGCGCAAGACGATCGAGCATCCGCAGGTGGGGCCCTTGACGCTCGACTGCGACGTGCTCAGCGTGGCGGGCAGCGACCTGCGCATCATGGTCTACACCGCCGAGCCCGGCACCGACGACGCCGAACGCCTCGTGCTGCTGGCCGTCCTCGGCACCCAGACCCTCACGGGCTAGCGGGCAGGTTCTTCAGCGCCTCGCGGCGGCTCAGGCCCGAGATGCCCTTGGCGTTGACGTAGCGTATGACCTCGGCGGGGTTGGTCTTGGCGTATTCGCGTAACGCCCATCCGATGGCCTTGCGCGCGAAGAAGTCGTTGTCGGACAGGCTCGGCTCGATGCACGCGTAGAGCAGGGCCGTGTCGGTGCGCGCCTTGAAGCGGTTCTGGCAGAGGATCGCGGTGCGGCGCTTCCACAGGTCGGCGTCGTGGGCCCACTCCAGCATGAGCGGCCGCATGGTGTCGGGGAACGCGGTCAGCAGCCCGCCGACGCGGTGGGTGGCCAGCTCGTCGACGAGGTCCCACCAGGCGCCGGTGACGATCATCTCTTCGTACATCGGCACGGTGTAGAGGGTCTGGAACTCGCGGTAGTAGTGGTGGCCGGACAGCTCGACGGCGGCGTAGCGCTCCTCGCGGTATTCGGCCTCCCGCCACAACGTCAGCACCGCCCGCCGCCACTCGGGCGCGGTCTCCAGGCGGTGCGCGGCGAACACCCGCCGCAGCGCCGCCCGCCGGGCCACGGCCTGGACGCCGAGGAACGGCAGCGCGGACTTCGTGTAGGCGCGCATCGCCTCGGCCTTGGCCGGTTCGGCGACCTCCTGCAGTGCCAGCCGCACCGCCTTGCCCAGGCTCATTTCTTGTGCGTGGTGCGCTCGCCCGTGGCGAGCCCGTCGAACAGCACGGTGATGTAGTGCTCGGCCAGGCCGCTCGTGTTGAGCCTGCCGCCCGGGCGGAACCAGCGGACCGCGACCCAGATGGTGTCGCGGATCATGCGGTAGGTCAGCTTGGGGTCGACGTCGGGCCGGAACAGCCCGGCCGCCTGGCCGGCCTTGATCTGCGACACCCACATCTGCTCGACCTCGTCCTCGGCCTTGACGAGGTAGTTGAACCGGGGGAACTGGCGCAGGTAATTCCAGTCGTTCTGCATGACGGTGATCGCGGCGCGGTGGGGCTCGAGCGTGCCGAAGCCGATGCGGACCATCTCCGACAGCACGGTGCGCGCGTCGCCGCCGGACTCGAGGGCGGCGCGGTAGCGGGCGATGAGGTCGTCGAGGAAGGTGGAGAGCACCTCGTCGACGATCGTCTCCTTGGAGTCGAAGTGGTGGTAGAGACTTCCTGAGAGGATGCCGGCCTCGTCGGCGATCTCGCGGACGGTCGTGGCCTGGAAGCCCTTGCGCGCGAAGAGCTCCGCGGCGAGCTTGACGAGGTGGTCGCGGCGCTCTGACGCCGACCCTGACGAGGTCGTGCGCTGGCGCTTGGCCGGGGTGGTCGCGGTGCCGGAGTTCTTTCGCGTGGTCACGTTCCCATTATGGAGCCTCAGACAATCGCTTGTTCACCCAACCTGCGCAGTTCATGCGGCATTCCGCGCTAGACCAAGCGCTTGCTACAATGCGTCGATGAGCGAGGCCTACATCGTCGGGGCCGTCCGCACCCCCGTCGGGCGCAGGAACGGCGGACTGGCCGGAGCGCACCCCGCCGACCTCGGCGCCCACGTGCTCAAGGAGCTGATGCGCCGCGCCGGCGCCGACCCCTCGGCCGTCGACGACGTGATCTTCGGCTGCGTCGACACCATCGGCCCGCAGGCCGGCGACGTCGCCCGCACCTGCTGGCTGGCCGCCGGCCTGCCCGAGGAGGTGCCAGGCGTCACGATCGACCGCCAGTGCGGCTCCTCCCAGCAGGCGCTGCACTTCGCCGCCCAGGCCGTGCTCTCCGGCACGAACGACCTGGTGGTGGCCGGCGGCGTGCAGAACATGAGCATGGTCCCCATCTCGGCCGCGATGCTCGCGGGCCGGCCGCTCGGGCACGAGACCCCCTTCGAGGGCTCCAAGGGCTGGGCCGAACGGTACGGCACGCAGGAGGTCTCGCAGTTCGCCGGGGCCGAGCGGATCGCCGCCCGCTGGGAGATCACCCGCGAGGAGATGGAGCGCTACGCGTACACGTCGCACCGGCGGGCCCTGCACGCCATCGAGGCCGGTCACTTCCTGCGCGAGATCGTCCCCTACGAGGGCGTCGCGGCGGACGAGGGCCCGCGCGCGGACACCTCGCCCGAGAAGATGGCCGGGCTCAAGCCCCTGACCGAGGGCGGCAGGATCACGGCGGCCCTGGCCTCACAGATCTCCGACGGCGCCGCCGCCCTGCTCGTCGCCTCGCCCAGGGGCGTACGCGAGCACGGCCTGACCCCGCGCGCCCGCGTGCACCACCTGTCGGCCCGCGGCGCCGACCCGATCACGATGCTCTCCGCGCCCATCCCCGCCACCGCCCGCGCCCTCCGCGTGACCGGCATGTCCATCGACGACTTCGCGGCGATCGAGGTGAACGAGGCGTTCGCCTCCGTCGTGCTGGCCTGGATGAAGGAGACCGGCGCCGACCCCGCCAGGGTCAACCCGAACGGCGGGGCGATCGCGCTCGGCCACCCGCTCGGAGCGACCGGCGCGGTCCTGGCGGTGCGGCTGCTGCACGAGCTGGAGCGAACGGGCGGGACGTACGGCCTGCAGGTCATGTGCGAGGGCGGAGGGCAGGCGAACGTCACCGTCATCGAACGGCTCGTCGGCATGGGAGCGGCCTGACGTCAGAAAATGCCACTAGCAAATAGGAAACTTTCCTATTAGATTGCGGGTCATGCCCATGAGCGGTGACCTGCTGCGCCTTGCCGACGCCGTCCTCTTCCCCGGTTTCGCCGGACACGAACCACCCGACTGGCTCCGCCGCCGGCTCGGCGAGGGGCTGGCCGGGGTGGCGCTGTTCTCGCGCAACATCGCCGGCCCGGCCCAGGTGGCCCGGCTGACCTCCGCCCTGCGCGCGGAGAACCCCTCGGTGCTCGTCGGCGTCGACGAGGAGTCGGGCGAGGTCACCCGGCTGGAGGCGGCCACCGGCAGCAGCCGCCCCGGGGCGTACGCGCTCGGCGTGGTCGACGACGTGGCCATGACCGAGACCCTGGCCGCGGACCTCGGCGCCGACCTGGCCCGCGCGGGCATCACCATCGACTTCGCCCCCTCCGCCGACGTGAACTCCAACCCGGACAACCCGGTCATCGGCCTGCGCTCCTTCGGCGCCGACCCCGCACTGGTCTCCCGGCACGCCAGGGCGTTCGTCCGCGGCCTGCAGTCCGCCGGAGTGGCCGCCTGCGTCAAGCACTTCCCCGGCCACGGGGACACCACGGTCGACTCCCACCACGGCGTGCCCGAGATGGCCGCGGACACGGTCGAGGACGCGCTGCTGCCGTTCGCGGACGCCGTCAGGGAGGGCGTCAAAGCGGTCATGACGGGCCACCTGCTCGTGCCCTCGTACGACGGCGAACTGCCCGCCACGCTCAGCCCCAAGGTGCTCACCGGGCTGCTGCGCGAGGAGCTCGGGTTCCAAGGGGTGATCATCACGGACGCCATCGAGATGGCCGCGGTGGCGGCGGCGTACGGGATCGGGGGCGCCTCGGCCCGCGCCATCGCCGCCGGGGCGGACGCGATCTGCGTCGGCGGCGAGCACGCCGACGAGGCCACCGCCACGGGGATCCGCGACGCGATCGCCGCCGCGGTGACCCAAGGACTGCTGCCCGAGGACCGGCTGGCCGACGCCGCTCGTAGGGTCCGCGAGCTGGCGGCATGGACCGCGTCCTCGGGCAGCCCATCCGACGTCGTCCTCGCCGGAGCCGCGGGCGACGGCGGCGCCGGGCTGGTGGCGGCCCGGCGGGCCGTCAGGGTCGTCCGGCGCTCCACCACGCCGGCGCTGCCGCTGGCCGCGGCCCCGCACGTGGTGGAGCTGGTGCCGGAGATGAACCTGGCCATCGACCGGCACACCCCCTGGGGAGTGGGCGAGCCGCTGGCCGGGCTGCTGCCCGGCACCGTGGTCACGCGCATGGCCGCGGGGGAGACGACCGGTCCGGCACTCGAACGGCTGCTCGGCGCGGCGGCCGGCCGCCCCCTGGTCGTGGTGGTCCGCGACGCGCACCGCCACCCGTGGCAGGAAGAGGCGCTGAGGCACCTGCTGAGCGCCCGCAAGGACGCCGTGGTGGTCGAGATGGGCCTGCCCGCCCGCTCGGACCTCGGGGCCGTGCACATCGCCACGTACGGCTCCGCCCGGGTCTGCGGCCAGGCCGCCGCGGAGATCCTGGCCGGTAGTCTCTGAGACCGTGAACTTCGACGGCGAGGACCTCTCACACAAGGCGCTGGCCGAACGGCTCTCGGCCGGCGAGACACACGTCTTCCGCGGATGCGACCTGACGGAGGCCGACCTGTGGGGCGCCTCCCTGGCGGGGGCCCGCTTCGAGTCGTGCGTGCTGGAGCAGACCGACTTCCGCAAGGCCGACCTCGACGGGGCGGTCTTCACCGGCGGGGGCGGGATGCGCATCCGCTTCAACGACGCCGACCTCATCGACGTCACGTTCACCGACGTCGACCTGTCCTCGGCCCAGTTCGGCGGCGCGCTGCTCACCGACGTGTCCTTCACCGGCTGCCGCATGATCGGCGCCGCGCTGACCGCCTCGCGCGGCACCGGTTTCACGGTCACCCGCTCCAACCTGACCCTGGCCAACCTCGGCGGCTGCTCGCTGCGCGGCGAGCACATCGAGGGGGTCCGCTTCGACGACGCCGACCTGTCGGGCTGCGACTTCACCGAGGCCACGCTCAGCGACTGCCGCCTCATCGGCACGCGCCTGCTGAACACCACGTTCACGAAGGCCGACCTGCGCGGGGCCGACCTGGGGCAGCCCGACGACGCCAAGCTCCGGGCGTTCGCCGGCGCCGTCATCAACCAGACGCAGGCCAACGCCATCCTCGCCGCCCGCGGCATCACGGTCGTCTGACCCGCCGGGTCGAAGCCGGGGCCGCACCGAGGCGGATCTCCGCGCCGGCGGGCTCAGCGCCAGGCGGAGATCCGCTTCCCTGGCGGGCTCAGCGCGCCGGCAGGCGGGCCAGGGCGGTCTCGGCCTCGGCCATGACGCGGTCGATCAGCTCCCGGCATGACGGCAGGTCACCGATGACCCCCACCACCTGCCCGGACGCCATCACCCCCAGATCCGCCCGCCCGTCCACCATGGCCGCCCGCAGCAGCACCGGCGTGTTGGCCGCCTGCAGCACCTGTGCCCAGGTCAGCTCCCTGCCCCGCCGCATCCGCCGCCCTTCGCGGATCAGCCCGGCCCATGACAGCCCCGACAGCCGCCGGAACCTGACTCCGTTCGCCACCGCCCGCACCAGCCGCGACCGTTCCAGCGAGGTCACGAACGGCGTCCGCAGCACCCTGTGCGCGACCCCGTCCACCTTGGTGGTCACCACGGTCTCCCGCGCCGCCAGATAGAGCTTCTTGACCTCGTCCGGCACGGGGGAGTCGCTGGTCAGCAGGAACCGGGTGCCCATGGCGATCCCGCAGGCGCCGTACGCCAGCGCCGCCACCAGCCCGCGCCCGTCGAAGAACCCGCCGGCCGCGATCACCGGGATGTCCACGGCGTCCACGACCTGGGGCAGCAGCAGCGTCGTGGCGAGCGGCCCCGTGTGGCCCCCGCCCTCGCCTCCCTGCACGATCACCGCGTCGGCCCCCCACCCGGCCACCTTCTCCGCGTGCCGGAGCGCCCCCACCGACGGGATCGTCACCACGCCCGCGTCCTTGAGCCGGGCGATCAGCTCCCGCTTGGGAGCCATGGCGAACGACGCCACCCGTACGCCCTCGCGGACCATCACCTCGACCCGTTCGGCGGCGTCGCCGGCGTCGGAGCGGATGTTGACCCCGAACGGCGCGTCCGTGCGCTCCTTCACCCGCCTGATCGCCGCGGTCATCTCGGGCACGGACATGGTCGCCGCCCCGATCACGCCCAGGCCGCCCGCCCGGGAGACGGCCGCCGCCAGCCGGGCGCCGGCGACGTACCCCATGCCGGTCTGCACGATCGGATGCCGGCAGCCGGTCAGCGAGGTCAGGGCGGTCCTCACGCGGCGACCTCCCGGTCGCGGGAGCGCGCGGGATCGAGCCGGTCCAGGACGAGCAGCTCCTCATCGGACGGTTCCCGCGTCCGCGGGACGTTCGGCGGGATGCCGAGATCGAACCCGGTCGCCGCCACCACCTCGTCCACGCTCACCCCAGGATGGACCGACACCAGCCGCATCGACCCATCTGGGGCGCCGAAGTCCAGGACGGCCAGGTTCGTCACCACTCGCCGCAGCTCGAACGCCCCGCGGTCGGTGCCGAGCCCGCTGACCATGTCCACCTCGGGCACGAACACCCGGGGGGAGTGCCGGGGGATCCAGTAACTCGTCGGGTCGCACCGCGTGTTGCCCGGCGCGCCCCGCACGCCCAGCAGTTGCGCCTTGGGCCGGGCCCAGTCGCCGATGCAGGAGATGTTCGTGTTGCCGTACCGGTCGATCTGGCTCGCGCCGAGCATGACGTGGCGGCGGCCGTTCAGCACCAGCCACAGATGCTCGCGGAACGGCAGCCACCCCTCGACCACCTCCGGCGCCTCGCCCAGTGCGGGCACGTCTCCGGTGAGCAGGCAGGCGCCGTCGTGCGTGAGCAGGCCCGGCTCGAACGTCAGCCGCGCCAGCCGCGCCGCCAGCACCGTGACCGCCCCGCCGATCCCGGCCGCCAGGATCTCCCCGTCGCCCCTGAACGCCTCCGCGCACGCCACCACGCACACGTCAGCCCTACCGCTCATCCCACTCCTCCCAGGGCGATTCCGCGTAGCGCCGCTGGAGCGCCTCGTCGCGCCCGTAGTCGGGCTCGCACGAGGTGAACCCGGCCCCGCCGGGCGCCTCCACGACGCCCGTCACCATCGACCGGCTGATCAGCAGCGACTGCAGGGGGCCCTCCTCGAGCAGGTCGTCCACCACCCGCTCGCACGACACGTAGCACCGCGCGGCCGCCTTGGCGTAGAGGTCGTCGAGGTACGGGTCGGGACCCAGGTACTGCGCGTTGCCCCGCACGTCCGCCCGGTTCATGTGCACCAGCGCCACGTCCATCGTCAGCGCCGGGACCGCGACCAGCTCCTCCCCGTCCGCGTACGGCGACCGGACCGTCCGCAGCCCCGGGTTGACCCGCATCACGTCCGACCCCAGCCCCGCCCGCGTCGGCAGGAACGGCAGCCGGTGCGCCGCCGCCAGCAGCCCGAACATGAACATGCCCTCGTCGTACTCGGTGAACTCGATCGCCCCCGCCTGCCTGGCCCGGCGGAAGTGCGGCTCCAGCGGGATGGAGTCGAGCGTGACGAACGGGGCCACGACCCTGCGCGCCTTCCCCGCCGCGCAGAGCATGCCGACGTCGGGGCCGCCGTACGAGACGAGGGTGAGGTCGCGGACGGGTGAGCGGAGGACCGCGCGTACGAGGGCCATCGGCTTGCGGCGCGAACCCCAGCCGCCGATCCCGACCGTCATGCCGCTCTCCACCGAGGCGGCGACCTCCTCGGCCGTCATCACCTTCGTCATGCGAACCGCTCCCTGTGCCGGTCGCCCGCGCCCATCAGGTTCAGCTCGAAGGTGAAGCCCTGCTCGAAGCGGTAGCTGCGGTTGACGTCCACCGGGTCGATGCCGTTGAGCGACTCCTTGGCGCAGCGGATCACGTACGGGTCCTTCGCGGCGATCTGTTCCGCCACCTCGGTCGCCGCGTCGCGCAGCCGGTCGCGCGGCACCACCTCCAGCACCGACCCGAACGCGTGCAACTCGGCCGCCGTGGCGTTCCTGCACGTGTAGACCATGGCCCGCATCAGGTGCGGCGGCACGAGCCTGGCCAGGTGCGTGGCCGCGCCCAGCGCGCCCCGGTCGACCTCGGGCAGCCCGAAGTAGGCGTCGTCGCTGGCCACCACCACGTCGGCGTTGCCCGCCAGCCCGACGCCGCCGCCCAGGCAGTGCCCGTGCACTGCTGCGATCACCGGCACCGCGCACGCGTAGACCGCCGCGAACGCCGCGTGACACGCCCGGTTCACCGCGACCAGCCGCGCGTGCCCCTCGGCGTCCCGCAACTCCTTGATGTCGACTCCGGCGTTGAACCCGCGCCCCTCGGCACGCAGCACGACCACCCTGGTGCCCGGGTCGCGGCCGGCCGTCCGTAGGGCCTCGGCCAGCTCCTCCCAGGCCTGCACGGTCAGCGCGTTCACCGGTGGCAGGTCCACGACGACCTCCGCGATCGGCCCGGCCCGCAGCGTGATCCCCAACCCGACTCCCTGGTTGCACCTAACGCTTGCTTGGTACGGTAGCACCCGTGACCGTGACTTACGACTACACGGGCAGGGCCGTCCTGGTGACGGGCGGCACCAAGGGCATCGGCGCCGCCATCGCCGGGGCCTTCCACGACGCGGGCGCCGCCGTCACCGTCTGCGCCCGCACCCCACCCGGGCCCGCAGCCGATGCGTCCACCCACATCCCACCCGGGCCGGTGGCCGCCCGCACCCCACCCGGGCCTGTGGCGGCCGGTGAGATCCGGTTCGTCCAGGCCGACGTGCGCGTCCCCGAGGACGTCGACCGGCTCGTCGCCGGCTTCGACCGGCTCGACGTGGTGGTCAACAACGCGGGCGGGTCGCCGTACGCGCCGATGGACGGCACCTCACCGCGCCTGCACGCCCGCGTCATCGACCTCAACCTGACGGCCCCGCTGCTCGTGGCGCAGCGCGCGTACCCGCTGCTCGCCGCCTCCTGCGGCGCGATCGTGATGATCGGCAGCGTCAGCGGCAGCCGCCCCTCACCCGGCACCGCCGCGTACGGCGCCGCCAAAGCGGGCCTGCACCACCTGGCCCGCTGCCTGGCCGCCGAGTGGGCCCCGCGCGTACGCGTCAACACGGTCGTCGTCGGCCTGGCCGCCACAGCCGGCGCCTCCCCTCACTACGACCCTCACCAGGGCGGCACCGTTCCGGCGGCCGGCGGCGAGGCGGAGGCCGGCCGGACGGAGACCGGCCGGATCGCGGCGGCCATCCCCGCGGGCCGGATGGCGACACCCGGCGACGTGGCCCAGGTGTGCCTGTGGCTGGCGGCGCCCGGCTACGTGACCGGCGCCGAGGTGCGGGTGGACGGCGGCGGCGAGACCCCGGCCTGGCGCCACCTGGCCACACGATCCGCTGAAGACCACGCACGTGCGGAAGGCAGGGGCTAGCGCACCAGGCCGGGGACGACGTAGATCCCGTCCGCCCGCGGCGAGAACAGCTCGCGTGCCCGCCCCGTGCGCACATCGACGGCGTAGACCATCGACGAGGGACCGCCGCGCGGCTGCTCGCGGCTCGCGAGCAGGACCACCTCGGTGGCGCTCAGCCAGCCGCCCAGCCGTGCGGGGACCAGGCCCTCGGGGATTCCGGACACCGCGGTACGGCGCTCACCGCCACCGGTGATGGCGTCGAACGTGACGATCGTCCCGTCCCCGCGCACCCTGGGCTCTCGGTCGGGATCGACGACCTTCCCCAGCCGGGCGAGCGTGCGGCCGTCCGGCGCGAGGGCGCTGAAGTCGTAGGTGAACTCCCGGAGGGTGATCGGGTCGTGTCCCAGCAGCCGCACCCGGGTGGCCGAGTCGTACGGCCTGGCCAGCACGACGGGCCCGTCGCCGTCGGACACGCTCACCGGCCACCACCCCCGTTCGAGCTCGCTCACCGTCCCCTTCACGACGTCGACCAGCTTGTTGGGCTCTCGCTCGCCGCCCCAGCCGGAGACGATGAAGCGCAGCCCGCTGGGCGACAACCGCAGGGCGTACTCCGCCGCGAAGTCCTCCTCGGGCTGAGTCAGCGGCGACGTCCAAGTCTTGCCCGAGGCCAGGTCGCGGACGACGATGGCGTGGTGCTCGCCGCTGTAGTAGGCGATCCTGCGGCCGTCCGCGGTGACCGAGACGGGCCCCGGTCCTGAGGGGATCTCGTAGGTGTCGCCGCCGCGCGTCACGATCCGCCAGGGGAGCGTTCGGCACCCGCCGGACGAGGTGGGGCGGCAGCGCGGCTGATAGGCCTGCTCCACAGGGCCGACGCCCCTGGCGGGCAGCGGCAGGGCCCTGGTCTCCGGAGGGGTGAGCACGATCGGCGGCTGGGGGCGTACCTGCTGGATCAGCACGGCGGTCCCGGCGGCGATCACGCACACCACGGCGGCGGCGACCGCGGCCAGGCGCGTCGCCCGCCTCCTGCGCGCGCCTCTGAGGGCGCGCTCGGCCAGGTCGACCTCGGGCGCGTCCGCCCCCAGGGCCCGCAGGTCCTCGCGCAACGTTCTCATCGGTACGCCTCCTCGGGGGTGACGCTGCTTCGGCGTGAGCTGGGCGAGCGCGTGGCGCAGGGCCAGGCGGCGCACGGTCGCCTCGTCGTGCGACTGCCCGAGCTCGGGCAGTTCGGCTCCCTGCAGTTCGACGTGCCTGCGCCTGCGCCAGGAGATGCTCTGGTTGACCAGGGCCCTGCGGGCGTACGCCTCGGGGTTGCCGCCCTTGGCGAGCTTGGTCCAGTGGGAGGCGACGCGGGGGAGGACCGTCTGCAACAGGTCCTCGGCAAGGTGGGCGTTCCCTGTGAGCAGGTACGCCGTCCGCATCAGCGATTGCTGGCGGGAGCGCACGAACTCGTGGAACCCCTCATAACGGTCCATGCTCTGAAACAACTCCGCAGAGGGGTGCCGCGTTGGAAGCGTCAGCGTAGCGACGTACGGGTCGTGGTGGCGGGTCGAAGCGGGCCTGGCCCGGCGGGTCACCGGCGTCTCGTGACGGCGCCATGGCCGAACAAAGTTCTGATCACTCAGAGCTACTCATCGGCAACGTACAGTTATATGCTCGCACTGGCCTTGATCCGCTGAGGTCAACAAAGGTCAATGGGGCTGGTGGTGCGCTTTCGGGCCCACGGCGTCCGCCGCCCCCGGCGACTTCCATACCGGTGAAGGAGCAGAAGTGATCAAAAGGGTGTGCGCCGCGGCCGCGGTGTCGGCGGTCGCCGGCGGGCTGCTGTTCGCCGTCCCCGCTCACGCCGATGACGTGGCCGGCCCCTGGGATGGGCGCTCCTGGGCGACCAACTGGAGCCGTAACAGCGACTCGACCCAGTCCGGCAACAACTTCGCCGACGTCTTCGCCGCCAACCGCGGCCAGGACGACTCGACGAACGTCAACAACGTCAACGGCATAGCCCCGACCGCCACCAACGGCGGCATCACGGTGATCTACATCTTCGACTGACCGGCTGACGTCCGACCAACCCGAACAGTGACCCGAACAGTGAAAGGACCTCACATGAAGAAGCTCTGCGTGTCCGGCATCGTCGTCGCCGCCGCGACCGGGATGGCCCTCATGTCGGCCCCCGCGTTCGCCGACACCAACGCCGGCAACGCAAGCCGCAACCGCAACGCCATCCAGTCGGGCAACAACTTCGGCAACGTCGTCAACAGCAACGTGAGCGGTCGCGGCGCGACCGGGGTCAACAACGTCAACGGCGTCGCCGTGACCGCGACCCACGGTGGCGACGTGGCCATCGACGACGTGCTCGACTAGTCCCGCCCCGCGGCGCCGCGGTCCGCCAGAACGCGCGCGCCACGAGCCCCGGGCCAGGCCGGACCCGCCGGGAAGGTGCTCGCCGCCGTCCCCGCACCCTTCCCTGTGACGGGACCGGCCTGGCCCGGCTCTTTCAGCAGGAGATCCCGCCGTCCACCGGGATGACCGTTCCTGTCAGGTACGCACCCGCCCGCGACGACAGATAGATGGCCGCGCCCGCCATGTCCTCGGGGCGCCCGATGCGGCCCATGGGCACGCTGGAGGCGATGCTCTCGCGGGTCTCGGGGTCGTTCAGGGCGAAGGCCATCATCTTGGAGTCGAACGGCCCGGGCGCGATGGCGTTGACCGTGATGTGCTCCTTGGCCAGGTGTCTGGCCAGGTGCCGGGTGAGCATGTGCACGGCCGACTTCGTCGAGGAATAGGCATAGCTCGGCAGCGCCGGCACCTTGATCCCGTCGATCGAGCCCACGTTGATCACGCGTGCCGGGTCGTCCGCGCTCGCCGCCTCCCTGAGCCTCGGCAGGAACCGCTGGGTCAGGTAGAAGACCCCTTTGACGTTGATGTTCCAGAGCTTGTCGAAGGCGTGCTCCGGATATTCCTCCAGCGGCGCCCCCCAGGTGGCGCCCGCGTTGTTGACCAGCACGTGCAGCGGCCCGTCCACCGCCGACACCAGTGACTCCAGCCCTTCGGGCGTCGACAGGTCGGCCGGCACCGCGACGCAGCCCAGCTCGGCCGCCGTCTTCTCGACCTCGGCCGTCTTGCGGGCGGATATGTAGACGGACGCCCCCGCCTCGACGAACCCGGCGGCGATCATGCGCCCGATGCCGCGCGATCCGCCCGTGACGACGACTGTCTTGCCTTCCACCGAGAACAGAGTCATGTTCCGGAAGCATGCCATACCGAACGGTCGGTTGCTAGCCGACGACGGCTCCGCACGGCCGCCGTACGACGCCCGTCCCGCCCGCCGGCTTCAGACGCCGGGGAGCCGGCCGTTGCGGAACAGGTCGACGAACTTCTGGTGGTCTTCGCGGGCCTGCGCCCCGTACCGATGAGCGAAACCCACCAGCATGCCGATAAATCCGGACCTGTCGCTGCCGACCACGTCCACGATCGCCTCCTCCGTCGAGAAGTCGACGAGGTCGTGGCTGGACTCGTCATCGGCCACCGAGTGCATCCGCGCCACCGCCCGTCCCAGGTCCTGGACGATCGAGCGCAGCTCGGCCGGTTCGTTCACGTCGTCCCAGTCCAGGTCCGCCGAGTACGGGGACACCTCCGCCACCAGCTGCCCCACCCCGTTGAGCGTGGTGTATCCCAGCCACGGATCGGCGTAGTCCTGCAACGCCCGCTGGGACTCGGCCGTACGGTGCCCCTGGTGCTTGAAGTACGCCGACACCTTCTCGTCGGTGATGTGCCGCGCCACGGCGGGCGCCGCCGCCTGCTTCATGTACAGGATCACGTCGTTCTCCAGCGCCTGCGAGTGCCCTTCCAGCAGCAGGTTGTACGACGGCAGCCCCGCCGACCCGATGCCCACGCCCTTGCGCAGCGCCACGTCCTTGATCACCTGCTCGACCGGGTCCACCCGCACCGGCAGCGTGGTCAGGTAGTCCACGAACGCGCCGAGCACGGCCTGCCTGGTCGCCGCGTCCACCGCCTCCCGTCCCGCCATGAGCGCGAAGCGCCGGTCGTAGCCATCGATCACGGTCTCGACGTCCAGCAGCGCCACCCGCGTGCGCAGCCGGGCCGTCTGCAGCACGCGGTGCAGCACGCCGGTGGTGGTGTCCAGCGTGAGCGAGCCGATCGCGTCGTCACCGCCCGCCGCGATGGCGGCGAGCTCGACCAGGTACGCCCCGGCGAAGTCGGTCACGAGCACGCTGATCGAGTCGTCGGACAGCGCCTTGGCGTACCCGAGCAGGGCCACGCTGGCGGCGAACCGCTTGAGGTCCCAGACGTACGGGCCCACGTACGCCTCGTCGAAGTCGTTGACGTTGAAGACGAGGACGCCGGAGGCGTTCATGTACGTGCCGAAGTTCTCCGCGTGCAGGTCGCCGTGGATCCACACCCTGCTGGTCGGCCCGTCGAGGAAGGAGTCGTCCGCGTACTCGCCGGTCATGTCGGCGTAGAACAGGCAGGCGCTGCCCCGGTAGAAGGCGAAGGGCGAAGCCGCCATTTTCCGAAATTTCCGCCTGAACGCCGCAGGATCTTCCTTGATCGACTCGCCGAACTCCGTCATGAGGACATCGAGCAGGAACGAAGAGCGTGTGCCCATACTCCGGACAGTAGATCTCGACACCCCTCCCGCCTACCCTGATCTTTCCCTGATCATCAGGGTGGCGCCTCCCGCGGGAGGGTCACGGGTGCTGCGAGGAGACCGAGACCACCTCGCCCGTCATGTACGAGGAGTAGTCGCTCGCCAGGAAGACGATCACGTTGGCCACCTCCCACGGCTCCGCCGACCGGCCGAACGCCTCCTTGGCCGCCAGCTCCGCCAGCAGCTCCTCCCCGGTCACCTTCGCCAGATGCGGGTGCACGGCCAGCGACGGGGCCACGGCGTTCACCCGTACGCCGTGCCCGGCCGCCTCCAGCGCGACGCACCGGGTCAGGGCCATCACGCCGGCCTTGGCCGCCGCGTAGTGCGCCTGGCCCGGCTGGGCTCGCCAGCCGAGCACCGAGGCGTTGTTGACGATGGCACCCGAGCCCTGCCCGATCATCTGCCTGAGCGCGGCCCTCGCGCAGCGCATGGTGCCGGTCAGGGTGACGTCGACGACCGTGTGCCACTGCTCGTCGGTCATCTCAGCGAGCGGGGCCGTGCCGCCGAGCCCGGCGTTGTTCACCACCACGTCCAGCCTGCCGTGCGCCTCGACCGCCGCGTCGAACAGCGCCAGCACCTGCGCCTCGGAGGTCACGTCGCACGGAACCGCCAGCGGCTTGACGCCGATGACCTCGGTCAGGGCCTCCGCGGCGGCGGCCAGGCGGCGCTCGTGCCGGTCGGAGACGACGACCGTGGCGCCCTCCTCGGCGCAGCGCCTGGCCGTCGCGTATCCGATGCCGGCTCCCGCGGCCGCCGTGACCAGCGTCACCTTGCCGTCGAGCAGGCCGTGCGCCTTGGGGTGGGGCTGGGGCATGAGCGGTCCAATCAGCGGGGGAGTCCCAGGGTGCGCTCGGCGATGATGTTCCGCTGGATCTCGCTGGATCCGGCATAGATCGTGTCCGCGCGGCTGAACAGGTAGAGGCGCTGCAGCTCGTTGAGCCCGCCGTCGGCCACCAGCCCGGCCCTGCCCTGTACGGCCTGCGCCAGCTCGCCCAGCCGGCGGTGCCACTCCGACCAGTAGAGCTTGGCGATCGACACCTCCGGGCCGGGGTCGGGGCGCAGCATCCTGAGCGCGTTCAGGCGCATGATCTCCAGCTCCAGCCACGATCTGACGAGCCGGTCGCGCAGCACGGGATCGTCCGCCGCGCCCGTCCGCTCGGCCGTCGCGATCACCTCGGCCAGCTCGCGCCGGAAGCCGATCTGCTGCCCGAGCGTGGACGCGCCGCGCTCGTAGCCGAGGGTGGCCATCGCCACCCGCCAGCCGTCGCCGGGCGCGCCGAGGACGTTGCCCGCCGCCGTGCGCGCGCCGTCGAAGAACACCTCGTTGAACTCGGACGTCCCGGTCAGCTGGACGATCGGCCGGACGACGACCCCGGGCTGGTCCATGGGGACGAGCAGGTAGGACAGGCCGCGGTGCCGCTGCGAGCCCTCCTCCGTACGGCACAGGACGAAGCACCAGTGGGCCACGTGCGCCAGCGAGGTCCACACCTTCTGGCCGGTGACCACCCACGTGCCGCCTTCCAGGCGGGCCCTGGTCTGGACGTTCGCCAGGTCGGATCCGGCCTCCGGCTCGGAGTAGCCCTGGCACCACAGCTCCTCGCCGCGCTGGATCGGCGGGAGGAACCGCTCCTTCTGCTCGTCGGTGCCGAACTCGAGGACGGTCGGCCCGATCAGCCCTTCTCCGATGTGACCGACCCTGGCGGGGGCCCGGGCCCTGGCGTACTCCTCGTGGAAGGCCACCTGGTCCTCCAGGGAGGCGGCGCGGCCGCCGTACCGACGGGGCCAGCCCAGGCAGGTCCAGCCGGCCCTGCCGAGGTGGCGCTCCCACGCCAGCCGTTCCTCGTGTCCCTCGTGCTCGCGTCCGGGGCCGCCCAGCCCGCGCACGTGGGCGAACTCGCCGCTCAGCGCCTCCTCCAGCCAGGCCCGCGCCTGCTCGCGAAGGCCGCCCGGCGTCTCCGGGTCAGGCAGGCGCAACGAAGCCGCCGTAGTCGCCGCGGAAGAACACCAGCGGGCCGCCGTCCGCGTGGGTGTCGAGCTGGAGCACCCGAGCCACCACGATCATGTGGTCGCCCGCCAGGTGCTCGGCCTCGACGGCGCAGTCGATCCAGGCCAGCGCGCCGTCCAGCACGGGGTTGCCGCCGGGGGAGCCGGTCCACGTCAGGCCGGCGAACTTGTCGCCGCCTTTGGCCGCCAGCTGGGCGCACACGGACTGCTGGTGCTCGGCCAGCACGTTGACCGTGACGACCTTGGCGCCGCGCACCTTGGGCCAGCTCGTGCTGGTGTGCGCGACGCAGAACGCCACGAGGGGCGGATCGAGCGAGACCGAGGTGAAGGAGTTGGCCGCCAGGCCGCAGGGCTCCTCGCTGACCGGCTCGACCGCCGTGATGGCCACCACGCCGGTCGCGAACCTGCCGAGCACCTGGCGGAAGCGGAGGGTGTCGAGGTGGCCTTGTGAGGGGCCCGGCGGCATGGCGGCTCCGTTGCGGACTCTGCGCTGATGGGGCGTCGGAAGGCCGCGACAGCCGTCCGGCGCGATGAGCCGGGCAGCGTGTGTGCTCATGGTCCGCCTCCTCGTCCACCGGGTGCGCCTAATCTTACCAAGCGCTTGCTTGGACGGTAGGGCGAACCCGGGAACAGTGTCAAGCCGGGTCGCCAGAGGTGCGTTGACATGGGTGAAATGTCCTGTCTAACGTGACGGATGTGCCCAAGCGCTTGCTTGCTTTCTCTGACCTGACCGCGATAGCCGGGGTCGGCTACACCCCCTTCACCAAGAACTCGGGCGTCAGCACCCTGACGCTGGCCTGCCGTGCCGTGCTGGCCGCCCTGGAGGACGCCGGGCTGCCCGTGGACCAGGTGGACGGCCTGGCCACGCACCGCGTGGGCGACTCGGCCCCGCCGACCCTGGTCGGCCCCGCCCTCGGGCTGACGGACCTGGCCTGGCACCTGGACCAGTTCGGCGGGGGCAGCGTCTCGCACGCGGTCGTCGGCCAGGCCGCGCTGGCGGTCGCGACAGGCATGGCCGAGACGGTCGTCTGCTACCGGGCCGTCAACGCCCGCTCGGAGTTCCGTATGGGCGGCACCGGCCGGGGCGTGCCGGTGAGCCCGGAGGTGCAGTACCAGGCCCCGTACGGCTATGTCGCGCCACCGCAGCAGTACGCCATGTACGCCCGCGCCCACATGCTGAAATATGGGACAAAAGCCGAGCACTTCGGGCAGCTGGCCGTCACCCAGCGCGCGAACGCGGCCAAGAACCCCCGCGCCCTGATGCGCATCCCCATCACCCTGGACGACTACCTGGCGAGCAGGTGGATCGCCGAGCCCTTCCGCCTCCTGGACTGCTGCCTGGAAACGGACGGGGCCTGCGCCGTCGTCGTCACCACGGCCGAACGCGCCCGCGCGCTGCGCCGCCCTCCCGTGCTGGTCTCGGCCGCGGCCTGGGGCGGCGGCACCACCCACCTGTCGGGCCCCGGCGCCGACCCCACGGTGACCGCGGCCGCCGCGCTCGCCCCGCGCCTGTACGCGCAGGCCGGTCTCGGGCCGGACGACATCGACGTGGCCGAGCTGTACGACTGCTTCACGTACTCGGTGATCGTCCAGCTGGAGGACTACGGCTTCTGCGGCAAGGGCGAAGGCGGGCCGTACGTGGCCTCGGGCGCCACCGCGGCCGGCGGCCCGCTTCCGGTCAACACACACGGCGGTTTCCTGTCCGAGGGCTACGTCCACGGGATGAACCACATCGCCGAGGCGGTCTCCCAGCTGAGGGGCGACGCCGGCGAGCGGCAGGTGCCGGGCGCGGAGGTGGCGCTGTCCACGGCCCAGCCCGGCTACATCCTCCCGGCCACCTCGGCCCTGATCCTGCGGAGGCCGTGATGGCGCGATACCGTCCGGAGCCCGACCGGGATTCCCGGGAATGGTGGGAGCGGGTCGGCAGGCGGGAGTTCGCGGTGCAGGTGTGCGACGCCTGCGGCACGGCCCGCTTCCCGGCGAGGGCGTTCTGCGCGCGGTGCCGTACGGAGGGCGCGCACTGGCGGGAGGTGGCGCCCGAGGGGACGGTGGAGAGCTGGATCGTCAACCACCAGCCCTTCGTGCCCGGCCCGCGGGAGCCGTACGTGGTGGTGATGGTCAGGCTGGCGGCGGTCCCCGGCTGCTTCGTGTACGGGAACTGGCGCGGCCGGCGGCCGCCGGAGCATGGCGAGCGGGTCACGGCTTCCTACACCCGGGTCGACGCGGACCTGACCCTGGTCGACTGGCGGCCAGGGCCCTAGACGATCGTCGGTCGCTGCGCAAGGTCTCGCGCTGGTTGATCTTGTGCAGCAAATTCGATTGGTACCGGAAAACCCCACCAGCCCCGCCTTTCCCAACCGGCTCACAGGTCGGGCTCCGAGGGTTGATGATGATGCAGTAGGCGTCAACGCGGACGGCTCGGTGGTGGCTGGCGTGAGAGGTTCTGGCGTGGTGACGGGCGCGACCGTGAGGTCGTGGGTCGTGACCCTGCCTGCCCCTGGGCCTGCCACTGGGCCTGCCTCTGGGCCTGCCCGCGTGCCTGCCTGCCCCTGGTTGTGTCCGCCCGGCCTGGCCCGGGCGCCGCCTGACCGGAGCGAGCCTCGCAACGGGAGAAGAGGCTGCAGTTCGGTCGAATTCCCGGGCAACTGGTCGGTCCTCGGAGGAAAACGCGTCCTGGCGGGCGTGGGGGACCCGCCAGGACGCGCTTCCTGCCCCGTGTGCGACGGCGCCAGGACTCCGGCGAGGGATGGAGTCCTAGACCGTTAGCTCACACACGGAGTCGATGGGGAGCACGAAGGCTCGCGCTGCCGGCAACATGCGGCGATGTTGAGCTGAGTCAATGGGGTCATCGTCGGGGTGCGTGACGGGGGCGCCACCCTCCTCATTCCAGACAAAGGTTCCGTCTTCGCACCACACGGTCAGCTCAGTCGACGCCGATTGCACGGAGGTGCCATTGCTCTGGTAGGTGTGGGTGAACCCCTGGCGACACAACACGTAACGCAGTAAACGTGTTGCATCGCGAGAGGCATGCCAGCGCGGGTATGGCATATCCGTGCGGTCCGGCAACACTGGCCTTCACCTCCTCACCGGCCTATAGATGGATTTGTACCAACGAATGGATGATGGGCCGGGCGAGGGGGTTTGGTCAAGGGGTTGTGGCCTGCTAGAACCAGATCGTCTAAATTGTTGGAACAAAAGGGGTGAAAGTGGCAAGGTCGGTGCTGTATCAGCAGGTGGCTTCGGAGTTGAGACGAGCCATCTACTCGGGTGTCCTCGGCCCCGGGGCGCAGCTGCCGACCGAGGCGCAGCTCATGGAAGACCATGGGGTGAGCAGGAACACCGTCAGGTTGGCCCTCGGCGAACTCGTCAACGAAGGGCTGGTCACGCGCACGCCGCGGCGCGGGACGGTGGTCCGAGACCGCAGACCGCTGCTGATCTATCCGCAGCGGGAGCTGGAGCCGCAACCCAGTGGGGAACTTCGGGAAGCCTTCGCCTACGCCGTGGCGCAGGAGGGCCGCGCCCCGAGCCAGTACATCGAGGTCCTGACGGTGTCTCCGGTCGAGGAGATCGCCAGCAGGCTGGAGTTGGCCGATGGGGAATTGGCGGTGGTGAGACGTCGTCTGCGGTTCGTGGACGGCCAGCCGTACAACACCAACGATTCCTACTTTCCACGTGATCTCGTCGCCGACTCCGAGATCGCCAGGCCCGGAGACATCGCGCGAGGGGCGAACCGGGTGCTGGAGGAGCTGGGGCATGCTCAGGTGCGCGTCGTCGACGACATCTCGGCCCGCATGCCCAACCAGGAGGAAGCCGAGCGCCTCCAGCTCGAACTCGGCACGCCAGTCATGGTCTATGTCCGTGTTGGTTTCGACGGGGCCGATATGCCCGTGCGTGTCGCGGTGTCGGTACTGCCCGCCGACAAACATCTGATCAGATACGAGCTCGATCGCCGCTGAAGAGCTCGTTCGAAGGGGTGATCCCGCCGGCCGGGCGCAGCGAGAATTAGCCGCCTCGCTGGCCTGGGGGAGTCGTGCATACTCCCCCAAATCGCCATTTATCCATATATATCGGGTTAAGGCCCATTTCGGCCACCGCGCACCATCGCGTCATCACGCTTTGTGCCAGCGCGGGCACCCAACGCAACGGGAGTTGTATTATGCACACGAACACGCTGCTTCATCCGCTCGCGCTCCGGCGCGCGGAACCCGCGGACCTTCCCGGCGTACTCACCCTCCTGGCGGACACCGCCGAGTGGCTGCATACGCAGGGTCTAAGGCAGTGGCCCCGCGGGGGTTTCGGTCCCGAGCGGATCGAGCCGCTCATCGAGGAGCGGGTGCTCTTCCTGCTCGACGACGAGCTCAGATATCTCGACCCCGACGAAGCGGCACCACCGGTTGCCACCATAGCCCTCGACGACCACGCCGACCCGGAATTCTGGACACCTGCCGACGATCCGGGCGCGGCGCTCTACATCCACAAGCTCGCCGTCGCCCGCCCGTGGTCGGGCAGCGGTCTCGGCGACGCCCTGCTGGACTGGGCCGGAGCCGCCGCCTGCTCCGCGGGGCTGCCCTGGTTGCGGCTCGACTGCGCCAAGGGCAATCCGCGGCTGCAGCGCTACTACCGCTCCCGGGGATTCCGGCACGTCCGCACGGTGGACCTGCCGCACCGGTCCTCCGGGGCCCTTTTCCAGCGCCCGTCGCTGGACCTTCCGGCCACGGCCTTCCGTGACCTGACGATGGCGGAGCTGATCAGCGCCTGACGCACCTGGCCCGGCCCCCGCGCGGGGGCCGGGCCCGCGTGTGCGTCCCGTGGACGGGTGGACGCCCCCCCGTCCGCGACCATCGGCAGCCCGCCGGTGCGCGGTCCCGTACGGGGGCTCTCAGACCGGCGGAGAGGCGCTGTGGGCGTGTCATCGTGCCGCCTTTTGGGCTACGGCGGCAGAAGGGTGCAGAGCACCATATAACCTCTCCTGCATGACCGGATCCCTGCTCGAGGTGATCGCGCTCAACGTGCGCGACGCCGTGGCCGCTGAACAGGGCGGAGCCGACCGGCTCGAGGTCGTCGCCGACATGGCGGCCGACGGGCTGACCCCCTCCCCGGAGACCGTGGCCGCGATCGCCGCGGAATGCCCCCTCCCCCAGATGGTGATGCTCCGACGCGACGCCGGCTTCACCGCCGACGCCGACGCGCTCGACCGGCTGGCCGGCGAGGCCAAAGCGCTGGCGCAGGCGGGGGCGGCGGGGTTCGTGTTCGGATTCCTGGACGGGGCCGGCGCCGTCGACCTGGCGGCCACCGAGGCGCTCATCCACGCCGTCTCCCCGCTGCCCTGGACGTTCCACCGCGCCGTCGACCACGCCGCCGACGTGCAGGCGTCGTGGCGGGCCGTGCGGTTACTCCCCAACCTGGCCACCGTGCTCACCTCGGGCTCTCCCGCGGGCGTGGGGAACGGGCTGCCGGTGCTGAAGGCGCGCGCCGATGCGGGCGACGGCTCGATCATCCTGGCCGGTGGCGGCCTGCGGCCGGCGTACGTGCCCTCCCTGCTCGACTACGGCATCCGCGCCTTCCACGTCGGATCAGCCGTGCGGGCGAGCTGGTCGGACCCGGTCGAGTGGCGCCTGGTACGCCAGTGGCGCGCCCTGGTCGAACGCGACTGAGCCGCGGCCCGCGCGGAAGGGCTCGCGGAAGGCTCATGAAAGGGCTCGCGGGAGGACCCGTGGAAGGACCCGTGGAAGGGTTCACGGGAGGCTCATGAAAGGGCTCGCGGAAGGGCCAGGTCGGCGCGGCGGAGGGCGGCCGCCAGCGTGCGGATGGTGGCGGGCTCGTCCATGACACCTCCTCCGGCCTCCCGCTGCTCCTCCCACGCGCTGACCCGCTCCCGGTAGGAGTCGTAGCGGGCCAGGTGGAAGGCGTAGACGGCGGCGAACCTGCTCACCAGGTGTGACGGGTGCATGTCCCAGCCCTGGTAGTAGCCGTGCCGCAGCGAGTGCCTGACGAGCTCGGCGTGCCGGCGCCACAGGGCGTGCACGTCCCCCTTCCGGCCGGAGGCCGGCGAGGCGGCCAGCGAGCCGTCGGACAGCTCCACCCCCGTGCCGGCGAACGCGGTCTGCATCACGTGCCTGGCGTGGTCGCAGGCCGGATGATCGAGCCGCTGCTCGTGCGGCGGCAACCCGATGGCCGCCGTGTAGTCGAAGACCCCGAAGTGCGCCGCCGCCAGCCGGCCCTCCAGCGACCCGGGCAGGTCACCGCGCAGGAAGTGCAGCGTCTGCGGCGCCTCCACCTGCATCTCGAACCGCAGCCGCGTCCCGAGCCCGCTCTCCAGCCGCGCCAGCACCCCGGCGAACTGCCCGAGGTACGCCTCCATCAGCACCTTGGGAAAGGTCACCACGAACCCGCCGGGCAGTTCCCCGGCCCGCGAGACCACCCCCGTGACGAACCCGTCGAGCGTGCGCACCGACCGCTCGGGGTCGCCGTCGGCGAACGACTTCACCCGCAGTCCCCACCGCCGCGGCAACGCCCCGGCGGCGTGCAGCGCGGCCACCGCCTCGGCCGCCTGCTCCACGTGCCCGTCCTCGACCTCGCCCGGCCGTACGCCGTAGCCGTCCTCGAAGTCGACGCGCACGTCCTCGACCGGCTCGGACGCGAGCTTGCGCACCACCCGCTCGTGCACGGCCGGCGCCAGCCCGCCGGGCACGCCGAACACCTCGGCCAGCTCGCCAGGGCCGGCCAGATGGGCCTTGACCAGGGACGACGCCTGATCGCCCCACGCGGAGACCGTGCCGGCCGTGAACCGGTCGGCGGGGACGTAGACGGTGTGGACCGGCTGCCACCCCGGCTCGCCGGCGGGATAGCGGGCCTGCTGGATCGTGTACGTCTCGGCGAAACCCCTAAGGTCGGCACGCACGGAGCATGGCCTCCAAGCCCACGAGCTTGACGCGTTCGCCCCTGCCGAGCGACTTCGCCAGCTCCGCCTCGGCCGCCTCGATGGCCAGCCACTCCTCGTACGTCACGGGCCGCACCCCGCGCTCGGCCAGCAGCGCGTCGGCGGAGCCGCGGCGAGCCCGCTCGGTTCCCGCGAGGTCGGAGAGGAGCGTGCGCACGGTCTCCGCCGCGTCGGACTTGTTGGTGCCGATCACCCCGGTGGGCCCGCGTTTGAGCCAGCCCGCCACGTATTCGCGCTCGCGCACCCGGCCCGCCTCGTGCGGCACGGTCATGGTCGCCTCGGAGAACGGCACCCCGGGCAGCGGCACGCTCTGGTAACCCACGGAACGCAGCACCATGCCGACAGGCAGCGTCTCGAACTCGCCCGTGCCGACCACGCGGCCCTCGTCCGACAGCCGGGTGCGTTCGAGCGTGATGCCCTCGACCCGCTCGGTGCCGAGGATCTCCACGGGCCGCAGCCAGAAGCGCACGTCGAGGCGGCGCGGCCGGCCCACCGGCTCGCGCTCGGACCACGACTGCAGGACCTTGATGTTGCCCTGGACCTGGCGCGGGAAGTCGCCGCCCAGCACGACCGCCTCCTCGGGGCGGACGCAGACGTCGGCGTTGGCCAGCTCGCCGAGCTCGCGCAGTTCCTTCAGGGTGAACTTGGCGTGCTCGGGGCCACGACGGCCGATCATGTGGATGGCCTTGACCTGGCTGCCCTGGAGGCGCTCGAGCACGTCGTGGGGCACGTCGGTCGAGCGCAGCTCGTCGGACGTCTTGGCCAGCACCCTGACGACGTCGACGGCCACGTTGCCGACGCCGATCACCGCGACCTCGGAGGTGTCGAGCGTGAACCTGCCGGGGTCGACGTCGGGATGGCCGCAGTACCAGTTGACGAAGTCGGTCGCCGCCACGCTGCCCGGCAGGTCCTCACCGGGGATGCCGAGTTTCCTGTCGACCATCGCGCCCGTGCAGTAGACCACCGCGTCGTAGACCCCGAGCAGGTCGGCGACGGACAGGTGCTCGCCCAGCGTGACGCCGCCGAGGAAGCGCACCTCGGGCAGCTCCAGCACCCTCCGCAGGTAGTTGGCGATCGACTTGATCGACGTGTGGTCTGGCGCGACACCGTACCTGACCAGCCCGTACGGGGTCGGCAGGCGTTCGAGCACGTCGACATGGACAGGCTCGGACGACTGCTTGACCAGAGCCTCCGCCGTGTAGATCCCGGCGGGGCCCGACCCGATGACCGCCACGTGCAACGCCACGCTGCCTCCTAAGACCCGGTCGCACGAGACATGTGTCCCCTTAGGTACAACCGGCCGGTGTGATCGATGTATCCCCGATCGCCGGCCCGGATGAACGCGGCCGGTGAACAGCGCACAACCGGTCAGTGCCGACGTGGCCACTCTTCCGGGTCGCTTGCTCGGGTCGCTCGTCCGGGTCGCTCATTCGGGTCGCTCATTCGGGCCGCTTCCCAGGCCGTTTTTCAGGCACCGACCCCACCGTAACCCGCCCGTCCCTTCCAGGGGACCCCTGAGGCTCACGGCAGCCGGTCGCGCAGGGCCCGCTTGTCGATCTTGCCGTTGGCGTTGGCGGGCAGGGCGTCGACCACGATGACGCGTCTGGGCACCTTGTGGCCGGACATGTTGGCCCTCGCCCAGGCGAGCAGGGCCTCGGGGTCGGGCGTCACACCCGGGCGCGCGACCACGTACGCCAGGCCCGCCTCGCCCGCCGCCGGGTCGGGCACGCCGATCACGGCGGCCTGCGCCAGCGAGCCCTCGCGCAGCAGCAGCGACTCGACCTCGGCGGGGGAGACGTTGAACCCGTTGACGATGTAGAGCTCCTTCTTGCGGTCCACGATGGCGAGGTTGCCGGCCTCGTCGAGCACGCCGACGTCGCCGGTGCGCAGCCAGCCGTCGGCGTCCACGGCCTCGGCCGTCTTGGCGGGCTCGTTCCAGTAGCCGCGCATCACGCCGTAGCCGCGCTGCAGGATCTCGCCGCGCTCGCCGGGCGCGACCTCCTTGCCGTCGTCGTCGACGATCTTGACCTCGATGCCGGGCACGGGCCTGCCGGTGGTGTTCGCGATCACGTCGATGGGGTCGCCGGACCTGGTCATGGAGACGACCGTGCCCTCCATCAGCCCGTACGCGTTGATCATGCGCTCGAGCCCGACCCGCTCGACCATCCTGGTGATCAGGGCGGACGGTACGGCGGCGGCCCCGCAGATGGCCACCCGCAACGACGACACGTCCCACGAGCCCCGGTCCAGCTCGTCGAGCAGCCGGTGGAACAGGGTGGGCGGGCCGGCGAGCACGCTCGCCCGCTCGGAGGAGATCAGCGACATCAGCGCGTCGGGGGTGAAGACCGGGACCGGCACCATCGTGGCCCGGCGCAACACGCACGCGATGAGCCCGGCGTTCAGCCCGAACCCGTGGCTGAACGGGGCGATCACCGGGTAGCGGTCGTGCTCGCCCAGGGTGACGATCTCCGACCAGTCCCAGTAGCCGCGCAGGATCTGGGCGTGGTCGAGCATGACGCCCTTGGGCGCGCCGGTGGTGCCCGACGTCGACATGATCTCGCACAGGTCGTCGGGGCGGACGGCGAGCGCCCGGTCCTCGGCCTCCCTCTCGGAGACCTCCGCGCCCAGCGACCGTAACCCGGCCCCTGGAGTGCCCTCGTCGGGGCCTGTCCCAGGGCCCGTCCCAGGGCCGATCCCAGGGCCGATCCCAGGGCCGATCCCAGAGTCGATCCCTGAGCCGACCCCAGGGCCCGTCTTACGGCCGATCCCAGGGCCTGCCGCGGCGCCCATCCCGGGGCCCACGATCCGCAGGCCGGGTAGCGGCGGCAGCAGGCCGGCGAGCGGGGCGCTCGTCGGGCCCGCGCCTGTGATCAGAACCTTCGCGCCCGTCTTCTCGATGAGCTGGGCCGCCTCGATGCCCTTGTAGCGGGACGAGAGGGGCACGATGACCGCGCCCGCGTCCCAGATCCCGAAGGCGTGCGCCACCCAGTACGCCGAGTTCACCCCCCACATCGCCACCCGGTCACCCGGCTCGACGCCGAGGGCGATCAGGCCGCGGGCGATCCCGGCCGCCGCGGTCCGCAGCCCGGACAACGTCAGGCCGGCGCCGCCCTCGGCGACCACGGTGCCGTCGGGGTGGTGCTCGGCCTGGTCGCGCAGCATGCGGGGGAGCGTCCCCCAGTCCGGCATCGGTGCCATCGCGCCCTCCGTCGCCTCTCAGGTGATGAGCGCCCGGTCCCTGCCGAGGTGGTGGCCGCGCAGGTCGGTCACCGTCGCGGGGAAGGGCGCCTCCGAGACGTTCCCGGCGATCTCCACGTCGATCGAGACGGGGGTCAGCGCCCGGAGCGCCTGCTCGATCCGCGAGCGCCACATGGGGTTGGCCACCAGGCTCTCGCGGGTGAACGTCACCGTCAGCGCCGCCGCGTCCAGCGTCCCCGGGCGGCTGATCGCGAGCTCCCAGCCCGCCACGCCGTCGAGCTTCGCGAGCGCCTTATCGACGCGGGGCAGGGCCAGCCACACGCCTCTCACCAGGACGTGCTCGCCGGCCGTGTGGGCGGGCGCGGGAACGCCGGGGCCGTGCTCGGGGCCGATCCCGGCCACCAGCCCGGTCCTGAGCACGGCGTCGCCGAGCGTCGCGTGGCCCTGCGGGGTGAGGACGAGCTCGGCCAGCGGGCCGGCCGGCGCGGACAGGTCGTCCTTGGTCAGGGGAGCCGGGGCGAGCAGGCCGCCGGCGAGCGGCGTGAGCGGGTCGTCCTCGGCCGCGCGCCAGGCCAGGGCCGTGCCGCCGAACGGGCTCGCCAGCACTTCCGTGACGCGCGCCCCGAACTCGCCCGCCAGATGGCCGATCGTGCGCTTCGAGGCGATCTCGCCGGTGAGCACGATGGTTCTGAGGCTCAGATCCAGCGGGTCCAGCAGGAACTCCAGGTGCAGGCGGGCCAGGAAGTCCATCGCCCCCGTCGGCGTGCTGACCAGCGTGGTGGCCTTCAGCGCGGACAGCGCGTGGTGCAGCCGCATCCGGCCGCGCGGCCCGGTGCAGGCGGCGGCCGCGGCCACGTCGGCCGCCGCGGCGGTCCACAGCGCGCCCGCGGGCTCCGCCAGGGCCACCACGACGCGGTCGCGCTCGCCCACCCCCGCCGCCCGCAGCGCCGCGCCGGTCAGCGCGGACGCCGCCGCGCGGTCGTCCGGCCCCATCGGGAGGACGCTCGACGCGTCGGGGGAGACGAGGAGCAGGCCGGTGGCGGAGTGCCCGGCGGCACCGAGGTCGTCACGGGTCAGCCAGCGGGCCCCGGGGGTCACCGCGCCACCTCGGTCATGAACAGCGTCATCGCGTCGCACACCCGGTCGTGCGCCAGGCCGCCGACCTGCGCCTGGATGATGAGGTCGGTGGCGCCCGCCTCGGCGATCCTGGCCAGGGCCTTGCGCGAGCCCGCCACGTCGTCCACCACCACCATCAGGTTCTCGCGCAGGGTGGCCATCGCCTCCTCCGGCGGCAGCCCGGCCGCCAGCTGGCCCAGCACGCGGTGCGTGGCGTGGCGGGCGTCGTAGTAGTCGGGCGGGGTGACGAGGTTGACCTGGCGGCGGATGTACCACAGCACGGCGTCGGCGGCCGTGGCGGTCGCCTCGTCGCGGGTGGGGGCGACGTACCAGGGGATCATCAGGGCGACGCGCCGGCCGGCCGGGTCGAAGCCGCTCTCGGCCAGGCATTCCTGATATTTCGTGATGTCGGCGGCCACGTCGTCGATGCCCTTGAGCATCGTCATGCCGAGCAGGTTGTACCCGTTCCGCGCCGCCGCCAGATACCCCTCCAGCGACGTGGACGCCACCCACACCGGTGGATGCGGCTCCTGGGCCGGCCGGGGGTAGACGGCCACGTCGGGGATCTCGAAGAACGCGTTCGACCTGCTGACCGGCGCGCCGTCGGCCCGCCAGATCGCCAGCGTCGCCTCCAGCGAGTCCTCCCAGATCCGCCGCGACTGTTCGAACGGCCGCTGGAACGCCTGGTACTCCAGCGGCGAGGCGCCCCGCCCCGTGCCGAACTCCACCCGGCCGCCGCTGAGCACGTCCAGCGTGGCGACGCGCTCCGCCGTGCGGATCGGGGACTGGAACGGCAGCAGCACCACGCCGAGCCCCAGACGGATGCGCTCGGTGCGCTGGGAGATGGCGGCCAGCACCAGGTCAGGGGCGGAGGAGTGGGAGAAACCCCTGGTGAAGTGGTGCTCCACGAACCACGCGGTGTCGTACCCCAGCCGGTCGCCCAGCACGACCTGCTCGATCACGTTCTGGAACGCCTGTCGTTCGACGTCGCGGGTGCGACCGCGGACCTCCAGTTCGTATCCCAGGCTGATCCGTAGGGACGTCATCGCGCCTCCGGCAGGTTGGTGACCAAGCGCTCGCTTGGTAGAGCGTATCAGCGGCAAAGACTTGCGGGAAGGGCGCGGCGGCGATCAGAGTGATGCCCGTGAAGCGAAAGCGCGCGCCGCGGCGGCCCAAGGACGGCGCGCTCCCCGGCCCCGGTCCCGACCCCGGCGACGACGACCTCTCGCTCACGGGCGCCCGTGGATACGAGGCGTTCGGCCGGGTGATGGCCGCGCTCGCGACCGAGGTCGACTTCATCGAGTCGTGCCGCGACCTGACCTGGTGGCGCGGGGCCGACCACAGCTGGCACATCGAGTGGCGCGACGGCCCGTACGCCTCCGAGGTGGCCGCGCTCCTGTCGGGCCATGTCCGCGCCTCCGGCGGCCCGCTCGTCACCGAGACGGGCCCGGGCGGCGCGGGCTCGGCCGTGCTCGACGTGATGGGCGTACGGTTCGAGCTGCGCGCGATCGACCCCATGGGCCGGGCCACCCTGCGGGCGCGTTCCGGCTTCTGGCGGCTGTCCGAAGCCCTCGACACCACCCGCCGCACCAACACCCGCCACCCGTGGGAGGAGCTGCTCGGGGGCTAGGCGTCCGTGAAAACGCGAGCCGCCAGGCGGGCGCGGTGGGCCTGCGGAGGCCCGAAGAGCTGCGCGTCCGAGGCGGCGCGCTTGAGGTAGCGGTGCGCGGGATGTTCCCAGGTGATCCCGATCCCGCCGTGGACCTGGATGTTCTCTCCCGCCGCCGCCAGATAGGCCTCCGTGCAGTACGACCCCGCGATGGCCGCGGACACCTCGTCGCGGGCCGCGGCCTCCGCCGCCGAGTGGGCCGACTCCACCAGCAGGAGCAGATCGGCCAGCTTGTGCTTGATCGCCTGGAAGGACCCGATCGGCCGCCCGAACTGCCGCCGCGCCTTGGCGTGCCCGACGGCCATCTCCAGGCACCGCCGCGCCCCGCCCGCCTGCTCGGCGGCCAGGGCCGCGATGCCGAGGTCGCGCACGCGGGTCCACGACCCGCCGTCGCCCAGCCGGCGTACCGGGGCCCGGTGAAAGGCGAGCCGCTGCAACGGGCGGCTCACGTCCATCGTCGCGTACGGCTCGCGCCGCGTCGGCACCGCCTCCACCAGCAGCCCGGCGACGTAGACGAGCACCACCTGGCCCGCCGGCGCGTACGGGACGTCACCCGTGAGCAGCTCGCCCTCCAGCCGCAGGTCGCCGTCGCCCGGCAGCACCACGGTCGCGGTCGCCGAGCCGTCGGCCAGCGCGTTCAGCAGTTCCCCGGCCCTCCCGGCCCTGGCCGCCTCGACGGCCATCACCGCCGACTGCAGGAACGGATAGGGAGACAGGACCCGGCCCAGTTCCCCGGCCACGGCCGCCATCTCGGCCGGGCCGCAGCCCGTACCGCCGTGCTCCTGGGGAACGAGCAGCCCGGCGATGCCCAGGTCGCGCGCGGACTGCTGCCACGACGCGCCGGGCCGGCCGGCGAGATAGGCCCGGACGGCGTCGCGCAGCTCATCGGGAAAGCCCACGGACGCATCTTAACCAAGCGGTTGCTTGCCTGTGTATTGATGACCCGATTTTGCCCTTTTTGTACGGTTTCATAGTCTGGTAGTGGTCATCCCTGCCATCTGCCGGGGGAGGGCTGACCTGGGATGGAGATGGACAACACCACGATCGACTATGGCGACTACGCCGAATACGACCGGCGTCAGCGCAACATCGAACACCACCTGCTGGCGGCCTTCCTCGGCGGTCTGGCCGTCGGCCCCATGGGCATGCTCGTCACCGGCGACGGCCCCGGATGGCTGGGCCAGATCTACGACCCGTACGTCTACTTCGCCCTCACCCTGGCGGTGGGCGCCACCGCCTCGGGAGTCGGGTGGGCGCTGGTGACGACGTTCCTGGCGGCCGTGTCCACGCTGGTCTCGGCCATGGGCGCGAGCGCGCTGCTCGGGGACGACGCCCTGGGCGCCGCCGGCGACGCCGCCGGGGCCAACTGGACGCTCGCCCTGCTCGTCTGCCTGGGCCTGGCGGCCTACGTCACCCGCAGGGACGACGTGTGGGGCGACCTCGCGGCGGCCGCGGTCGGCGCGGCCCTGATCGCGGACGTGGTCGACAGGGCGGTTCCCGGGCTCGTCGAGAGCGACGGCTCGTTCTGGCCGTATCCCGCGGCGGTGATCGGGCTGCTGTCCGTGGCGCTGGTGCTCGGGTTGCGCAGGAACGCGTGGGGACGGGTGCGGGCGCTGGCGATGTCGGCGGTGCTGTCGACCCTGCTCGCGGCCGGCCTGACCGGTTCGCTGGCGGGCTGGCTGCCGCTGCCGGTGTGACCGTGGGACAAGCAGAGCGGCGCGCCGCCGGGAGTCGGTAGCCTGTAGTCCTTCAGACCCGGGTTCGAGCAAGGAGTGGCCGTGTTGCTGCGCATGTCGTCGTTGTTTCTTCGCACCCTGCGGGACGACCCGGCAGACGCGGAAGTCCCGAGCCACAAGCTCCTCGTCCGCGCCGGCTACGTCCGCCGCGTGGCGCCCGGCATCTACTCCTGGCTCCCCCTCGGCAAGCTGGTGCTCGACAACATCACCAGGATCGTCCGCGAGGAGATGAACCGGATGGGCGGCCAGGAGGTGCTCTTCCCCGCCCTGCTGCCCCGCGAATACTACGAGGCGACCGGCCGCTGGACCGAATACGGTGACACGCTCTTCCGCCTGCACGACCGCAAGGGCGCCGACTACCTGCTCGGCCCCACGCACGAGGAGCTCTTCGCCGACATGGTCAAGGGCGAATACTCCTCCTACAAGGACTACCCGGTCATTCTCTACCAGATCCAGACCAAATACCGCGACGAGGCGCGGCCCAGGGCGGGCATCCTGCGCGGCCGCGAGTTCCTCATGAAGGACTCCTACTCCTTCGACCTCGACGACGACGGGCTCAAGCGCTCCTACGAGCAGCACCGCGAGACCTACATCCGCACGTTCGACCGCCTCGGCATCAACTACACGATCGTCTTCGCGCAGTCGGGCGCGATGGGCGGCTCGGCCTCCGAGGAGTTCCTGGCGCCCACGCCCACCGGCGAGGACACGTTCGTGGCCTGCCGCGCCTGCGGCTACGCGGCCAACGCCGAGGCCGTCCTCACGCCCGCGCCCGCCGCTCGCTCCTTCGACGACGCGCCCGGGCTGCGGGTCATGGACACCCCCGGCACCCCGACCATCGAGACGCTGGTGTCGTACGTCAACGAGCACCACGGCCTGTCCGTCACCGCCGCCGACACGCTCAAGAACGTCGTCGTCAAGGTGACCACGCCCGGCTCGGACAAGGTCGAGACGCTGGTCATCGGCGTGCCCGGCGACCGCGAGGTCGACTTCAAGCGCCTCGAGGCCGCCCTGGCGCCCGGCGAGCCCGCCATCTTCGAGGCCGCCGACTTCGCCAGGCACCCGGGCCTCGTGCGCGGCTACATCGGCCCGCAGGTCCTGCGCGAGCTCGGCATCCGCTACCTCGTCGACCCGCGCGTCGTCACCGGCACGTCCTGGGTGACGGGCGCCAACGAGCCCGGCAAGCACGCCGCCAACGTGGTCGCGGGGCGCGACTTCGTCCCCGACGGCACGATCGAGGCCGCCGAGGTGCGCGCCGGCGACGCCTGCCCGCGCTGCGGCTCCGAGCTGTCCATCGACCGCGGCATCGAGATCGGCCACATCTTCCAGCTCGGCCGCAAATACGCCGACGTGGCCGGGCTCGACGCGCTCGGCCCCGACGGCAAGCCCGTCCGCGTCACGATGGGCTCCTACGGCATCGGCGTCTCGCGTGCCGTGGCGGTCATCGCGGAGCAACTGCACGACTCGCTCGGGCTGGTGTGGCCGCGCGAGGTCGCGCCCGCCGACGTGCACATCGTCGGCACCGGCAAGGAGAACCAGGTCGAGGCCGCGCTCGAACTGGCCGCCGAGCTGGAGTCGCGCGGCCTGCGGGTGCTGGTGGACGACCGGGCGCAGGTCTCGCCCGGAGTGAAGTTCAAGGACGCCGAGCTGCTGGGGCTGCCGACGATCGTGGTGGTCGGGCGCGGCCTGGCGCAGGGCGTGGTCGAGCTGCGCGACCGCGTCTCCGGCGCGAAGTCGGAGATCCCGCTCGCCGAGGCCGCCGACCGCATCGCCGCCGCCACCACCTGACGTTCCGCCGCGGCGCCCGTCCGCTTGAGGACGGGCGCCGCGTCCTGACAGCAGGACGGCATCCGGCGCTGTTGTCCGGGGGACGGCATCCTGGCGCTGCTGTCGGAGGACGGCATCCTGGCGCCGCTGTCGCTAGGACGGCATCCTGGCGCCCTCAGGCGGACGGCACGCCGGCCCTCGCGCGCCCGCGCAGGATCGCCGGCCCGATCAGGCACGCCGCCGCCACGAGCAGGATCGCCAGCGACACCGGCCGGGTCACGAACACCGAAGGGTCGCCCTCGCTGAACGCCAGCGCCCTCCTGAACTGCACCTCCATCAACGGCCCCAGCACCGCCCCCAGGATGAGCGGCGCCACCGGATACCGCGCCCGGTGCAGCACCCACCCCAGCAGCCCGAACCCGTACGCCACCAGCACCTCGAACACGCTCTGCGAGATCGAGTAGACCCCCAGCGTGGCGAAGGTGAGGATGGCCGCCGTCAGCAGCGCGGCGGGCACGCTGAGCAGCTTCACCCAGACCCGGATCAGCGGCAGGTTCAGCACGAGCAGCATCACGTTGCCGAGATAGAGGCTGGCGATCAGCGTCCACACGAGCACCGGCTGCTGGTCGAAGAGCCGCGGCCCCGGCTGCACGTCGTAGATCTGGAACGCGATCAGCAGCATGCTCGCCGTGGCCGAGGTCGGGATGCCCAGCGTGAGCAGCGGCACCAGCACTCCGGAGAACGCCGCGTTGTTGGCGGCCTCGGGGCCGGCGACCCCCTCGATGGCCCCCTGCCCGAACTGCTCCTTGTGCCGCGACAACCGCTTCTCCACGTTGTAGCTGAGGAACGTGGGCAGCTCGGCGCCTCCGGCGGGCAGCGACCCGATGGGCAGCCCGAAGGCCGTCCCGCGCAGCCACGGCTTCCACGAGCGGCGCCAGTCGTCGCGGGTCATCCCGATCCTGCCGTCGACCGTCACGGGGGCCTGCTCGGGCCGGTTCCGGGAGGCGGCGGTGGAGACCGCCTCCGCCACGGCGAACAACCCGACCGCGAGCGCCACCACCGACAGCCCTTCGTACAGCTCGGGCAGCCCGAAGGCGAAGCGCGGCTGGCCGGTCATCTGGTCGATCCCCACCATCCCGATCGTCAGCCCCAGGAGCAGGCTCGACAGCCCGCGCACGATCGAGTTTCCCATCAGCGAGGTGACCGTCACGAAGGCGAGCACCATGATCGAGAAGTACTCGGCCGGCTGGATGAGCTTGGCGATGTTCGACATGCCGGGAGCCAGGAAGGTGATGACGACCGTGGAGATCGTGCCCGCCACGAATGACCCGATGGCCGCCGTCGCCAGCGCCGCCCCCGCCCGGCCGCGCCTGGCCATCGGATGGCCCTCCAGCGTCGTGGGGATGGAGGCCGTCTCGCCGGGGATGTTGAGCAGGATGGCGGTGGTCGAGCCGCCGTACATGCCGCCGTAGTAGATGCCGGCGAACATCACGAACGCCCCGACCGGGTCGAACACGAGGGTCAGCGGCAGCAGCAGCGCGATCGTCGTGGCGGGCCCGAGCCCTGGCAGCACCCCCACCAGCGTGCCGAGGGTGACGCCGAGGACGGCGAGCAGCAGGTTCTGCAGGCTCAGCGCGTGAGCGAAACCGTCGAGCAGGTTGCCGAGCACGTCCATGTCAGATAGCCAATCTGACCAGGCCGGGCGGCAGCGTGATGCCGAGCAGCCGGTCGAACAGGAAGTACGTGGCCAGCGCCAGCACCAGCCCCACGACCGCGTCGCGCAGGAGCTTCCTGCTGCCCAGCACCCTGGCCACGACCGCGAAGAACACGGTCGTGGCCTGCCAGTAGCCGGCGGGGACCAGGACCAGGGCGTAGCCCGCCAGCGCCGCCACCAGCATCAGCACCGACGGCCAGTGCGTCTCCTCCTCGGCGTCCTGCGGGCCGGCCCTGAAGGCCTGGACGGCCCCGATCACGGCCACTACCGCCAGCCCGCCGCCGACCAGCAGCGGGAACGCCCGCGGCCCCACGGCCTGGTAACCCTCGCCCCGCGGGATCGCGAAGGCCTGGACCAGCACGACCACGGCCGCGAGCAGGAAACCGGCGGAGACGATCCGCTGCGTCACTTGCCGAGCCCCAGATCGCCCAGGATGGCGGTGACCTGCGCGCGCTGCTCGGCCAGCACCTTGCCGAACTCGTCACCCGGCTTCCAGTCCTCGGTCCAGTTGTTGCGCTCCAGGTCCTTCTTCCAGCACGAGGTCTTGCGCACCTTGTCGAGCAGGCCGATCACCTCCTGCTGCTGCTCCTCGGTCAGCCCGGCGGGCGCGAGCACGCCGGCCAGCGTGGAGACCGCCTCGTCGCCCAGGCCGAGCTCCTTCATCGTGGGCGCGTCGAGGCCGGGGACCCGCTGCTCGGAGTCGACCGAGAGCGCCCGCAGCTCACCTGCCTCGATCTGCGCGCGCAGCTCGGCGACCGTGTCGATGCCGGCCGTGGCGGCCCCGCTGAGCAGCAGGTTCATGGTCTCGCCGCCACCCGCGGTGGGCACGAAGTTGATCTCCTTGGCGGCGACGCCGCGCTCCTTGGCCAGCCCCGCCACCGTCATCTGGCCGGGGCCTCCGAGGGAGCCGCCGGTCCACTTGACGCTGCGCGGCTTGGCCTCCATCGCGTCGAGCAGCGACTTCAGATCCTCGTACGGCGACTTCGCGGGCACGACGATGGCGCTCGGCCCCCGGCTCAGCCCGGCCACGGGGGTGAGCTCGGACAGGTCCACCGGAGACTTGTTGCTCACGATGCCGCCCAGCATGGTCACGCTGTCCATGACCATGAGCTGGTAGGGGTCGCCCTTGTGCTTGGCGAACTGCGCCAGCCCGATCGTGCCGCCCGCGCCGGGCACGTTCGTCACCGTGGCGTCCACGTCGGCCACCTTGCACTCGCTGAGCGCGCCGGCGATGCCGCGTGCCCGCGTGTCCCAGCCACCGCCGGGACTGCCCGGCGCCATGATCGACAGGGCCTTGCTCGGGTAGGCGGCCCCGGCGTCGGCGCTCTCGCCGCCCACGGCGCAGCTGCTGAGGGTCACGGCCGCCGCGACGGCGGCCAGCAGCTTGATCTTCATGATGACTCCCGGGGGGTGAGGATCGAGGCGAAGAAGTCCTTGACCGGTTCGAGCACCCGCATCGGCTGGTGGCCGATGCCGGGCACGACGTCGAACCGCACGCTGATGCCGTGGGCCTCGAAGTTGTCGCGCAGGGCCGTGAGCCGCTCGACGCGGGTGAGGCCGTGGGCGTCGGCGCCGTCCATCCAGTTGCTGTCGCCCCGGTTGTTGATCTCCCAGGTCTCCACGTCGGCGCTGCCCACCACCATCTGCACCGGCACGTCGCGCAGTTCCTCCACCCTGGGCGGGCAGCCGAACTCCTCCTCGAACCCCTTCAGCCCGATCCACCACGGGCTCGTGTGGTCGATGTACGTTATCCGCCCTGGTGCACCAATGGACAATCCGGACAGCCGGTCGGGGTGCAGGTAGCCGAACCGGTGCACGAACTGGCCGCCACCGGAGAATCCATGCAGCAGGAACCGTTCCGCCACCACGTTGAAGCGCTCGGCGACCTCGTCCACCATGGCCAGCAGGACACGGTCGAAGCGGATGTCCCCGTACCGGATGAACTTGAAGGCATGCAGGTCGTGCGGGTCCTCGATGCCGGCGGGGAAGAGCGGGGCGAGCACCAGGCAGCCGTGCTCCTCGGCCCACCCGGCGAAGTTGTCGCGATACTGCGGGCCGCGCCGGCCGGTCCCGTGCTGCAGAACCACCATCGGCAGGGAAGCGCCGTCCGGGTCGTGCGTGGACGGCACGTACAGGCAGTACGAGAACCGCTGGTCGAACTTCGACGCGAACACGGTCGTGGCGCCCGCCGAGTAGAAGGCGGTCGGATGCCTGACCACATGCAATGCCTCAGTCATGAGGCGACAGCCTCGGTAAACGCGGGGTCAGCCGCAAGGAGATTGACGCGTACGCGGTAATGTGCAGGGTGGCCGTCACGCTGTTCCTCGACTCATCCGCCACCGAATCCATCGTCGTGCGGCGCTCGCCACTGGCCGAGCTGTGCGCCTGCCTGCACGCGTTCGACGAGCCAGGGCACCACCCCGCCAGTGCCGCCTGGGCCGCCAGGGCGCACCGCGACCTGCCCGACGGGCTGCTGGCGGCGGCCGCCGCCTGGGCGCCGCTCTGGGGCGCCTTCCGGGCCCGCTACCTGCTGCCGCTGTCCGCCGACCCCAAGCGCACCCTGGCCGGCGAGCTGCGGGAGGTGGCCGAGCTGCCCATCGGCGACTTCACCGCGATGACCGTGCAGGCCCTGATCGGCAAGAACGACACCGAGCTGGCGCCGCTGCTCGGCGACGAGGAGCTGAACCGGATGCGGCTGATCTCCACCAGCCGCGTGGAGATCGGCGCCCGGCTGCGCGCCGACCCCGAGGGGTTCCGCGAAGAACTGCTCGCCTTCCTCACCCGCTTCGCCGCCGCGGTGTTCGACGCCGAATGGCCGTCGCTGCGCCAGGCGATCGACCACGACGGCGCGCTGCGTACGCGTGACCTGCGCACGCGCGGGCCGCTGGCCCTCGCCGACCTCCCGACCGCCACCGCGACCAGGACCGCGTCGGGGTCGCTGCGGATCGTGTTCGGCAAGCTCTACAGCGCCACCGCCCGCGTGGACGCCGGGCGTCCCTGCCTGATCGTGCCGACCGTTCACGGGCGGCCACACCTCGTGATCAAGCACTTTCCCGGCCATCCCGTCGTCATCCAGTACAGCGCCGGCGCCGCTCCCGCGCCGACCCTGGAGACGGCCAGGCGCCGGCTCGCCGCCCTGCAGGACCCGACGAGGCTGCGGCTCTGCTACGCGATCCTGCGCAACCCGGTCGCCACCGCCGAGCTGGCCACCCAGCTCGGCATGACCGCGCCCCAGGTCTCCAGGCACCTGCGCAGGCTCAGGGAGGCCGACCTGGTCCACACCCACCGGCGCGGCTCGGTCGTCTACTACCAGCTGGACGCGGCCGCCATCGAGCGCCTCGGGCCCGACCTACTCTCCGTCCTGTACCGGTGACGACGAGGGGGACGGCGTCGCCGGCGGCGGTGCCGGCATGCCCGGGAACGCCGGCGGCTGGGCGGGGCGGAAGGCATAGGAGCGGATCACGGCCTTCTGCATGGCCAGCGCGGCGTAGCGGCGCAGCGCGTCGTCCTGCGCGGCGGCCAGCTCGAGGTAGGCGGCCGTGACGCCGTTCTCCAGGTGCACCGCCAGCTTGGCGGCCTGCGCGGCGTCGGAGGGGACGTACGGCAGCGCGTAGGAGGCGTCGGGCTCGGCGGGCTTGCCGCCCCGCGAGGTGATGTAGCCGCGCAGCTGGTCGCGGGCGGCCCGGTGGTCGTCGAAGGCGGCGGTCATCCTGTCGCGCAACGACCCCGACGTGCGCGCGCCGAGCAGCCCGTACGCGAACAGCGCGGCGTGCTCGGCCGCCAGCGCCCTGCGCAGCTTCTCGATGTCGACCGGGTTCACAACGACCTCGGCAGGGCGGCGGCGTGGGCGGCCTCGCAGGCGCCGATGCTGGCGATCAGCTGGGCCATCCCCGGTGACAGGCCGGCGAGCTGGCGGGCGCGCCGCGCCGCCGCCTTCCGCTCCAGCGACCGCAGCCGCGACAGCGAGGGTTTCTCCCGCGTGGCACGAGCGGACGGCGACCCCGTCGGCGACCCGGACGGCGACCCCGTGGGCGATCCGGCCGGGGTCGCTGAGCCGGGGGGCACGTGCTTGCGCAGCGTGTCGACGTGCGCCTGGTGCCGGTCGCGGAACGGCACGAGCTTCCGCGCGCCGTCGGCGATCAGCGACGAATAGAGCGCGATCGTGCCCTCCTTCTCCGCGATCAGCCCCTTCACCAGCACCGTCTCCGGCGAGTCGGACGGCGGCGAGGACGGCTGCGAAGGGCCGGACGCGCTGCACGCGGTGAGAGCGGCCGCTCCGCCCGCCAGCAGGGCACGCCTGGAGAGCTGACGCGGGCGCACGGGTTTGACCTCCCACTGTTCATGGAGCGGACGGACGAGAAACCTGCTCATCAGCCGGCCGCTCAACCGCCGTGCCGTGCTGATGCCGTGGCGGCAGCCCGCCCGGCAGCTTTCTCATCGGTAGCATCGTAAGGGCTGGCACCCCGGATCGTTGTCAGGCGACGCTCCGCCATTCGAGCACGACGAGTGGCGCTCTTTTCGTGCCCCCGTACGGATAGGGTGTCAACTGTCGTCGCTGGCCGAGCGGCCAGGCGGCGGAGAGCCAGAGGCGAGGTCCGCCCGGCTGAGACATGACAATAGGGAGGTCGATATGGGCAGCGCATCACCCCGCGACCACCTGATGAAGCTCCTTGAGCCCGTGGTCAGCGCGGAGGGCCTCGATCTGGAGGACATCACGGTCACGCAGGCCGGCAAGAGACGGCTGCTGCGCGTGATCGTCGACCGCGACGGCGGGGTGAGTCTCGACGACGTCGCCGACGTGAGCCAGGCGGTCTCCGCGGCTCTGGACGACACCGACGCGATGGGCCAGGCCGCCTACACGCTCGAGGTCTCCTCGCCCGGCGTCGACCGCCCGCTCACCGAGCCGCGTCACTGGCGGCGCGCCGCCAAACGGCTGGTGAAGGCCGAGATGAGAGACGGCTCCGTGGTGGAGGGCCGCATCCTGGCGGCGGACGCCGGCGGCGTCGACCTCGATGTCGCGGGCGCCGCGCGCAGGCTTGATTACGAAGACCTGGCCCGGGGACGGGTACAAGTGGAGTTCCGCCGGATCGACGACGTCGACGGCGACGAAGGCTAAGGGGGGAGCCGTCGTGGACATCGACATGAGCGTCCTGCGCAGCCTCGAACGGGAGAAGGACATCTCCTTCGACCTGGTCGTCAAGGCGATCGAGGACGCGCTGCTGATCGCTTACTTCCGCACCGACGGCGCCGCCTCCAAGGCGCGTGCCGAGCTCGACAGGCAGAGCGGTCACGTCACGATCTGGGCCGCCGAGGTCGACGAGGAAGGCGAGGTCGTCAGGGAATATGACGATACGCCCAGCAATTTCAGCAGGATCGCCGCCACCACCGCCAAGCAGGTCATCCTGCAGCAGCTGCGCGACGCCGAAGACGAGATCAACTTCGGCGAGTTCGCCAGCCGCGAGGGCGAGCTGGTCTCCGGCGTCATCCAGCAGGGCAAGGATCCGCGCGTGGTGCTGGTCGACCTCGGCAAGATCGAGGCCGTGCTGCCCCACGCCGAGCAGGTCCCCGGCGAGGAATACGTTCACGGCGAGCGCATCCGCGCCTACGTGGTGCAGGTGAAGAAGGGCCACAAGGGCCCGTCGGTCACCCTGTCGCGCACGCATCCCGGGCTGGTGAAGAAGCTCTTCGCGCTCGAGGTGCCGGAGATCGCCGACGGCACCGTGGAGATCGCCGCGGTGGCGCGTGAGGCGGGCCACCGTACGAAGATCGCGGTCAGGTCGCGCAAGCCGGGCGTCAACGCCAAGGGCGCGTGCATCGGCCCGATGGGGTCACGGGTGCGTAACGTGATGACCGAGCTCCACGGCGAGAAGATCGACATCATCGACTGGTCGGAAGATCCGGGCGAATTCGTGGGGAATGCCCTGTCCCCCGCGCGCGTTTCCCACGTTGAGGTTCTCGATCTCGACGGGCGTGTGGCGCGTGTGATTGTTCCCGACTACCAGCTCTCGCTGGCCATCGGCAAAGAGGGGCAGAATGCCCGGCTCGCCGCGCGACTGACAGGATGGCGGATCGACATCCGTCCTGACACCCAAGCCGAGGATGCCGCCGGTTCCGTAGATGCGTCGACACGGTAAGCTGGAATATGGTGGCCTGGCCGCCCCACAGCGCACCTGTGTGGGCTGCAGGGTTCGCACGGCTAAGTCCGAGCTGCTCCGCCTGGTGCGGGTCGAAGACCACGTGGTCCCCGACCTGCGAGGACGGCTCCCCGGGCGTGGTGCATCGCTGCACCCGTCCGCGAGTTGTCTGGAGCTTGCCGAGCGTCGCCGAGCGTTCCCGCGCGCGTTCCGCGTGCCGGGGCCGCTTGACGTCTCGCGCGTGCGGGCGCACCTGGAAGGAGAACCACGAAATGTCATGTAGGACGCCGAGTTGATGGGCGGAGTCAGATTGCTATGAGCGCCTGATGAGCACGCGGCGATGAAGACGTCAAGGTAGCGACGGTCCGGACGGCACAGCCAGCCTCCCGGGCCGAGTAAGGGAGTGCAGTGGCGAAGGTCCGGGTATACGAGCTCGCTAAGGAGTTCGGCGTAGAGAGCAAGGTCGTCATGGCCAAGCTCCAAGAGATGGGGGAGTTCGTCCGTTCGGCGTCCTCGACCATCGAAGCGCCGGTGGTCCGCAGGCTCACCGAAGCTCTGGGCGCATCCAAGGGTGGGCCCTCCAGAGGCGGCGGTCAGCCGTCCAGCAAACCGCAGCCCCCGAGGGCTGCCCCCCGGCAGGCCGACGGCCAGGCCGGTAACGGCGCGCAGGCGCCGGCCCCCTCACCGCGTCCGGGTCCCAAGCCCGGTCCGCGTCCGGGCCCCGCGGGCGGCGCGCAGCCGCGTCCGCCGGTGCCCATGCCGCACCAGCCGCAGCAGCAGCCCGAGGCGGCGCGCGGCGAGTCCGGCGCACCGCAGGCACGTTTCGAGAGCGGCGCGCCCGCCCGTCCCGGCCCGCGGCCGGGTCCGGCGGCCCGTCCGGGTCCCAAGCCCGGTCCCGCGCCCCGTCCGGGTCCCGGAGGCGGCGGCTCCCCGCAGGCGCCGCGTCCAGGCGGTCAGTCCGGCGGCGGCCCGCGTCCCGGTCCGGGTCCCAAGCCCGGTCCGCGTGGTCCGCGTCCCGGCAACAACCCGTTCTCTTCCAACGCCAGCGGCATGGGCCAGTCCCGTCCGCCGCGTCCGGGAGGCAACCGCGACGGTGGCGGTCCCGGCCAGCGTGAGCGCCGTGACGGCCCGCCGCGCGACGGCGCGATCCCGCGTCCGCCGCAGGGCCGTGGCGGTGGCGAGGGCAGGCCCGGCGCCGCCGGACCGCGTCCTGGTCCGCCCGCGGGCGGACCGCGTCCCGGTCCCGGTGCGGGCGGTCCCCGTCCCGGTGGTCCGCGTCCCAACCCGATGATGATGCCGCAGGGCCGTCCTGCCGGCCCCGGCGGTGGCGGCGGTGGCCGTCCCGGCGGTGGCGGCGGCGGTGGCGGTGGCGGTCGTCCCGGCGGCGGTGGCCGCCCCGGTGGTGGCGGCGGTGGCGGTCGTCCCGGTGGCGGTGGCGGCGGCTACGCCGGCCGTCCCGGTGGCGGCGGTGCCGGTCCGCGCACCGGCACCGGCGGTCCCGGCGGCTTCGGCGGCCGGCCTGGTGGCGGCGGTCGCGGTCGTGGCGGCGGCACCGCGGGAGCCTTCGGGCGTCCCGGCGGTCGTCCGGCGCGTGGCCGCAAGTCCAAGCGGCAGAGGCGCCAGGAGTTCGACAACATGTCGGCGCCCGCGATCGGCGGCGTGCAGGTCGCTCGCGGCAACGGCGCGACGATCCGCCTTCCGCGGGGCGCGTCGCTGTCCGACTTCGCCGACCGCATCGGTGCCAACCCCGCCTCGCTCGTGCAGATCATGCTGCACCTCGGCGAGATGGTGACGGCGACGCAGTCGGTCAACGAGGAGACGCTGCAGCTGCTCGGCGCCGAGCTCGACTACAACATCCAGGTCGTCAGCCCGGAGGAGGAGGACCGCGAGCTTCTCGAGGCCTTCGACATCGAGTTCGGCGAGGACGAGGGCGACGAGGCCGACCTGGCCGCGCGCCCGCCGGTCGTGACCGTCATGGGTCACGTCGACCACGGTAAGACGAAGCTGCTCGACGCCATCCGCAAGACCAACGTGGTGGCGCGCGAGGCGGGTGGCATCACCCAGCACATCGGCGCTTACCAGGTCTCCGCCGAGCACGAGGGTGAAGACCGCAAGATCACCTTCATCGACACCCCGGGTCACGAGGCGTTCACCGCCATGCGTGCCCGAGGCGCCAAGTCCACCGACATCGCGGTGCTGGTGGTCGCGGCCGACGACGGCGTGAAGCCGCAGACGATCGAGGCGCTCAACCACGCCCAGGCGGCCGAGGTGCCGGTCGTGGTCGCGGTCAACAAGGTCGACAAGGAGGGCGCCGACCCCAACAAGGTCCGCGCCCAGCTCACCGAATACGGCCTGGTGGCGGAGGAATACGGCGGCTCCACCCTCTTCGTCGACATCTCGGCGAAGAACGGCACGGGCATCGAGCAGCTCCTCGAGGCCATCCTGCTGACCGCGGACGCCGAGCTCGACCTGCGGGCCAACCCGTCGATGGACGCTCAGGGCATCGCGATCGAGGCGCACCTCGACCGTGGCCGTGGCCCCGTCGCGACCGTCCTGGTCCAGCGCGGCACGCTGCGGGTGGGCGACTCGATCGTGTGCGGCGAGGCCTTCGGCCGCGTCCGCGCCCTGCTCGACGACACCGGCGAGCCGGTCGAGGAGGCCACGCCGTCCCGTCCGGTCCTGGTGATGGGTCTGACGGCCGTGCCGAGCGCCGGTGACAACTTCATCGTCGTCACCGACGACCGGATGGCGCGGCAGATCGCCCAGCAGCGCGCGGCGCGCAAGCGCAGCGCCGACATGGCGAAGTCGAGCCGTCGCCGCAGCCTCGAGGACATCTTCAAGGACCTCGAGAAGGGCAGCGTCGACGAGCTCAAGCTCATCATCAAGGGCGACGTGTCCGGTTCGGTGGAGGCCCTGGAAGACGCCCTGCTCAAGATCGACGTCGGCGACGAGGTCAGGCTCCGTGTCCTGCACCGCGCGGTCGGCGCGATCACCGAGTACGACGTCAACCTGGCCGTCGCCGACGACAACGCGGTCATCATCGGCTTCAACGTCCGCCCCGAGCCCCGGGCGCGCGACCTGGCCGAGCGCGAGGGCGTCGACATCCGCTACTACTCGGTCATCTACCAGGCGATCGAGGAGATCGAAGCGGCGCTCAAGGGCATGCTCAAGCCCGAGTTCGAAGAGGCCCAGCTGGGCACCGCGGAGGTTCGCGAGGTCTTCAAGGTCCCGAAGATCGGCAACATCGCCGGTTCGCTGGTCCGCTCCGGCGTGATCGTCCGCAACAGCAAGGCCAGGGTGATCCGCGATGGCGTCGTCATCGCCGACAACCTGACCGTCTCGTCCCTGCGTCGCTTCAAGGATGACGCGACCGAGGTCCGTGAGGGCTTCGAGTGCGGCATCGGGATCGGCTACAACGATCTGCGGGTCGACGACGTGATCGAGACGTTCGAGATGCGGGAGAAGCCGCGCGCGTGACGCGCGGCCGGGCGCCCGGCGGGACATCCGCCGGGCGCCTCTCGCACGCCCTGGCCTGGTCCCCACCGCAGCAGGCCGGTCGTGCGTCCACCCCACCAGGACAAGCGGTGGTAGCCAACGATGTATGTGGGTGCCTTGACCCTGGACGTCCTGCTCGGCGACGTGCGATCGCTGAAGCAGAAGCGCTCTGCCGTACGCCCGTTGATCGCCGAGGTCCAGCGCCGTTATCCCGGCGTCGCGGTGGCTGAGACCGGCCATCTCGACCTGCACCGCAGGGCGGAAATCGGCATCGCGGTGGTCTCCGCCTCAGCGGGAAACTGCAAGGAAGTGCTGGACGCCTGCGAGCGGCTGGTGGCCTTCCGCCCTGAGATCGAGCTGCTGTCGGCCCGGCACCGGCTCTACACCGACGAAGATTGAACGACTGCACGGCCAGGTCGTGCGTGAGGGGGAGCGAACCATGGTGGATGCCGCACGAGCGCGCAAGCTCGCCGACCGCATCCAGCAGATCGTCGCCGAGATGCTGGAGCGCCGGATCAAGGATCCGCGTTTGGGCTTCGTCACCGTGACCGACACGCGCATCACCGCTGACCTGCGTGAGGCGACGGTGTTCTACACGGTGTTCGGCTCGGAGGCCGAGCGGGCCGACAGCGCCGCGGCCCTCGAGAGCGCCAAGGGCATCATCCGCTCCGAGGTCGGACGCCAGACCGGCGTCCGCTTCACCCCCACGCTGACCTTCAAGCATGACCCGCTGCCCGACAGCGCGCGTCAGCTCGACGATCTGATCAACGCCGCCAGGGCACGCGACGCCGAGGTGGCACGGCAGGCCCAGAGCGCCACCTACGCGGGCGAAGCCGACCCCTACCGCAAGCCCGACGAGGGCGAAGACGGGGGTGCCGCTGGTGGGGACGACCAGGCGTGACGCCCGACGTACGCGACAGGGCGGAGCCGCCCCGGGTCAACGGGCGGCCACCGGACGAGTGCGCGGTTCCCGAGGCCGCCTGGAGCCGGGCGCTGCATCTGATCCGGCAGGCCGACGAGGTGGCCATGGCCTGCCACGTGACCCCCGACGGCGACGCGCTCGGCTCGATGCTGGCCGTCGCGTTCACGCTGCGTTCGATGGGCAAGCGGGTGGTGACGTCGTTCGGCGACCACCACTTCGTGGTGCCGCGGCTGCTGCGGTTCCTGCCGGGGCAGGAGATGCTGGTGCCGCCGGAGGAGTTCCCCGAGTCCCCCGACCTGATGATCACGTTCGACTCGTCGACGTTCCAGCGGCTGGGGCTCCTGGGCGCCAGCACCGCCAGAGCCCGTGAGGTCATCGTGGTCGACCACCACCCCTCCAACGAGGGGGAGTTCGGCACGCTCAGCCTCATCGACTCCGCGGCCGCGGCCACGGCCATGCTGGCCGAGGAGCTGATCTACCGGCTCGGCGGGCAGCTCGACCGCGACATCGCCACCTGCCTGTACGCGGGCCTGGTGACCGACACCGGATCGTTCCGCCACTCCACGACCACGCCCGCCGTGCACCACATGGCGGCGAGGCTGGTCGCCACCGGGCTGCGCACCGACGAGATCGCCCGTGAGCTGTGGGACCGTTCCCCCTTCGGCTATCTCAAGGTGCTGGCAGGGGCGCTGGAGCGGGTGACGCTGGAGGACGGGCTCGTGTGGACGTACGTGTCGCAGGTCGACCGGGCCGCGTACGGGCTGCCTTACTCCGAGCTCGAAGGCGTCATCGACATCCTGCGGCGCACCGACGAGGCCGAGGTCGCGGTGGTGCTCAAGGAGGACGACCAGGGCTACTGGCAGGTGTCCACCCGGTCCAAGGGAGCCGTCGACGTCGCCGCCGTGTGCGCGGCGCTGGGCGGCGGCGGGCACCACAACGCGGCCGGCTACACCTCCCAGGACAGCGTGGAGGACACGATGGTGAAGTTCCGGCGAGAGCTGAGGAAGGCCTGATGGCTCAGAGCGGTCTGATCGTCGTCGACAAGCCGGACGGCTGGACGTCCCACGACGTGGTGGCCAAGATGCGGCGCGTCGCGGGCACTCGCCGCGTGGGGCACGCGGGCACGCTCGATCCGATGGCGACGGGCGTGCTGGTGGTCGGCGTGGAGAAGGCGACCAGGCTGCTCGGTCATCTGGCGCTGACGGAGAAGGTCTACGAAGCCACGATCAGGCTCGGCGTGAGCACCAACACCGACGACGCCGAGGGCGAGGTCACCGCCTCGGTCCCGGCCTCGGCCGTCACCCCGGCTGAGATCCACAAGGGCGTCACGGCGCTGACGGGCGCTATCATGCAGATCCCGCCCCAGGTCAGCGCGATCAAGGTCGACGGGCAGCGGGCCTACAAGAGGGCGCGCGCGGGCGAGACGGTCGAGCTGCAGGCCAGGCCGGTGACGGTGAGCGAGTTCCAGGTGCTGGACATCAGGGCCGGCGACGAGGCCGTGGACGTCGACGCGGTCGTGACCTGCTCAAGCGGCACCTACATCCGCGCGCTGGCGCGCGACCTCGGGGCGGAGCTCGGCGTCGGAGGCCACCTGACGCGGCTGCGGCGCACCCGGGTGGGCCCCTACGACCTGTCGCTGGCCAGGACGGTCGAGCAGCTCGCCGAGGAGTGCGAGATCCTGCCGATCGGCGCGGCGGTCGCGGCGGCCTTCCCGCGCAGGGACGTCACCGCGGAGGAGGCGCGCGTGATCGGGCACGGCGGCCGGCTGCCCGCCACGGGGCTCGGCGCGGGGCCGATCGGCGTGTTCGGGCCGGACGGCGAGCTGCTCGCGCTCGTGGAGGAGCGGGGCGCGCTCGCCAAGCCGATCGCCGTCTTCGCGGGCTGAGCGCGGTCAGGGAGCTTGCCGGTATTTTCGCGGGGTGAGCGCGGTCAGGCAGGTTTGCGGGCGACGATGATGTCACGCACGATCGCCTGGTCGACCCAGTGCTCGAAGTCGGGATAGTCCAGCACGTCCAGGCCGGCGCCGGTGAGGATCCTGGCCAGCTCGGCGCGCTTGCCGCCGTAGGTGTTCCAGGCGATGCCCATCGCGCCGCCGGGGCGCAGCAGCTCGGCCCAGCCGGGCACGGCCCTGCTCAGCAGCTCCATGGGGCTGCGCGACAACCCGCCGCCGCCCTTGCTGCCGTGCTGGACACCGTAGGGGGCGTCGGTCGCCACGACGTCGAACGAGCGCGGCTTGAAGAACTCGCGGCTCTTGAGCGTGTCGGCGTTGACCACGGTCAGGCGCTGCACGTCGCCGGCCTTGAACGCCTCTTTCGACAGGCCGAACGTGACGTTGAGCCGCCGCCCGGCCAGCGCCCGCTCGCGGCGCACCGGCACGGTCTCGGCGGTGTGCTTGAGCCGCTTGTTGCGCAGCCAGGTCTTGATGAAAGCGGCGTAGGCCTCGAAGTCCTTGCCGTCGACGTCGAGGCCGTAGGCGTCGTAGCCGTACATGAGGGCCTGGTTGAGGGTCGTGCCGCGGCCGCACATCGGGTCGAACACCGCCAGCCGCTCGCCCAGCCCCTTGCCCGTGGCCAGCGCGGTGACGTTGAGCAGCAGCTTGGTGAAGTGTTCGTTGGTCTTGCCGGCGTATTTCTGGATGGTGATCAGGTCGCTGCTGAGCCGGTCGAGCGGGCGCGCGGTCAGCGGCCTGAGCAACTCGCCCTCCACGCCGAACAGGGCGTAGACGGAGGAGAGATTCGACAGCAGCGAGAGGTGCGGCTCCGCCAGCGGCTCAGCCGTCTCGAACGTCACGTAGGGGACGCCGCCGATGACGGTCTCGTCGCCGGCCGCCACCTGCCCGCCGAGGCCGCGCGCGCTGAAGACGGCCAGCTCGTTGCGGGTCAGCCGGACGGAGCTCTCGGCGTAGACCCGGTTGAAGGCGGGCAGGATCAGAAGCGCGTAACGAGGCACGATGCCCGATCCTATCCGTTGACGGAGGAAGGTCGCCGGGACGAGCCGGCGCGGTGACGACCCCCTGGGTTGCGGGCGACCGCGACGCGCATGGCAGGCTTGGGTGCGGTTGATCCGTGGACGAGCGAATGGGGCCTGGCGTGCAGGGTTCGGGAAGGTCTGTCGTCACCATCGGCGTGTTCGACGGGGTGCACCGCGGGCACCGGCGGGTGATCGAGCGCGCGGTGGCCGTCGCCCGCGAGCGAGGGTTGCGGAGCGTCGCGGTCACCTTCGAGCCGCATCCCGAGGAGGTCGTACGACCGGGGTCGCACCCGCACCGGCTCACCAGCCTGCGGCGCAGGGGCGAGCTGCTGGCCGGGCTGGGGGTCGACGAGGTCGACGTGGTGGAGTTCACCCTCGCGCTGCAGCGGACCAGCCCTGACGACTTCGTCCAGAGCGTGGCGGCCGAGCGGCTGCGGTCCGCGGTCGTGGTCGTGGGGGAGGACTTCGTGTTCGGGCATGAAGCCAGCGGAGACGTCCAGACATTGCGGACGCTGGGCGATAAATACGATTTCGAGGTGGAGGCCGTGCCCCTGCTCGACGGCGTCTCCTCGACCGCCGTCCGCGAACTGCTCGTGGCCGGCGACGTCGAGGGCGCGAGCGAGCGGCTCGGGCGGCCGCACCGCGTGGAGGGCGTGGTCGTGCGCGGCTACCAGCGGGGGCGGCAGCTCGGTTTCCCGACCGCCAACGTGGAGACGCCCCCGCACACCGCGATCCCGGCCGACGGGGTCTACGCCGGCTGGCTGGAGTGCGTGCCCGTCGCCAACCTGCCCGCCCTCTACGAGGGCGAGCGGTGGCCGGCGGCGATCTCGGTCGGCACCAATCCGACGTTCGAGGGCGTGCCGCGCACCGTCGAGGCGTACGCGCTCGACCGCGACGACCTGGAGCTGTACGGCGCGCACGTCGCGGTCGAGTTCGCGGCGCGGCTGCGCGGCAACACCCGCTTCGAGTCGATCGAAGCGCTGATCGCCCAGATCCACGCCGACGTCGAGGCCACCCGGAGGATCACCGGCTGACCTCCGACCCGGCCTCCGCGTGTCCCGCGCCGTGTGTCCCGACGACCCTGCGCAAGGTGGTAACCTTGCATGTCGGCTCTGTAGCGGCGGTGCTGCGCGCTGCCCATGAAGGCCTTCACGCGGCGACTGTAGGCACGCACGGTCGTTCGCACACTCACCATCACTCGTGCGTGCCCGTAGCTCAAAGGAGAGCCGTGTCCCTCGACACCGCTGCCAAGAAGTCCATCATCAGCGAATACGCGACGGCCGAAGGCGACACCGGGTCGCCCGAGGTTCAGATCGCCCTGCTCAGCAAGCGCATCAGCGAGCTCACCGAGCACCTGAAGACGCACAAGCACGACCACCACAGCCGTCGTGGCCTGCTGCTGCTCGTCGGCCGCCGGCGCCGCTTGCTGAAATACCTGCAGAAGGTCGACATCCAGCGCTACCGTTCGCTCATCGAGCGGCTCGGCCTGCGCCGATAGCATGAAAGGGAGCGGCGTCCGCGCCGCTCCCTTCGCATATGGCCGCAGCCATATGTCCGGGCGCGTGGCGACGAACGCATCCCGCGCCCGGCGTACAACTGAAGATCCGAGACACACAGCCCCCGCGTCCGCTTAGCACCATGCGACCCGCGACGCCTGCGGGCCGGTCCTCGGTAGTGGCTTCCGGTAGGAAAGACCGGGCGCTTCGATCGAAGACCGGCGCTGCACCTAACGAGGGTGCCGGTGAGAAAAAGGGCGCGGGAGACCGACCACAAGGAGGTCCCCCGTGGAGGGTGTCCACACTGCTGAAGCCGTCATAGACAACGGCTCGTTCGGCACGCGCACGATCCGGTTCGAGACCGGCCGTATCGCACGCCAGGCGGCGGGTTCCGCCGTCGCCTACCTCGACAACGACACGATGGTGCTTTCCGCTACCACCGCGTCCAAGTCGCCCAAGGAGAACCTCGACTTCTTCCCGCTCACGGTCGACGTCGAAGAGCGCATGTACGCCGCTGGCCGCATCCCCGGCTCGTTCTTCCGCCGTGAGGGCCGTCCTTCCGAGGACGCCATCCTCACCTGCCGCCTGATCGACCGGCCGCTGCGCCCGTCCTTCGTCAAGGGGCTGCGCAACGAGATCCAGGTCGTCGCCACCGTGATGGCGCTCAACCCTGACCACCTCTACGACGTGGTGGCGATCAACGCCGCGTCGCTGTCCACCCAGCTCGCCGGCCTGCCGTTCTCCGGCCCGATCGGCGGCGTGCGCGTCGCGCTGATCGACGGCCAGTGGGTGGCGTTCCCGACACACCACGAGCTGGAGCGGGCCACGTTCGACATGGTCGTGGCGGGCCGCGTGCTGGCCGACGGCGATGTCGCGATCATGATGGTCGAGGCCGAGTCCACGAAGGACACGCTCAAGCTGGTCGCCGACGGCGCCGTCGCGCCGACCGAGGAGACCGTGGCCCAGGGCCTCGATGCCGCCAAGCCCTTCATCAAGGTGCTGTGCGAGGCGCAGGCGCGCATCGCGCGGGTCGCGGCCAAGGAGACGGCCGAATACCCGGTCTACCTCGACTACCAGGACGACGTCTACGACGCGGTCGAGGCCGCGGTGAGGACCGAGCTGGCCGCCGCGCTGACCATCGCCGGCAAGCAGGAGCGCGAGAACGAACTCGACAAGGTCAAGGCGCTGGCCGCCGAGAAGCTCCTGCCCGAGTTCGAGGGCCGCGAGAAGGAGATCTCCGCCGCGTTCCGCTCGGCGATGAAGAAGCTCATGCGCGAGCGGGTCATCAAGGAGGGCGTCCGCATCGACGGCCGCGGCACCAAGGACATCCGCGCCCTGTCGGCCGAGGTGCACGTGGTGCCCCGGGTGCACGGCTCAGCGCTGTTCGAGCGCGGCGAGACCCAGATCCTGGGCATCACCACGCTCAACATGCTGCGCATGGAGCAGGTCATCGACACGCTCAACCCCGAGCGGACCAAGCGCTACATGCACAACTACAACTTCCCCCCCTACTCCACCGGCGAGACCGGCCGGGTGGGCTCGCCCAAGCGACGCGAGATCGGCCACGGCGCGCTCGCCGAGCGGGCGCTGATCCCCGTGCTGCCCACGCGCGAGGAGTTCCCGTACGCCATCCGCCAGGTCTCCGAGGCGCTCGGCTCCAACGGCTCCACCTCGATGGGCTCGGTCTGCGCCTCCACGATGGCGCTGCTCGACGCCGGCGTGCCGCTCAAGGAGATGGTCGCGGGCATCGCGATGGGCCTGATCGGCGAGGGTGACACCTACGTCACGCTGACCGACATCCTCGGCGCCGAGGACGCCATGGGCGACATGGACTTCAAGGTCGCCGGCACCAAGGACGTCATCACCGCGCTCCAGCTCGACACCAAGCTCGACGGCATCCCGGCCTCGGTGCTGGCCGGCGCGCTCAAGCAGGCCAAGGGCGCCCGCCTGGCGATCCTCGACGTGATGCAGGAGGCGATCGACTCCCCGGCGGAGATGAACCCGACCGCGCCGCGCATCATCACCATCAAGGTCCCGGTCGACAAGATCGGCGAGGTCATCGGCCCGAAGGGCAAGATGATCAACCAGATCCAGGACGACACGGGCGCCGAGATCACCATCGAGGACGACGGCACGATCTACATCGGCGCCACCGACGGCCCGTCCGCCGAGGCGGCCCGTTCGGCGATCAACGCCATCGCCAATCCGCACATGCCGGAGGTCGGCGAGCGCTACCTGGGCACGGTCGTCAAGATCGCGGCCTTCGGCTCGTTCATCTCGCTCATGCCCGGCAAGGACGGCCTCCTGCACGTCTCGCAGATCCGCAAGCTGCACGGCGGCAAGCGCATCGAGAACGTCGAAGACGTGATGAGCGTGGGCGAGAAGATCCAGGTGGAGATCGCCGAGATCGACGGCCGGGGCAAGCTCTCCCTGGTGCCGGTCGAGGTCATCGAGCGGGAGGCCGCCGAGAAGGAGGCGAAAGCCGCCTCCGGGTCCGCCGAGGGTGACGACGCCGATCCCGAGCAGCCCGCGCAGGCCGCCGACGACCGGTCCGAGCGGCCCCGCCGCACCCGCACCCGCGTGCGCAGCAGCCGTAACGAGGGGGACGACCGCAACTCGTGAGCGAGCTCAGCCAGGCAACCATCATCAACGGCGGCGTGCTCACGAAGGAGTCTCCGTGAGCACGACGACGCTGCACCCCGGCAAAGACGGCGCCGGGGTGGTGAGGCGCACCGTCCTGCCGGGTGGGCTGCGCGTGGTGACCGAGACCATGCCGACCGTGCGCAGCGTCGCGGTCGGCATGTGGGTCGGCATAGGCTCGCGTGACGAGGCCCTCGAACACATGGGCGCCACGCATTTCCTCGAACACCTGCTGTTCAAGGGCACCCCCACGCGTGACGCCATGGAGATCTCCGCCTCCATCGAGGGCATCGGCGGTGAGATCAACGCCTTCACCGCCAAGGAGTACACCTGCTACTACGCGCGCGTCCTCGATGAGGATCTGCCGATCGCGGTCGACGTGCTCGCCGACGTGGTGACCAGTTCGCTGGTGGCCGAGCAGGACGTCGAGTCGGAACGCGGGGTGATCCTCGAAGAGATCGCCATGCACGACGACGACCCGTCCGACGTGGTGCACGAGCAGTTCGCCGCCGCGCTCTACGGTGACTCGCCGATCGGGCGGCCCATCCTGGGCACGGTCGAGTCGATCAACACCCTCGGACGCGACCGGATCGCCGAGTACTACCGCCGCTACTACCGGCCCCGGCGCACGGTCGTGTCCGTCGCGGGCAACGTACGCCACGAAGAGGTCGTCGAGCTGGTCACCAGGGCCTACGAGCGGGCGGGAATGCTCGACGGCCCGGCCGAGTTCGCCCCGCCGCGCACCAGCGGCCCCGGCGCCGAGACCCGCTCGGGCGTCACGGTGCTCGACCGGCCGACCGAGCAGGCCAACCTGGTGCTCGGCACGACCGGCATGGCCCGCACCGACGACCGCAGGTTCGCGCTCGGCGTGCTCAACGCCGCGCTGGGTGGCGGCATGTCATCCCGGCTCTTCCAGGAGATCAGGGAGAAGCGCGGCCTGGCCTACTCCGCCTACAGCTACACCTCGGCCTACGCCGACACCGGCCAGTTCGGCATCTACGTGGGCTGCCTGCCCTCGAAGATCGACGACGTGCTCAAGATCTGCCGCGACGAGGTGTCCAGGGTGGTGGCCGAGGGCCTGACCGCCGACGAGATCATGCGCGGCAAGGGCCAGATGCGCGGCGGTCTCGTGCTCGGCCTGGAGGACACCGGCTCGCGCATGTCGCGCATCGGCAAGAACGAGCTGGTCTACGACGAGCTGATGTCGGTGGACGAGGTGCTGGCGCGCATCGAGGGCGTCACGCCCGACGAGATCACCGAGGTCGCCGCCGACGTGCTCAACCGGCCGCTCACGCTGGCCGTGATCGGCCCGTACGGCGACAAGGATTTCACCGACGCCATCAGCTGACCCGCCGCCACCGTCCGCAGCGCCCCGGCCCTCGGGCCGGGGCTTCTGCGTCGCGTCGCGGCAGCCGTCGGTGCGGGCGATCGGGCGGCGCGGGCCGAGACGTCGCGGAGCGCGTCCGGGCAGGACGATAGGGTTGTCGGTGTGATCAAGGTAGGAGTGCTCGGCGCCCGCGGCCGCGTGGGCGTGGAGGTGTGCAAAGCTGTCGAGGCCGCCACCGACATGGAACTGGTGGCCGCGCTCGACAAGGACGACGCCATCGAAGGGCTCGCGGGCGCCGAGGTGGTCGTCGACTTCACCCATCCCGACGTGGTCATGGGCAACCTCGAGTGGGCCATCGGCCACGGCGTCCACCCGGTGGTGGGCACGACCGGGTTCGACGAGGGGCGGCTGGAGACCATACGCGGATGGCTGGCGGCATCGCCGGGCGCCAACTGCCTCATCGCCCCCAACTTCGGCATCGCCGCCGTGCTCATGATGCACTTCGCCCAGCGGGCGGCCCGCTATTTCGAGTCCGTCGAGATCGTCGAGCTGCACCATCCCCACAAGGCCGACGCGCCGTCGGGCACGGCCCGGCGTACGGCTGAGATGGTCGCTGAGGCGCGCGCCAAGGCGGGGTCGGCCCGGATGCCCGACGCCACGACCACCGCGCTCGACGGTGCCCGTGGGGCCGATGTGGAAGGCGTCCACGTGCACGCGGTGCGCCTGTCGGGGCTGATCGCGCACCAGGAGGTGCTGCTCGGCGGCGACGGCGAGATCCTGACCATCCGGCACGACACGATGAGCCGGTCGGCGTTCACGCCCGGCGTGCTGCTCGGAGTGCGCAGGGTCCGCGAGCTGCCCGGCCTCACCGTGGGGCTCGAACCGCTGCTCGACCTCTGACCTCGCCCCTGGCCGCGCACACGACGTGCCCACCACCGGGCGGTCGTGGGCACGTCGTGAGGAGAGGGCCCCGGCTCCGCACAGCCGGGCCTACGATCATCAAGATTAATACCCGAGGCGAGGTCCGCCCGAGACATGAGATCGTGTCGTCGTGACTGCTCCGCGCCCTGAAGAAAACGGCTGCTCGCTCCGCTCGCGCGGGAGGCGGCGGCCAAGCCCTGACCGATGCCCGAAAGCACGAGCGCAATGCCGTCCGGGGGTGGCGACTCCGTCTGAGCTTCCGCCACGGCATGGGGGCCTTGGCGGCCCTCCCGCTCCCGGTTCTCCATCGCCTGAGGGCGACGGTCCCCTCAGGAGGCTCTGATGGTGCGATGGGCGGATGCGGGGGAGCTGGCAGGGCTGGCCGACGTCGAGCTGGCGGCCGACGGGCTCTTCGCCGAGGTGGGCATCGTCTTCCCGCCCGGGACAACCATGATCGAAGAGGTCGACGACCCCGGGCGGGTCCTGGTCGAGGGCGAGCCGCCCGCGGGATTCGCCCTGCTGGGCCGGGTCGACGGCAACGTGCATCTCGACCAGCTCGCCGTACACCCGCGCAGCATGCGCCGGGGCATCGGCGGGCGGCTGATGGCCGCGGTGATCGACCACGCGCGGGCCTCCGGTGTGCCGGCGGTGACGTTGACGACCTACCGCGACGTGCCGTGGAACGCGCCGTGGTACGCCCGGCACGGCTTCACGGTGCTGCCCGAGCCGGAGTGGGGGCCCGAGCTGCGCGCGCTGGTGGAGCACGAACGGGAGCTCGGCCTCGAGATCGCCCCCCGCGTGGTGATGCGCCGCTAGCCGCCCCCCGTCACCCCTGCGCGAGATAGGCGTCCACCTCGGTGAGATAGGCGTCCTTGACGTGCCGCGGCAGCCAGGCGATCTCGAACGCGTCGCGTTCGAGCCTGGCCAGCTCGTCCCTGGTGAGCTGGAGCACGCTCTGCAGGGCCTCCAGGTTCTCCCCCACGTAGGCCCCGAAATAGGCCGGGTCGTCGGAGCTGACCGTGATCCGCACGCCCAGGTCCATCAGCTTGCGGATGGCCTCGGCCTTCATCGAGTCGGTGACGTAGCCGTTGGAGATCGGGCAGCAGGTCAGCCCCATGCCGCGCTCCAGGACCACCTCCACCAGCCGCTGGTCCTCCAGGATGTTGACGCCGTGGTCGATCCGGTTGACGCCGATGTCCTCGACGGCCTGGCGGATGTGCTCGACCGCGTCGTCCTGGTCGACGTCGCAGTGCATCGTCAGGAGATAGCCCTCCTGCCTGGCCCGCTCGTAGACCGCCGCGAACTTCACCGGCGGGTTGCCCTTCTCGTCGGAGTCGAGCCCGACGCCGGCGATCCACTCCTTGTACGGCAACGACTCCAGCAGCGTGGCCATCGCGTATTCGGCCTGGAAGTCGCGCAGGAAGCACATGATGAGCTGCGCCCGCACCCCGAGCCGCGCCTCCGCGTCCATGAGCGCCCGCCGCAGCCCTCGGATCACCACGTCGAACGGCACCCCGCGCGAGGTGTGGGCCTGCGGGTCGAAGAAGATCTCGGCGTAGCGGACGTTCTGCTCGGCGGCCTTGCGGAGGTAGGCCATGGCCAGGTCGTAGAAGTCGGGCTCGGTGCACAGCACCCGCATGCCCTCGTAGTAGATCCGCAGGAAGGACGGCAGGCTGTCGAAGGTGTAGGCGGCCCGCATCTGCTCGACGCCCGGGTAGGGCAGCCGCAGGCCGTTGCGCCTGGCCAGCTCGAACTTGAGCTCGGGTTCCAGCGTGCCCTCGATGTGCAGGTGCAGCTCGCATTTGGGCAGACCGGCGATGAAGTCCTTCACCCGTCCACCCTAGAAGACGCCCGGCCACCCTAGAAGATGAACGCCAGCCCCACCGCGAAGAGCAGACCGTACGCCATCTGCAGTTTCCCCGTCTGCTGCAGCACCGCGATCAGCGCGGGGCCGACCGCCTTGCCCAGCACCGCCCTGATCGGCGCGACCGCCAGCGGCGCGGCGAGCAGCGCGAGCGCGGCCCACGGCGTGATCGGGATCATGGCCAGCGCCACCAGGAACGGCACCACCTGGCAGGCGACGTAGAGTGCGCGGGTGCGCTCGGCGCCCAGCAGCACGGCGAGCGTGCGCTTGCCCGCCTGGCCGTCCGTGCCGACGTCGCGCAGGTTGTTGACCACCAGCATCGAGCACGACAGCAGCCCCACGGGGATCGACGCGACGAGCGCCGCCCAGCTGAGCGACTCGGTCTGCACGAAGGCCGTGCCCACCACGGGCACCACCCCGAAGAACACGAACACGGCGACCTCGCCCAGGCCGCGGTAGCCGTACGGGTGCTTGCCGCCGGTGTAGAACCAGCCGGCCGCGATGCACGCCGCGCCCACCAGCAGGATCCACCACGCCTGCGTGACGACGACCAGGACGAGCCCCAGCACCGCCGCCACAGCGAAGCTGCCCAGCGCGGCGGTCAGCACCTGCCGCGGCGTGGCCGCCCGCGAGCCCACCAGCCGCATGGGGCCGACCCGCTGGTCGTCGGTGCCGCGGATGCCGTCGCTGTAGTCGTTGGCGTAGTTGACGCCGATCTGCAGGGAGAGCGCCACGAGCAGCGCCAGGATCGCCCGCCACCACACGAAGCCGCCCTCGCCGATGGCCACGCCGGTGCCCACCATGACAGGCACGACGGCGTTGGGGAGCGTGCGCGGGCGGGCGCCCGCGATCCACTGACCGGAGGTTGCCATGTCGTCGACCCTCTAGCTGATGTCGGTGGTGAGCCGGACCATCCTGATCGGGCGGCCCATGTCGAGAACGCGTTCGGCGGTGTCCTCGCCCCAGCCTGCCGATTCGAGGAAGCCGAGCACCGCGTAGTTGTCGGCGAAAGCCCAGGTGACGATCTGCCGGAAGCCGTCTTCGCGCAGGTGGTCGACGGTGGCGTTGAGCAGGCGGCTGCCGTGGCCCCGGCGGACGAAATCGGGATCGACCAGCAGCGTCAGCATCTCGGCCACCACGCCGGGGTCGAGGTCGGGGTCCTCGGCGGGGGCGTGGGAGGCCAGCCCCACCACGCGCTCGCCGCCCCGGGGAGTGGTCAGGGCGGCGCTGCCTCCCTTGCCGAGCGCGGGGAAGCCCTCGGTGTCGAGGATGGTCTCCACGGCCACCAGCACCCGGTGCATGGGGGTGGGCGGGGCGACGATCGCCTCGTCCCACTGGCGCAACCACATCTTCTCCGCAGCCGCGCCGGTCATCTGCTCGAGTGGGCCCTCGGGGAGGAAATCCCGATAGCCGTAGCGCCAGGCGCGGATCTGCGTATTCGCAACCTGGAGCACATCCTCGCGCCGGGCCGCCCGGACGCCTACGTCTGCCATCTCGGCCCGCTCCTTCGACTGCCGTTCATGCCACAAGGCACGACTTACACCGTATCGGTGTTTGACCCTTGGAGATGACGCGAACCCTTCTTCCTCGCCCGGTAAGCCCGGGTCTTCGTGCGGTTACCGCATACCCTCATGGAACACCACGAGCGCGATCGGTTCTTCGACGCGTCGATGAACGCCCACTGGCAGGTGCCCTCCGCGCACACCTTGAGCCGGTCCCACGACGCGGTCACGGCCGCCACGGCGATCGCCGCCAGCCCGCCCTGCACGCCGCCGCCGGCCGCGGCAGGCTCGGGCCGCTCGCCCCGCCTCGCCCTGATCGTGAACGGCATCGCGGGCAGCTCGGCGGCCTCGCGCCTGAGCGCCGCCCTGAGGCCTTCGCGGAGGGCGATCGCGGTGTGGAGGTCGTCGTCGGTGGCCCGGTCGCGCGGCCCGGCCAGGCCGTGCTCGCGCAGCCACAGGGCCAGCTCGGCGGGGGAGGACAGCTCGTCCGCCTGCGCCTCGACGTCGTAGGTGTTCACGAAGTCGCGTACGAGCTCCGCGGGGCACGGCATGCCGGTCACTCTAATGGGCGTGGATCAAGCATTCATGCTTGCCCCGGTACCCGACCAGGGATTCGTGGCGACCTCGTCCAGCGCCAGGGCGAGGCGGCGTACCCCTTCGTGCAGCTCCGCCAGGTGCGCGGCGGCCATGTGGGTCACCCGGATCCGCGGCCCCGGCGGCTCGGACGGGTAGTAGATCCGGCCGGGGCTCACCAGCGCGCCGTTCCGCCTGGCGGCCTCCACCAGCGCGCTCTCGTCGACCTCGGCCGGCAGCCGTACCCACAGGTGCATCCCGCCGGCGGGGAGCAGGTGCGGCTCGGCCCGCGGCATCCGCGCGGCGAGCGCGGCGGCCAGCGCGTCGCGCCGGATCCCGATCTCCGCGTGCACGGCGGCCAGGTGCCGCCGCCACGCCGGTGACTCCACGAACTCCAGCGCCGTCTCCTGCAGCGGCCGTGCCACGAAGAACGATTCGACGAGCTGGCTGGCCCGCAGCCGGTGCGCGGCCGGCCCTCTGGCGATGACGGCCGCCACCCGCATGCTCGGCGACAGGATCTTCGTCAGCGAGCCCACGTGGACGACGGTGCCGTGCCGGTCCATGGACGCCAGCGACGGGGGCGCCTGGCCGGTCAGGTAGCGGGCGAAGTCGTCCTCGATCACGAACGCGCCCGCCGCCCTGGCCACGTCCAGCACCTGCGCCCGGCGCCCGGACGGCAGGGTCGCGCCCGTCGGGTTGTGCAGGGTGGGCTGGCAGAGGAAGACCCGCGCGCCGGTCACGGCGAACGCCTCGGCCAGCAGGTCGGGACGTACGCCGTCGCGGTCCATGGGCACCGCAGTGGGCCGCAGCCCCGCGGCCCTGGCCGCGACCAGCGCGCCCGGGTAGGTGGGCGTTTCGACCAGCACCGGCGTGCCGGGGGCGGCGAGCGCGCGGAACGCGTGCGTGAGCGCAGCCTGCCCGCCGCTCACGATGAGCGCGTCGGCGGCGGTCACGTCGCCTCCGGCCTGCGCCGCGAACCATCTGCGCAGTTCGAGCAGGCCGGGCAGCGGCGGCATGGCCCAGGCCCCGGGCCGCCGCACGGCCCGCGCCGCCGCGGCCGCCAGCTGCCTGTCGGGCCGCAGCCCCGGACGCAGGTAGCCGCCGGTGAGCGGGACGACGCCTTCGGCGGCCACGCCCAGCAGCTCCGCGACGGGCCCTTCGTCGACCACCCGGTCGCCCAGGGCGACGGTCTGCCATGAGAGGTCCGCCGGTTCCTCGCCCCTGGCCACCTGGTGCGCCACGAACGCCCCGCTGCCGGGTCTCGTCACCACCCGCCCTTCGGCCGCCAGCTGGCCGATGGCCCGCGACACCGTGACGGGGCTCACGTTGTGCCTGCGCATGATCTCCCGGCTGGACGGCAGCCGCGCGCCGGGGCCGAGCCTGACGGCCTCGTCACGCAGTATCGCGGCGATTTTGGCGATACTGCTATCGTTGTCCATGAAGATGGAGAATAGCGCTACTATCGGCGTTGGAGTAGCGGTCCCCGCCTCAGACCGAGGCCGGCGACGTCGCGGGACCGCCCTGGCGTTCCTCGGCGTCCTGGCGTTCTCCGGCTCCTTCCCCGCCACCGTCTTCGCGCTGCGGGGCTTCGACCCGTGGCTGACCGCCCTGGGCCGGGCAGCCGTGGCGGGCGTGGTGGCTCTGGTGTGCCTGAAGGCCACCGGCCGCCCGCTGCTCCCGCCGCGCGACCAGCGGCGCGCCTACGTCCTGATCTCCCTGGGCGTGGTCTTCGGCTTCCCCGCCTTCAGCGGCCTCGCCCTTGACCTGGGCGCGAGCACGGCTCACGCCGCGGTGGTCACCGGGCTCCTCCCCGCCGCCACCGCCGTCTGCGCCGTCGTGTCGGCCGGCGAGCGCCCCCGCCCGCTCTTCTGGGCCGCCTGTACGGCCGGCGCCGCCGCCATCACCGCCTTCACCCTCACCCAGCACCAGGGCATGCCGACCTGGCCCGACCTGCTCCTGGTCGGCGCGCTGCTGTCGGCGGCGGTCGGCTACACGGAGGGCGGCCGGCTGTCCAGGGAGACCCCGGGCTGGCAGGTCATTTCCCAGGCGCTCGTCCTGTCCCTCCCCTTGACGGTCCCCATCACGGCGGTGCTGGCCCTGACCACCCCCATGACGCCGACCCCGCAGTCATGGGCCGGTTTCGTCTACGTGGCGCTGGTCTCGATGTTCCTGGGCTTCTTCCCCTGGTACGCCGGCCTGGCCAAGGGCGGCATCGCCAGAGCGGGCCAGACCCAGCTCACCCAGCCCCTCCTGACCCTGATCTGGGCGTGGTTCCTGATGGGCGAACGCTTCGGCCCGGTCACGGTGGTCGCGGCGCTGGCCGTCCTGGTCTGTGTGGCCGTCACCCAGCGCGCCCGTACTTGAAAGACGTGACGCTGACACGCAGGATGGGGGAGGAGGTGTCACACATGGCGGACCTCACGATCCCGGAGGGCGGCTTCTGGCCTGCACCGGAGATCCCGCAGCCCAACATCTATCCCATGGAATGGCGAGTCGAGACCGAGAAACTCGCCGCCATCTACGAGAAGTCCAAGCGCATGGTCTGGAACCCGGCCGACCTGCCCTGGGACGGTCTCCGACCGGACGACTTCACCCGCGAGCAGCGCCTGGGCATCATGTACTGGTTCGCGGTCCTGGCGAACTTCGACGCCTCGGGGCCCGCGGTGTTCGCCCGCGCCACCATCCAGGCGTTCGAGAAGCACGAGGAGGACCCGGTCAGGAAGTGTTTCTTCTCGATCACCCGTGACGAGATGAACCACGAGGAGTGCTGCCAGCGCGCCATCGCCAGGCTCTGGCCGGGCGGGCCGCTCGACTGGACGCCCACCGACGACCTCGAATCAGCCGCCCACAACAACATCGGCTGGCTCTACCACAACGGCGGCCGCTACTGGAACGGCTACAACTCGGCCGTGGGCAAATACTCGCTCCCGGTGCTGTTCACCAGCTTCATGATGGGCGAGATGGCCGCCTCCACGCTCTTCAGGGGCATGGCCTCGGGGACGCAGCACCCGGTCTTCGGCGAGATGTTCCAGCGCATCGGCAGGGACGAATCCCGCCATCTCCAGATCTGCATGACCATCCTGGAGAACGAGTGGCCCGGGCTCACCGACGACACCAAGTCGCTGATCACACGCCAGCTCAGGGCGGGGTTCGTCTTCCTCAGCATGATTCTCTGGGAGCCTCCGGAAGGCTTCTGGGAGCTCCCGCCGTACTTCCTGGCCAACCACCGCGTCCTCATGGACCACGCCAGGGAGGCCGGGCTCGGCGTCCTGTCGTACGAGGAGCAGGCGGAGAACTGGCGCGTGGCCATGGCCAGGATCCGGGTGATCGTGGAGCGCTGGGGGATCGCCTTCCCCGCGATTCCCGAACTCGACCTGGAAGGGGTCCAGGTGGACTTCATCGATCCCGAGGAGATCATCCCGGTCTTCTGACGTGCGCCATGTGGCCGCGCACGGAGGGGCTCAGGACGCTCAAACGGGGCCCCACACGAAGGTGCGGACCCGGCCCACCGACCTCGTCCTGTCATGCGCGCTCGACCGGACGATCAAGGCGAACCGATTCGAGCATCCGCTGACGCACCGGAGGACGATCGAAGGCATGGCTAGTACTCCAGTGACACATCGCGATCATGGTTGGGATCTGCGCTGGTAGTGGCAGTGTCGGGCGGTTGCCTGATGGCGGCGGCGCCAGTCTGACCAGCGCAGAATGTCCGTGATCGTGTGGGTCGTGGTC